>DASYDR010000296.1:0-9347 GCA_036499545.1 Roseomonas sp. | reverse complement strand
CGATGAGCGTAGGGCCGAATGGCCCGAAGGTCTGAATCGGGCGCTCCGTCGATAAGGCGTCCGATGACCATAGGGACGAAGGTCCCGGAGGCCTGGATCGGACGCTCCATCGACCAGGCCGCCCCTTCACGGCCCCGCGGAGCGGGTGCAGGCTCCCCTGACAGAACGCCAAGCGTCAGAGGAGCCGTCCCATGGCCACCATCGCCTTCGCCGATCCGCCGCTGCCGACGGCCGAGCCCGGATCGCTCGGCATCTCCGCGACCCGCCTCGCCCGGCTCGGCGCGGCGCTGAACCGGGAAGTGGAAGCCAGGCGCCTGCCCGGCGCCGTCGTCGCCATCGCCCGGCATGGCCGGCTGGTGCATGCCGAGGCGGTCGGCCAGCTCGATCCCGCGACCGGCAGCGCCATGCGCGCGGACGCGATCTTCTCCATCGCCTCGATGACCAAGCCGGTCACCGGCGCGACGGCGCTGTCGCTGATGCAGGAAGGCCGGCTGCTGCCGAGCGATCCGGTCGCCGACTGGCTGCCCGCCTTCGCGAAGATGCGGGTCGCGGTCGAAAGCCAGGCCATGCTGTCCGGCACCGGCCCGATCGAGACGCGCCCGGCCGCGACGGTGATGACGGTGCAGGATGCGATGCGCCACACCACCGGCTTCGTCTATGGCGGCCCCGGCCGCGGCACCACCGCGGTGCATGCCGCCTATCCGGCCGGCTCCGGCTGGCTGCAGGGCAATGCCACCTCGGACCAGGCCGAAGCGCTGCTCGCCGGCCTGCCACTGCGGCATGAGCCGGGCAGCGTCTGGGAATACGGCTTCTCGACCGACGTGCTTGGCCTGGTGGCCGAGCGCGCCGCCGGCCAGCGCCTGGGGGATGCGATGCGGGAGCGGATCTTCGCCCCGCTCGGCATGGCCGAGACCGGCCAGGTGGTCACCGAGGCGCGGGTCGCGCGCGTCGCCAAGCCCTTCGCGCAGGATCCGCTGACCGGCAATGCGCAGGCGGTGCCGCTGTTCACCGCGCCGGGGGCGATGGATCCCGGTGGCACCGGCCTGACCTCGACCGCCGGCGATTACCTCCGCTTCGCGCAGATGCTGCTCGACCGCGGCCGCTGGGGGAAGGAACAGGTGCTGGCGCCGCGCATCGTCGACTGGATGGCGAGCGACCATCTGGGCGAAGGCACGCGCAACACGCTGGCGAGCTTCGACGCCTCGCTGGCCGGCTATGGCTTCGGCCTGACGGTCGCGGTGCGCACCCGGGTCGGCGTCGCCGGCCTGCTCGGCAATCCGGGCCTGTTCGGCTGGAGCGGCGTCTTCGGCACCAATTTCTGGGTCGATCCGGCGGCCGGCCTCGCGGTGGTCTTCATGGCGCATGCCCCGGGCGAAATGCGCAAGCGCTACCGCCGGCTGGTCAACATGCTGGTCTACCAGGCGCTGGAGGAGTGATCTTTATACGGCAAAGCGCATAATGAGTAATTATGCGTCCTGGCGCATATTTTGTGATTAAGCGCCACAGCGTATATTGATTTTTATTCGCTTTGCCGTATATCCTGACGCATCCCCTGGAGAATGCGCCATGGAGCAGATTGCCCGCACGCCCAAGCAGATCGGTGACGCGCTGCGCCGCCGGCGCCGCGCGCTCGGCCTCAACCAGACGCGCCTCGGCGAGAAGACCAGCCTGCGCCAGGCGACCATCTCCGATGTCGAGGGCGGCGCGCCGGGCGCCCAGCTCAGCACGATCTGCGACATGCTGGCGGCGCTCGACCTCGAATGCGTCATCCGGCCCCGGACCAAGGCGGCGCCCGCGGATATCGAGACGCTGTTCTGATGCCGCGGCCGAAGCGGCACGCGCCGCTCAGCGTCTTCCTGAACAGCCGCCTGGTCGGGCGACTGCACCGGCAGGCGAGCGGCGCCATCGATTTCCAGTACGATGCCGGCTGGCTCGGCTGGGAGCATGCCCTGCCCGTCTCCCTCTCGCTGCCGCTGCGGGAGGATCGGCATATCGGCGCGCCGGTCATCGCGGTCTTCGACAACCTGCTGCCAGACAGCGACGCCATCCGCCGCCGCGTGGCGGAACGCGTGCGGGCCGAAGGCACCGATGCCTATAGCCTGCTCGCCGCCACCGGCCGCGACTGCGTTGGCGCGTTGCAATTCCTCCCCGACGGCCAGGCGCCGGGCGCGGCCGGCGCGGTGGACGGCAAGCCGATCGACGAAGCGGCGATCGCCCGCCTGCTCGGCGATCTCGCCACCGCACCGCTCGGCCTCGGCGAGGATCAGGATTTCCGCATCGCCATCGCCGGCGCGCAGGAGAAGACGGCGCTGCTGTCCTGGCAGGGCCGCTGGCACAAGCCCCTGGCGAGCACCGCGACGACGCATATCCTGAAGCCGCAGATCGGGCAGTTGCCGAACGGCCTCGACCTCTCCTCCAGCGTCGAGAACGAGTTCCTCTGCCTGCGGCTGACAGCCGCCCTCGGGCTGCCCAGCGCATCGGTCGAGATCGGGAGTTTCGGCGGCCGGCGCGTGCTGCTGGTCGAGCGCTTCGATCGCCTCTGGACCCGGGACCAGCGCCTGCTGCGCCTGCCGCAGGAGGACTGCTGCCAGGCGCTCTCGGTGCCGCCCACGCGGAAATACCAGTCGGATGGCGGCCCGGGGATCGCGGCGATCCTCGACCTCCTCAAGGGCAGCGACGATCCCGAAGGCGATGCGGCGCTGTTCCTGAAGGCCGTCATCGTCTTCTGGCTGCTCGGCGCGACGGACGGGCATGCCAAGAACTTCAGCCTGCGTCTCTCACCCGGCGGCCGCTTCCGGCTGGCGCCGCTCTACGACATCGTCTCCGCCCAGCCGAGCGCCGATGCCGGCCAGGTGCGGCGCAACCAGATGAAGCTCGCGATGTCGGCCGGCGACAGCCGCCACTACGGCGTCGAGGCCATCCTGCCACGGCACTTCGCGCAGACCGCGGCCAGGGCCGGCATCGACCCTGCTTTGCTGCGCCAGGTCTTCGCGGCGATCCAGGCCGCGGCGGAGCCCGCGATCGCGACCGTCACCGCCGCGCTGCCGGATGGCTTCCCGGAAGCGGTCGCGGCGTCGATCGTCGCGGGCTTCCGCCGCCGCCTGCGCAAGCTGGACTACGGGGCGCACGCTTCCGGCTGATACCGGCGGCCGGGTTGGCCGGCGGCGGCGCGCAAAATATGACTCAATACCACCGGTCATTCTTCATGACCGCTGGTATGAGGCCAGCGGGGATCAGCCCGCCACCGCGCGCGGGCGGGCGGCGAAGACACCCTCCTCCACCCGGTTGCGACCGGCCGCCTTGGCCCGGTAGAGCGCGTCATCGGCAGCCAGCAGCATGGTTTCCGCATCGGTCGGCGCCAGGGCCGCGAAGACCACGCCGATGCTCGCGGTGGCACGGAGCGTGCGGCCGTCCTTCAGCAGGATCGGGCCATCGGCGAAGGCGGCGCGGATGCGTTCGGCGATGCCGCCCGCCTCATCCTCCCGGCAATCGGGCAGCAGGATGCCGAATTCCTCGCCGCCCAGCCGTCCGAAGGCATCGGTGTCGCGCAGGCAGGCGCCCACCCGCGCCGCGAAGGCGGCCAGCACCTGGTCGCCGCCGGCATGGCCGAAGCGGTCATTGATCGTCTTGAAGTGGTCGATATCGATCATCAGCATCGCCGCCGGCCGCTTCCGCCCGGCGAGCTGGCGCATCGCGGTCGCGACCCGCGCCGTGAAGGCGCTGCGGTTGAGCAGGCCGGTCAGCTGGTCATGCGCCGCCACATGCTGCAGCCTGTGCAGCAACTCGTTCCGGACCGCCGTCGCGCTGGCGACGGTGATCGGCGCCAGCGCCATCAGCGTGACGCCGAGGCGGAGCGACAGCAGCGTGTGCCGCTCATCGTCGATCGGCATCTCCAGCCACCCGGAGGATATCGCCAGCAATGCCCAGATGCTGAACAGCAGGGTCAGCGCCGTGGTGGTGAACAGGCGATAGGTCAGCGCGCACCAGAGCAGCGCCGGCACCGGGAAGGCGACCGCGCCGGGCCCGTCCACGACGATGCCCGCGACGCAGGAGAGCAGCAACAGGCCGGCCGGCGCCAGCGCCGCCATCGCCACCGGTTCCCAATCCGGCCGCGCCCGCCGGCCGCGCCAGGCCCGGCGGAGATCCGGCGCGGTCAGGATCACCGGCAGCAGCGCCACGTAGTTCACCAGCTCGGTGACGAACCAGAAGACCCATCCCTGCAGCACCGTGCCGCCGATGATGATGGGCGAGACCACCGCGCCGATCATCGCGGCGCCGAAGGCACCCGCGGTCGCGACCAGGCAGAGCTGCAACACCGCCGTCGGCCGCGACAGGCCCCGATCGGCGGGGTCGAGGCGCAGCAGCATCCGGCCGCCGGCCAGGACGCCCACCATGTTGGCCGCAGTCAGCAGCAACGTCATCCGCAGCCCGCCCCCGGTCAGGAGATCGGCCGCCACGAAGCCCAGCCCCGCCGCGACCCAGGCCAGCGGCGTCGCGAATTGCCGATTGCGCGCCATCAGCCCGAGCATCAGCGCATTGGCCGGCCAGAAGGCGGCGAGCTGGCCGACCGGGCGCGTCAGGATGCCGAACAGGGAAGCCAGGAAGATGACGCCGCCCAGGATCACGGCATGGACGACGACGGCACGCTGGAACGGCAGCGCCCCATCGGCGGCCTGTGGAAACGGTATCGGGTCGCCCTTCATGCCGGCCATCTGCCCCCGTGCCGGCCCGGCCATCCCCCGGCCCGCCATGGCCAGGGCACGACACAGGCGCAACCGCACCGTGTGGCTTAAGCATCCGGCGCCGTGGGCGGCAAACACTATCCGCATCAATCGCGAATTACGGATAATTCCACGAATTTCTTACCCAGCGACCAGGTATGTCACGCAATATTCGATAACAATCGATCCGCCGTCCCCGGGCTGATCAGCCATCCATCAGGGCGAAGCCCTGGCGAATGCCGTCCGCCAGCGCGCGCGCCCCGGGCGTGCCGAGCGCCGCCCGGCTTTGCACCAGTTCGATCCCCATCGACGGCAGTTTCGGCATGCCGTCCGAATCACCCAGCCAGATCAACCCGTCCGGCAGCGGTGCCGGGGTGCTGACGGTGACCGCGAGCCCGGCCAGGGTCAGCGCGAAGCAACCGGTCTGGGTCGCGCTGTTGTAGGTGACGCGGGCCGATCGGCCGGCCTGCTCCAGCGCGCCCAGCGCGGCGCCGCGCCAGGTGCAGCCATCATGCGCCAGCGCCAGCGGCAGCGGATCGCGCCGATGCGCGGCATGGCGCGCGCTGCCGACCCATTGCAGCGGCCCGCGCCAGACCTCCTCCGCCGTCCAGCCGGGCTGTACATGGCCTTCGGTCAGCAGGGTCAGGTCCATCGCGCCCTCGGCGAAGTGCCGGGCCAGGATGTCGGAGTTCAGGCAGATCACCTCGACCTCGACCGAAGGATGCGTCTCGGCGAAGCGGGCCAGGATCCCGGGCAGCCAGCGCAGGGCGTAGTCATCCGGGGTGCCGAGCTTCACCTGGCCGACCAGCGGCGGGTCGCGGAAGCCGCTGACGATCTCGTCGTTCAGGGCCAGCACCATGCGCGCCCGGCAGAGCAGCCAGGCGCCGTGCGGCGTCGGCGTCAGGCCGCGCGGCGTGCGCGTCAGCAGGGTGCGGCCGAGCGTCTCCTCCAGCCGCTTCATCTGCATGGAAACGGCGGACTGGGTGCGGCCGACGCGTTCGGCGGCGCGCGTGACGCTGCCGCCTTCGGCAATCAGCACGAAGGCCCGCAGCAGGTCGGGATCGAGGCCAGGGGGCAGCGCGAGCATGACCACATCAATTTACCTGATGCTTCGCTTCAATACAAAGCATTTCCCTTATTCCAAGCGCTACAGGAGGATATCGCTGCATCGAACCCCAAGGAGGTCCTCCCGATGTCCGCTTCCGTCGTCTCCTTTCCCCTCGCCGCCCGGCGTTCCCGGGGTGTGGTCCGCGCCTTCGTGGCCGCGACCGCGGAGGCGCTCCATGCCATCACCACCCGCCGGCAATTGCTGGAAATGGATGAGCGCATGCTGAAGGACATCGGCATCAGCCGTACCGAGGCGCTGCGCGAGGCCGCGCGCGTCCCCTGGGACAACGGAACCTCCCGGCCGCGCTGAGCGCGGCCGGCTCCACCAACGGCAAAGGCCCTGCCCGCGACGCGGACAGGGCCTTTTTCGTCAGACTGGGCGCCTGGGCGTCCGAGGACCGGGGGCCAAATCGGCCACCTGGCTTACACGATTCACACTCGCTCGATCACCATGGCGATGCCCTGGCCGACGCCGATGCACATGGTGGTCAGCGCATAGCGCGCCTGGCGGCGATGCAGCTCGGCGACCGCGGTCTGCACCAGGCGCGCGCCGCTCATGCCCAGCGGATGGCCGAGCGCGATGGCGCCGCCATTCGGGTTCACATGCTCGGCGTCGTCGGGCAGGCCGAGATCGCGGGTCACCGCCAGGGCCTGGGCGGCGAAAGCCTCGTTCAGTTCGATCACGTCCATGTCCGCGAGGCTGAGCCCGGCCTTGGCCAGCACCTTGCGCACCGCGGGCGCCGGACCGAAGCCCATGATGCGCGGCGCGACGCCGGCGGTCGCCACCGCGATCACCCGCGCCCGCGGCGTCAGCCCGTGCCGGGCCGCGGCGGCAGCGGACGCGACCAGCATCGCGCAGGCGCCGTCATTGACGCCGGAGGCATTGCCGGCGGTGACGCTGCCGCCTTCCCGGCGGAAGGGCGTCGGCAACTTCGCCAGCGCCTCCAGCGTCGTCTCGGGGCGCGGATGCTCGTCGGTGTCGACGACCACCGGCTCACCCTTGCGGCGCGGAATGGTGACCGCGACGATCTCCTCCGCGAAGCGGCCGGCGGCGATGGCGCGGCCGGCACGCTGCTGCGACCGCCAGGCGAAGGCATCCTGGTCGGCGCGGTCGACCTGGAAATCCTGGGCCACGTTCTCGGCGGTCTCCGGCATCGCGTCGATGCCGTATTGCGCCTTCATCCTCGGGTTCACGAAACGCCAGCCGATGGTGGTGTCGAAAACCTCGGCGCTGCGGCCGAAGGCCTCGCTCTGCTTGCCCATGACGAAGGGCGCGCGGGTCATGCTCTCGACGCCACCGGCGATCATCAGCTCCGCCTCGCCCGCCTTGATGGCCCGCGCCGCGATGCCGACCGCATCCATGCCGGACCCGCAGAGCCGGTTCACCGTGCCGCCCGGGATCGTCTCCGGCAGGCCGGCCAGCAGTGCCGCCATGCGCGCGACGTTGCGGTTGTCCTCGCCCGCCTGGTTGGCGCAGCCGAAGATCACATCCTCGACCGCCGCCCAGTCGACACCCGGGTTGCGATCCTTGAGCGCCTTAAGCGGAATGGCGCCGAGGTCGTCGGTGCGGACCGCGGCCAGGGCGCCGGCATAGCGGCCGATGGGCGTGCGCACGGCATCGCAGATCAGGGCGTCGGTCATCGGCGTTTTCCTCCAGGGCGTCTTTGCTGCCCCGCGCCTACACCCGACGCCCCGGCTTCGTAAAGCGATGCTTAGCCTAGCGAAGCGCGCCGAGCACCTGCCCGACGAAGCCATCGACCGCGGCCGGGTCCATCCAGCGCCACACCGCGACAATGCCGGTGCCCGGATCGATCCAGGTCGCGTTGCCGCCGGCGCCGAAGCCGAAGACCGCGTCCTTCGCGGCACTCGGCACCCGCGCGCCGGTCGAGTTCAGCCACCAGAGGAAGCCGTAGCTGGGGTTCAGGGCGCAGGGCGCCACGCTCTCCGCGATCCAGCTTTCGGGCAGGATGCGGGTGCCGCCCCAGGCGCCCCGCTGCAGCATCATCAACCCGATGCGCGCCTGGTCCTCGGCATGGATGAAGCAGCCGCCGCCCCAATGCCCGCCGCCCGAGACCGATTGCACGCGGCGCCCGCCGATATCCAGCCAGCTCGTCCGGTAGCCTTCCCAGCGCCAGTCGGCCGACGCCCCGATCGGCCGCATGATCCGTTCCGCGAACACCTCCGGCAGCGGCCGGCCGAAGCGGCGCAGCAGCGCCAGCGCCAGCCGGTTCACGCGCACGTCGTTGTATTCCCAATGCGTGCCCGGCGCCTGCATCGGCCGCGGCAGGCCCTTCTGGCCCCGGCCTTCGGCGGCGAGGTCGCGGCCGCGGTCGATCAGCTCCGACTTGCCGAACAGCTCGCCTTCCCATTCGGAGGTATTGGTCAGGATGTGGCGCCAGGTGATCGGCGCGTTCTGGGCGCTGTCGAAGCCGCCATCCCGCACCGTCTCCCCGATCCGCTCGTCCAGGTCGCCGATCAGCCCGTCGCCATGCGCGATGCCGGCGAGCAGCGAGAGGTAGGACTTGGCGACCGAGAAGGTCATGTCGACCTGGCGGGTATCGCCCCAGGACGCGACCTGCACGCCATTGCGGGTGATCAGGCCGTTCGGCGCCCCGCGCGGGCTGACCGTGCCCAGGATCTCGTTGAAGGGCGGGCCTTCGAAATAGCCGCCGGCGATATGGGCGGCGATGTCGTTCGGCCAGGGCGTCTCCCGCGCCGCGGCGAAATCGACCGCGCCCGCCAGCTTCGCCGGATCGAAGCCCAGCGCATCGGCCGGCTGCCGCGGCCAGGCGGCGGGGGATGATGGGGGAAGCGCGATGCTGGTCATGCCGGTGGTCTCACGAAACAGGGAAGAGGCGAAGAATGCGGCGACCCGCCCCCGGGCTCAAGCCGTGATGCCGCCCTGTTCCAGGATGAAGGCCGCGATCTCCGCCACGCCCTGGTTCGCCTTCAGGTTGGTGAACAGGAAGGGACGCCGGCCGCGCATCTTCCGGGCATCGCGGTCCATGACGCCGAGATCGGCACCGACCAGCGGCGCCAGGTCGATCTTGTTGATGATCAGCAGGTCGCTGCGGGTGATGCCCGGCCCGCCCTTGCGCGGGATCTTGTCGCCGGCCGAAACGTCGATGACGTAGAGGGTGAGGTCCGCCAGTTCCGGGCTGAAGGTGGCGGCCAGGTTGTCGCCACCGCTTTCGATGAACAGCAGCTCGAGCTTCGGGAAGCGCTCCACCATCTCCTGCACCGCGGCGAGGTTGATCGAGGCGTCCTCGCGGATCGCGGTATGCGGGCAGCCGCCGGTCTCGACACCCATGATGCGGGCCGGTTCCAGCGCGCCGGAGCGGGTCAGGAACTCCGCATCTTCCCGGGTGTAGATGTCGTTGGTGATGGCGGCGATGTCGTAGGCCGTGCGGAAGCGCTTGCACAGGACCTCCATCAGGGCGGTCTTGCCGGACCCTACCGGCCCGCCGATGCCGACGCGCAGCGGCCCGTTCGCGGAATGCCTCATGATCGGAACAGCCT
>DASYDR010000295.1:0-5822 GCA_036499545.1 Roseomonas sp. | reverse complement strand
CAGCACGAGAACGACCACCTCGACGGCATCCTCTACCTTTCGCGCATGGCCGATCTGTCGCGGATCGGCTTCACCGAGGAACTGGCCCGCGTCGCCGCGGAGGCCCAGGCCCAGGCCCAGGCCCAGGCCCAGGCGAGGGACGGCCAATGATGCCCATCGAGCGCAGTGCGGAGCGGGACAGGGCGATCCGGGCCGCCCTGCCGCATGTGCCGGCCCTGGGCTGGACCCGGGCCGCCCTGCGGGCCGGGCTGCGGCATGCCGGGGAGGATCCGGAAAGCGAGGCCTGGCTCTTTCCAACCGGCCCGATCGGCGCCGTGGAGGCCTGGCTCGACCTCGCCGACCGGCAGATGGAGGCGGCGGCCGGGCAGGAAGACCTGGCCACGTTCCGCACCCCCGGCCGGATTCGCCGCCTGATCCTGCTGCGGCTCGAGCAGGCGGCGCCGCACAAGGATGCGGTGCGCCGGGCCCTGGCGCAGCTCGCATTGCCCTGGAACCTGGCCGTCGGGGCGCGGGGCGCCGCGCGCACCGCCAGCGCCATCTGGCATGCCGCCGGTGACCGCTCCGCCGATTTTTCCTGGTACACGCGCCGGGCGACGCTTGGTGCCGTCTACGGCGCGACCCTGGCCTTCTGGCTGCAGGATGACGATCCCGGGATGGCGGCGACGGCGGCATTCCTGGACCGCCGGCTGGCCGGGCTTGCCCGCCTGTCACGCCCGAGGCGCCCCGCGGCCTGACCTTCCGGCCGCCTGGCATCCGTTGCTTCGAGTCGTTTGTCGGATTCCAACGCCAAATCCTTGTTACGGCAGGGTTGACAGCGCGCCGAGCGCTTCCGGCACGGGGGCGGAGCGTGTATAAGGCTGCGGTCATTCCTCGGAGAGATCGGGTCGCATGAAGTTCGCCCATATCCTGCTCGCCGGCGCCGCGGCCCTGATGGTTGCCGCGCCCGCCATCGCCGATACCTGCGCCCAGCCGGCGGAGCGCGCCGCGCTCGAAGTGCACGCGCTGCAGAGCCACCTGGCGGTGATCGCCATCCGTTGCCGGCAGGACGACACCTACCGCACCTTCGTCGAGCGGCATCGCGCTGACCTGGCCGGCGCCTATCGCACCTCGATCACCTATTTCCGCCGTGCCTATGGCGCCCAGGCCGTGCGCCGCTTCGACATGTATTCGACCGAGCTGGCCAATGCGCATGACCAGGATGCGGCCCGCTCGGAAGCTTTCATCTGCCGCGACAACGCCGCGCTCTACCAGCAGGCGATCAGCAGCCCGAACGACGAGCAGCTCGCGCAGCTGATGGTCGAGCGCAACATCGTGACGACGATGCGCCCGGAAGCCTGCGCCGCGACGCCGGCCCGCGCGACCCGCGCCGCGGCCACCCGCACGACCCGCCGCCGCGCCCGCTGATCCCGGACGCGATGCAGGAAAAGGGGGCCGCGAGGCCCCCTTTTTTCATGCCTGGGTTGTCTTGATGCGCGGGCAGCCGGCTGCCGGGCGCCGCTTCAGCGCAGGATGATTTCCACGCGGCGATTCTGCGGCTCGCGCACGCCATCGGCGGTCGGCACCAGCGGCCGGGTCTCGCCAAAGGCGGTGATCGCGATGTCGCCGCGATCGACGCCGTTGCGCACCAATTCCCCGGCCACCTGATCGGCGCGGCGCTGCGACAGGCGCTGGTTGTAATCCGGCGTGCCGGAGCGGTCGGCATGGCCCGCGACATCGATCCGCGTGCTGCCGCCGGTGCGGCGGGCGTTCAGCGCGGCCTCGGCGATGATCTGGCGCGCGCGTTCGGTCAGGTCGGCGCGATCCCAGTCGAAGAAGACCAGGAAGGTACGCACCGCGGTGGGGGCGGGGCCTGGCTCCGCGGGGGGCGGAGCCGGCGGCGCGCCGTTGAAGGCGTAGCGGATGCCGAGCAGCAGGGAGTGGTTGTAGTTCTCGGTGTCGATGCTGCCGCCGGCCATGCGGGCACCGGTGGCGGCATTCTCCACCCGGAGCGGAATGTTCGGGCCGAGCGTGCCGAAGAAGCGGTATTCCGCGGTCACCGCGGCGCCCGGCAGGAAATCCAGCGGGAAGGCGAAGCCGGCGATGCCCTGGAAGGCGAAGCGCCCGTCGGTGCCGTCCGCATTGAGCCGCACCCCGGCGGTGGTGCCGCGCAGACGCATGTTGCGCCAATCCGTCACCGCATAGCCGACGCCGCCGCCGATATAGGGCACGACGGGGCCGAAGCTGCCGAGGTCCAGCAGCACATTGGCCATCACGCCATAGGTATCCTGCTGGCCGCTGAGGTTCAGCCGGCCGGCGCCGGTGAAGCCGCCCGCGGTGTCGAGGTCGTTGCGGCGGAAATTGCCTTCCACCTCGGCCCGCAGGCCATTGCCGAAGCCCCAGCCGAGGCTCAGCACACCCGCGAAACCGGTATCGTAGCCGACGGAGCCGTTCGGGAAGATGCCGAGGTTGCGCAGCTGCAGCGCGGCATCGCCACCCGGGGTGGCGCGGGTGTCCTGCGAAAAGTTCAGCCCGAAGCCGCCCGCCACATAGGGGCCGGAAACCGCATCATTCGGCCGCAGGACCTGCGCATCGGCGAGGCCGGGCACGGTCAGGCCAAGGGCGAGGAGGAACGCGACACGGCGCATCATGATCTTCCGGTGACGACAGGATGCCCGGACTCGGGAGCATCGCGACGCACCATAGCGCGTGGCGCGTCTTCACGGAAGATTTCGGAGTGAAACCGGGAACAGTCCATGCCAGCGGGGCGGATGCGGTCCCGCGTGGCGGCCGGCCCCATGGCCGGAAAGCCTGATCGCATGCGCGATCGGCGAAGCTCCAATAGAAAAGGGCGCCTGGTTTCCCAGGCGCCCCCTTCGCGTACTGCGGGATTAGCGCAGGACGATTTCGACGCGGCGGTTCTGCGGCTCGCGCACACCGTCGGCGGTCGGCACCAGCGGGCGGGTCTCGCCGAAGGCGCTGATCGAGATCAGGTTGCGGGCGATGCCGCGGCGCACCAGCTCGGCGGCCACGTTGTTCGCGCGGCGCTCGGACAGGCGCTGGTTGTACTGCGGCGTGCCCGAACGGTCGGTGTGGCCCGACACTTCGATGCGCGTCGTGTTCACGGCCGGGGCGGCGGCAGCCGCTTCGGCGATGATCTGACGGGCGCGGTCGGTCAGGTCCGCACGATCCCAGTCAAAGAAGACCAGGTAGGTGCGGGCGACCGTCTGCGGCGCCGGCGCAACCGCGACCGGGGCCGGGGCGGCCTGGCCGAAGTTGTAGCGGATGCCGGCCAGGATCGAGTGGTTGTAGTTGTCGTAGGTGTAGCGACCACCCTGCAGACCGCTCACGCTGTACTCGTGACCGGTGGTGCCGAGGAAGCGGTACTCGGCGGTGACCGCCAGGCCCGGGACCGCGGCGATCGGGAAGGCGAGGCCGGCGATGCCCTGGAAGCCGAAGCGGCCGTCGGTGTCATCGAGGCTGATCGCGCCACCCGGGCCACGGCCGCGGATGTCGAGGTCCTGCCACACATAGCCGATACCGGCGCCGACATACGGCTGCACCGGGCCCAGGGAGAACTCGTAGATCGCGTTCACCATGGCGCCGTAGGAGCGCACGTTGCCGCTCAGGTTGACGCGGCTGTTGCGCACGCCCGGAGCGCGGATTTCGCCACGGTCGCCCTCGTTCGAACGGAAGCTGCCCTCGACTTCGAGGCGCAGACCGTTGCCGAAGCCGTAGCCGACGCTCAGGACGCCGACATAGCCAACGTCGGTGCTGATCTCGACGCCGCGGTCGCGGTTGGACTGAAGCAGGTTAACACCCGCGCCGGCACCGACATAGACACCGGTAACCGGCTGGGCCTGGGCGGCGACCGGCAGCGACAGGACGGTCGCGGCCAGCAGGGCCTTTCTGAGGCTCATCCCTCATCTCCTCACGTTCGACGTGCATTCATTCGCATTGAGAACCGTCCGCTCACCAGAGCACACCGAGTCCTGCACTGCGTGGCAGCACCCTAACACTGCTTCGCCGCAAAGGTCAGCATATGTCCTGGCGTTTCCAGGGGGCTGTGGCGGGAAAGCCACAGGGGGGATCGGCAATTTGGCCACAGAGTCCGACGAAGCGTAACGCAGGGCTACAAACCCCCCAGCGCTTCCCCATCCGGTGCGTCGCGCAGGCTTCCAAGCGGCAAAAGCCGCGTTGCATGGCCCATTTTGCGGCCTTCGCGCGCTTCCGCCTTGCCATAGAGATGGGGCACGACCCCTGCCATTCCGGTCAATTCCGCCCATCGGGCCATGCCCTCGGGCCCGACCAGGTTGCGCATCACCGCATCGTTATGCCGGCCGGCCGGCGCCAAGGGCAGGCCGGCGACGGCACGGATATGCTGGTCGAACTGGCTGGCGGGGCAGGCATCCATGGTCCAGTGCCCGGAATTATGCGGCCGCGGCGCGATCTCGTTGCCGATCAGCCGGCCATCGGGCAGCAGGAACAGCTCCAGCGCCGCCACGCCGACCAGCTCCAGTGCTTCCACGACCCGGGCGACATGGCCGCGCGCGGCGGCGGCGACCGCCTCCGGCACCCGGGCGGGGGCGAAGCTGAGATCCAGGATGTGCCGGTGGTGGCGGTTCTCGGCCAGGTCGAAGACCTCGACCGTGCCATCGGCGCCACGCGCCGCGATGGCCGAGACCTCGGCGGCGAAGGGCACGAAGCCTTCCAGGATCAAGGGGCGCGGGGCCAGGCGATGCCAGGCCGGCTCCAGGTCCTCCGGGGTCCGCAGCACCGCCTGGCCACGCCCGTCATAGCCGAGCCGGGTGGTCTTCAGCACCGCCGGCAGGCCGAGTGCGGCGACGGCGTCCCGCAGCGCCTCCAGGCTCTCGACCGGGCGCCAGGGCGCGACCGGGACCCCGGCCGCTTCCAGGAAGCGCTTCTCCGCGATGCGGTCCTGGCAGATGCCGAGCGCCTTCACGCCCGGGCGGCAGGGCGCCAGGGGTTCCAGCACCTCCAGCGTCCGGGCCGGCACATTCTCGAATTCGAAGGTGACGACGTCGATCGCGGCCGCGAAGCGCACCAGGGCCGCCTCGTCCAGGTAGTCGGCGACGGTCCGCGCCGTGCTGACCTGCATGCCGGGGCTGTCCGGCTCAGGCGCGAAGACGTGGCAGCGATAGCCGAGCCGGGCGGCCGCGAGCGCCGACATGCGGCCGAGCTGGCCGCCGCCCAGGATGCCGATGACGGCGTTCGGGGGCAGGGGGGCGGGGGAGGCCGGGCTCAAGACGCCGCGTCCCGCGGGGTCTCGGGCACCGCCGCGGTCTGCCGCGCCCGGTGCGCTTCCAGCCGCTCGGCCAGGGCCGGGTCGGTGGTGGCCAGGATGGCGGTGGCGAGCAGGGCGGCGTTGGTGGCCCCGGCCTTGCCGATGGCGAGCGTGCCGACCGGGATGCCGGCCGGCATCTGCACGATCGACAGCAGGCTGTCCTGCCCGCGCAGCGCATGGCTTTCGACGGGCACGCCGAGGACCGGCAGGCGGGTCATGCTGGCGACCATGCCGGGCAGGTGGGCGGCGCCGCCGGCGCCGGCGATGATGACGCGCAACCCGCGCCCGACGGCGCCCTTGGCATAGGCGATCATCCGGTCCGGGGTCCGGTGCGCCGAGACCACCAGGCATTCGAAGGGAACGCCGAGGGCGCCCAGCGCCTCCTCGGCATGGCGCATGGTCTCATAATCCGACCGGCTGCCCATGATGATCCCGACCAGCGGAGCGTCCATCCAACAATCCTCAACCAAAAGCTCGACACCCGCGGCCAAAGGCCGCCACCAGTTCCAGCGGGCTGCGAGGCGCCAGCCGATGCAGACCG
>DASYDR010000294.1:0-5440 GCA_036499545.1 Roseomonas sp. | reverse complement strand
GCCGAGCGGAAGCCCGCCGCCAAGCCGCGCGCCGGCAAGGCGCAGGCCGTGCCGCGCCATGTGCGCTGGTGGGCGGTGGCGGCGGTGGTCGCCGGGGTGCTGATCGGCCTGCCGCTCGCGGACGCCTTCGTGGGCGAACTCGGCGCCGTGCTCCTCGGCACTTTCCTCGGCGGCTTCGCCCTGGGACGTGCCACGGGAAGATAACTTTGCCCTCAGGCGCCGGCGCGCGCATCCGCGCGCTTGGCTGACGCGCTGTCGGGGCGCGCTGGCGGCGACTGATGGTCGCGCGCGGGCCGCGTTCGCGGCCCGGAGCATCGCTGCGCTCGCTCCGCAGGAGCCGGTGGCGGCCTGCGGCCGCGGCGCCGGGCCTGCTTTAATCGATCATGATCCGGGGCCCTGCGGAGGGCGCGGCTCCGTTGAGTTTTGTCCAGATCCGCGCGGCGATGGCGCGGTAGGATGCGGCCTCCTCGCTGTCCGGCAGCGCCGCGACGATCGGGGTGCCGGCATCGGAGAGTTCACGGATCGCGAGTTTCAGCGGCAGCTCGCCCAGGAATTCGGTGCCCATCCGCGCCGCTTCGGCCCGGGCGCCGCCATGGCCGAACACCTCCGACCGGTGGTTGCAATTCGGGCAGCAGAAATAGCTCATGTTCTCGATCAGCCCGAGTACCGGCACCTTCACCTTCTCGAACATGCGGATGCCGCGCCTGGCATCGATCAGCGCCACGTCCTGCGGGGTCGAGACGATGATGGCGCCGGCCAGCGGCACCCGCTGGCTCATGGTCAGCTGCGCATCGCCGGTGCCCGGCGGCATGTCGACCACCAGGATGTCGAGCGCCCCCCAGGCCACCTGGCCCATCATCTGCTCCAGCGCGCCCATCACCATCGGACCGCGCCAGATCATCGGCGTCTCGGCGTCGACCAGGAAGCCGATCGACATCGCCCGCAGCCCCCAGCGGGTGATCGGCACGATCTGCTTCGCCTCCGTGCGCGGCTTCTCCTGGGCGCCCAGCATCTGCGGCAGCGACGGGCCATAGATGTCGGCGTCCAGCAGCCCGGTGCGCAGCCCCTGCGCCGCGAGCGCGACCGCGAGGTTGACGGCGGTGGTCGATTTGCCGACGCCGCCCTTGCCGGACGCCACCGCGACGATGAAGCGCACCTCCGGCAGCAGCATCTGGCCCTGGCCGGCCGGCGCCGCATGGCCATGCGCCGGCGCACGCGGCGGGGCCGCCGCCGGCGCCTCCCGGTGCGCGGTCAACACCGCGGTGACGGACAGCACGCCGGGCACCGCGGCGGCGGCACGCTCGGCGGCGGCGCGCAGCGGTTCCAGCTCGGCGGCGCGGGCGCGTGGGACTTCGAGCGCGAATTGCACCATGCCGTCGCGCGTGGAGAGACCCTGCACCATGCCGGCCGAGACGATGTCGCGGCCCGAGGCAGGGTCGCGCAGGCCGGCGAGCGCGGCGCGGATACGGCCTTCGAATGTTTCGCCCATCGCTTGAAATGCCCCCATTCCCGGCCAATATCGCAGCCGCCGGGCAGTATCGATCGTGGCCTGCGCCCTACATGGTGGGGCGCCGGGGCGCAATCACTCTCCCGTCGTGCCCGCCCTTCGCCGTGGCGTGCGCGGCTCGCGCTGTTGACGCGCGGGCGCCCGGCTGGAAAACCGCCGGTATGCTGGACAAGGCGGCTGGCCCCCGGGAAGGTGCCGGCCGCGACGATGAGTGGAGAGAGAACGCCCGATGCCCTGGAACAATGGCGGCGGACAGAGCCCCTGGGGCAATCGCCCGCAGGGACCATGGGGGGCGCCCCCGCCGCCCGGCGGCGGCAACCAGGGCGGCCGTGGCCCCGACATGGACGACGTCATTCGCCAGGCGCAGGAAGCCGTGCGCCGCTTCATGCCGCGGCGCGGCGGCGGCAAGGGCATCGGCCTGCTGGCGATCCTGCTGATCGCCGGCTGGGGCGTGACCGGCTTCTACCGGGTGGAGCCCGATGAAGTCGGCGTCGTCACCCGCTTCGGGGCCTATACCGGCCAGCTCGCCCCCTCGGGCCTGAATTACCACCTTCCCTGGCCCATCGAATCGGCGGCGACGCCGCGGGTCACGACCGAGAACCAGATCTTCATCGGCTTCCGCAGCGGCGACCCCGTCGCCTCCGGCCGTGCCGCCTCCGCCCGCGACGTGGTGGAGGAATCGATGATGCTGACGGGTGACGAGAACATCATCGACATCGATTTCGTGGTGCGTTGGCGCATCCGCGATGCCGGCGAATTCCTGTTCGACACCCGCAACCCGGAATCGACGATCAAATCGGCGGCCGAGAGCGTGATGCGGGAGGTGATCGGCCGCACCCCGATCCAGCCCGCGCTGACCGAAGCGCGCGGCCAGATCGCCGAGGCGGTGCGCACCGGCACCCAGGCGATCCTCGACCAGTACCGGGCCGGCGTCATCGTGACCTCCGTCGAACTGCAGAAGGTCGATCCGCCGGCCGCCGTCATCGATGCCTTCCGCGACGTGCAGCGCGCCAGCGCCGACCGCGACCGGCAAAGGAACGAGGCCGAGGCCTACCGCAACGACATCATCCCCCGCGCCCGTGGCGAGGCGGAGCGGATGATCCAGGAAGCGACCGGCTTCCGGGACAGCCAGACCGCCCGGGCCCGCGGTGAGGCAGGGCGCTTCTCCGCCGTGCTCGCCGCCTACCAGATGGCGCGGGATGTGACGGTGCGGCGCATGTATATCGAGACGATGGAGGAAATCCTCCGCCGCAACCCGACGATCATCATCGACGACCGGCTGCAGGGGCTGGTGCCGTTCCTGCAGCTGGGCGGTGCCGACGGCGCGCGCGCGCCGGGCCCGCGCCAGGCTGAACCCGGCACGCGGCCGCCGCCCTTGCCGCCGTCGCCATCCGGATACTCCACCACGCCCTCTCGCGCGACGGGAGCGCCGCGATGAACCGCTCGATCGCCCTTCTGGTGGCGCTTGGCGCCCTGTTGCTGCTGGCCGCCTCCACCTTCTTCACCGTCCACCAGACCCAGCTCGTGCTGGTGACCCGCCTCGGCCAGCCGATCCGGGTGATCAGCGAGCCCGGCCTGCAGCTGAAGGTGCCCTTCGTCGATTCGGTGATCATCTTCGACCGCCGCCTGCTCGATTATGACCAGTCGGGGCAGGAGGTGATCCTGGGCGACCAGCGGCGCCTGGTGGTGGACAGCTTCACCCGCTATCGCGTCACCGATCCGCTGCGCTTCTACCAGGCCTCCGGCGGCACCGATGCCGGCATCCGGCTGCGGCTGCAGCCGATCGTCGCCTCCGCGTTGCGCAACGTGCTCGGCAACGAGACCCTGGTCGCGGTGCTGTCGAACGAGCGCGCCCGGGTGATGGGGGAGATCCTGCGGGTGGTGAACGAACAGGCCCGCGGCTTCGGGCTGGAGGTGGTGGACGTCCGTATCCGCCGTGCCGACCTGCCGGAAGAGAACACCCAGGCGATCCTGTCCCGCATGCAATCCGAGCGTGAGCGCGTGGCGCGGGAACTGCGCGCCGAGGGCGCGGAGGCGGCGCAGCGGGTGCGCGGCAGCGCCGACCGTGAGCGCACCGTCCTGATCGCCGAGGCACAGTCGCAATCGGATATCCTGCGCGGCGAGGGCGAGCGGGAGGCGATCCGCATCTTCGCCGAGGCCTTCCAGCGCGATCCGGCCTTCTACCAGTTCTACCGGACCATGCAGGCCTATCGCGAGGCTTTCTCGGGCGGTGAGACCCGGCTGGTGCTGTCGCCGGATAGCGAGTTCTTCCGCTTCCTGCGCGAAAGCCCGCTCGGCCGGGCGGTGACACCCGCCGCGGCTGCCCCTGCCGCCGCGGCCGCGCCGCCGCCTTCGGCCCCGGCCCCGGCCCCGGCTCCGGTCGCCGCTCCGGCACCGGCGCCCGCCCCGGCCCAGTGACGGGTACGGAGCTGCTCCAGGGCGTGGCCGTGGTGCTCGCCCTGGAGGGGATCGTCTATGCCGCCGCGCCGGGCTTCATGCGCGGCGTGCTGGGAAAGCTGGCCGCCGCGCCGGAGGGCCAGCTGCGGATCGGCGGGCTGATCGCGGCAGTGTCAGGGGTCGCGGTCGCCTGGGCGATACGCGGGGGATGACGCCCGGCGCCGCGGCATGTCACCCTTCGTTGCAAGCCGGGGCCTTCCGATACGGAACGCCGCTGCCAACCTGAAGCGCCGTCCGGACCTTCAACATCGAGGTGCCTCCCTTGCGCATTGCCACCGTCCTCCTCGCCGCCACGCTCGCCGCCGTCACGCTGCCGGCGCCCGGCCACGCGCAGGCGCCGCTGCCCAATGCGCCGCAGAGCTTCGCGCCGCTGGCGCGCCAGCTGCTGCCCGCCGTGGTGAACATCTCCACCTCCCAGAACGTGCAGGCGCGTGCCGGCCGGCCGGATGCGCCGGACGTGCCGCAGGCGCCGCCGGGCAGCCCCTTCGAGGAATTCTTCCGCGACTTCTTCAACCGCAACCGGCCGCCGGGCGCCCCCGGCGCGCCGCCGGACCAGCAGCGGCCGCGCCGCGCGCAGTCGCTCGGCTCGGGCTTCATCGTCGATACCGCCGGCATCGTGGTGACCAACAACCACGTCATCGACGGCGCCGACGAGATCAACGTCATCCTGCACGACAACACGACGATCCGGGCGGAGCTGATCGGCACCGACCCGCGCACCGACATCGCCGTGCTGCGCATCCGGACCGACCACCCGCTGACCGCGGTGCAATGGGGCAATTCGGACGAGGCGCTGGTGGGCGACTGGGTGCTGGCGATCGGCAACCCCTTCGGCCTCGGCGGTTCGGTCACCGCCGGCATCGTCTCGGCGCGCGGCCGCGACATCCGCCAGGGCATGTATGACGACTTCATCCAGACCGATGCCGCGATCAACCGCGGCAATTCCGGTGGCCCGCTGTTCAACATGCGGGGCGAGGTGGTCGGCATCAACACCGCCATCTATTCGCCCTCAGGCGGCTCGATCGGCATCGGCTTCTCGATCCCGTCCAACCTGGCACGCAATATCGCGGCGCAGTTGCAGGATGGCGGCCGGGTCCGCCGCGGCTGGCTCGGCGTGAACATCCAGCAGGTGACCGACGAGATCGCGGAGAGCCTGCGTCTGCCCAATGGCGCCCGTGGCGCCCTGATCGCCCGCGCGCAGGAAGATGGCCCGGCGGCGAAGGCCGGCATCCGCAGCGGCGACGTGGTGCTGCGCTTCAACGGCCAGGATGTGCGGGAGATGCGCAACCTGCCGCGCATCGTGGCCGATACCCGTGTCGGCAGCGAGGTGCCGGTGGTGCTCTGGCGTGACGGGAAGGAGGAGACGGTGACCGTCACCGTCGCCGAGCTGCCCGCCGACCAGGCCCAGGCGCAGGCGCAGACCCCTGGCGGCGGCCAGCGCGACCAGGCGCGCCCGGCCGAGGTCGCGGGCCTCGG
>DASYDR010000293.1:0-20366 GCA_036499545.1 Roseomonas sp. | reverse complement strand
ACTGCGCGACCTCGGCGCTGCGGCGTTCCTGCAGGAAGCGGGTCAGGGAATCGGCGATCAGGGCCGGGGCCACGGCGCCGCTGCGCACCGCGACGGTGATCTGCTGCGCCGCCAGGAAGCCACGCATCTGACCCAGGAACTGCTGCTCGGTCATGTCGTTGGTGCGCAGGAACTGGTAGAGCATGTCGGCGGAATAGCGGCCGTCGACGCCACGGAAGCCCGGAATGGCGAAGACGGCGTTGCGCACCGCCTCATCCGGCACCGCGACGCCAAGCTGCCGCGCCTGGCTTTGCATCACCCGGTCGAGCACCAGCCCTTCGACCGCCTGCGCGGCGAGGGCCTTCCGGATCTCCTCGTTGCCGTCGAAGTTCTGACCGAGCTGGCGGGTGATGCGCGCGATCTCCCGCCGGGCGGCCTGCTGCGCCTCCTCCTGGGAGATCGGCAGGCCGTCCACCCGGGCCAGCGCGTCGTCGCGCCCGACGTTTCGGATGACGTCCTCGACGCCCCAGATCCCGAAGGAGCCGATCAGGAGGATGAAGAGCAGCTTGGCGAACCAGGTGGCCGCGAGTTTGCGTAGGGCGGTGAGCATTGGCGTCCGACTGCGGGAAAAGGCGGCGGACCATAGGGGAAGCGCCCCCCGGTTGCCAAACGCCGAGGCGCGGCCTAACCGGCTGGAAAGAACGGGAGACACAATGATGACGCCGGAAATCCGCCCCCTGATCGCCGGAAACTGGAAAATGCACGGCACCCTGCGGGAGGCGGCGGCGCTGGCGGAAGCCGTCCGGGCGGGCGTGCCGGCCGGTGTCGACCTGCTGGTCTGCCCCCCTTTCGTGCATCTGCACGTGGTCGCCGCGGCCATGCTGGGCCAGCCGGTCGCCGTGGGCGCGCAGGACTGCCATGCGGCGGCGAAGGGGGCGCATACCGGCGATGTCGCGGCGGCGATGCTGCGCGATATCGGCGCCACGCATGTCATTCTGGGCCATTCGGAGCGCCGCGCGGATCACGCCGAATCCGATGCCGGGGTGCGGGCGAAGGCGGAGGCCGCGATCGCCGCCGGGCTGACCCCCATCATCTGTGTCGGCGAAACCCTGGCGCAACGGGAAGCCGGGGCGGCGGAGGCGGTGGTCGCCGGCCAGGTGAAGGGCAGCCTGCCGGAAGGTTTCCTCGCGGCCGGGGGCGTCGTCGCCTATGAGCCGGTTTGGGCGATCGGCACCGGCAGGACGCCGACCGAGGCCGATATCGCCGCGATCCATGCGGTGCTGCGTGGTCTGACCTCGCCCATGAGCCGGTTGCTGTATGGCGGTTCGGTCAAGCCGGCGAATGCGGCGGCGATCCTGGGCCTGCCGCATGTGGATGGCGCCCTGGTCGGCGGCGCCAGCCTGGTCGCCGCCGATTTCCTCGCGATCGCGGCGGCGGCGGCCTGACGCCGGCGGCCCCGGCGCTTCGATCCTGGGCCGGCGAGGCGAATCCGGTCGGAAACCCTGGCTCCGCCTCGCCGCACCCTCTGGCCAAGGGTGCCGACGCCGGGTAGAAGCCCGCCTCATGGCCACCCTGCTTCTGATTCTTCACCTCTTCGTCACCCTGGCACTGATCGGCGTCGTGCTGCTGCAGCGCAGCGAGGGCGGCGGCCTCGGCGTCGGCTCCTCCCAGGGGATGGGGTCCTTCATGAGCGGGCGGGGCACGGCCAACCTGCTGACCCGCACCACCGCGATTCTCGGCACCATGTTCTTCGTGCTGTCGATCGCGCTGGCCCTGATCAACCGTGGCGCTTCCGGCCCGCGGTCAATCCTCGATTCGCCGCCGCCGGCCGCGGTCCCGGCCGCCCCCGTGGCGCCAGCCCCGCCGCCGCCGCCCGCGGTGCCGACCAACTAAACCAACTTCTTCAACCGCTTCGCCGCGCATGGCAGACCACCCGCATCTCGCGGGTGGCATCCGCGCGTGCATATCGCTAGGAAGGACGCCCATGACGCGGTTCGTATTCATCACCGGCGGCGTGGTCTCCTCCCTCGGCAAGGGCATCGCGGCGGCGTCTCTGGGCGCCCTGCTGCAGGCTCGTGGCTACAAGGTCAGGCTCCGCAAGCTCGATCCCTACCTCAATGTCGATCCGGGGACGATGAGCCCCTATCAGCACGGCGAGGTCTTCGTAACCGATGACGGGGCCGAGACCGATCTCGACCTCGGCCATTATGAGCGCTTCACCGGCGTGCATGCCTCCAGGGCCGATAACTGGACCACGGGGCGCATCTATTCCGACGTGATCGCGGCGGAACGACGGGGCGACTACCTCGGCGGCACCGTGCAGGTGATTCCGCACATCACCGACAAGATCAAGGAAGTCATCGCCGCCGAGACCGACGGCTTCGACTTCGTGCTGGTGGAGATCGGCGGCACCGTCGGCGACATCGAAAGCCTGCCCTTCCTCGAAGCCATCCGCCAGTTCGCCAATGAGCTCGGCCCGCAGCGCAGCGTCTTCATCCACCTGACCCTGGTGCCCTATATCCCCGCCGCCGGCGAGCTGAAGACCAAGCCGACCCAGCACAGCGTGAAGGAACTGCTCGGCCTCGGCATCCAGCCGCAGATCCTGCTCTGCCGCTGCGACCGCCCGATCCCGGAGAATGAGCGCCGCAAGATCGCGCTGTTCTGCAATGTCCGCCCGGAAAGCGTGATCCCGGCGCTCGACGCCGGCACCATCTACGAGGTGCCGATCCGCTATCACGAGGAAGGGCTGGACCGCGAGGTGCTGCGGCACTTCAACCTGTCGGTCTATGGCGAGCCCGACATGACCACGTGGAACCGGATCCTGCAGTCGATCCAGGCGCCGGAAGGCGAGGTCACCATCGCGGTGGTCGGCAAGTACACCAACCTGCTCGACAGCTATAAGAGCCTGGCCGAGGCGCTGACCCATGGCGGTTTCCCGCACAATGTGAAGGTGAAGCTCGACTGGGTCGACAGCCAGATCTTCGAGACCGGCGACGCCGAGGCGGTCGCGCGGCTCGAGGATGTGCACGGCATCCTGGTTCCGGGCGGCTTCGGCGAGCGTGGCTCGGAAGGCAAGATCGAAGCGGTCCGCTTCGCCCGCGAACGCAAGATCCCCTTCTTCGGCATCTGCTTCGGCATGCAGATGGCGGTGATCGAGGCCGGGCGGAACCTGCTCGACCTCAAGGGCGCCTCCTCCACCGAATTCGGCCCCTGCGCCGAGCCGATGGTCGGCCTGCTGACCGAATGGCTGCGCGGCAACGAGATGGAGAAGCGCCAGGCGGCCGGCGACCTCGGCGGCACCATGCGCCTCGGCGCCTATCCCGCGCATCTCGCGGAGGGGTCGCTGGTGCGCCAGGTCTATGGCGCGGCCGATATCTCCGAACGCCATCGCCACCGCTTCGAGGTGAACATCGCCTATCGCGGCAAGCTGGAGGAGGCGGGGCTGCGCTTCTCCGGCATGTCGCCGGACGGCGTGCTGCCGGAGATCGTCGAATATCCGGACCATCCGTGGTTCATCGGCGTCCAGTACCATCCGGAACTGAAATCGAAGCCCTTCGCGCCGCATCCGCTGTTCGCGGGCTTCATCGGCGCCGCGGTGCGCCAGGCGAGGCTGGTATGACCACTCCCCACACCGTCCAGGCCGGCCCGGTCGCCATCGGCAACCACCTGCCGCTGGTCTTCATCTCCGGCCCCTGCCAGATCGAAAGCCGGGCGCATGCGCTGGAAACCGCCGCGGCGCTGGCGGCGATGGCGCGCGATGCCGGCATCGGCCTGATCTACAAGTCGAGTTTCGACAAGGCGAACCGGACCAGCGTCGGCGCCCAGCGCGGCATCGGCATGGCGGAAGGCCTCGCCATCCTGGCCGAGGTCCGGGAGACGACCGGGTTGCCCACGCTGACCGATGTGCATGCGCCGGAGCAATGCGCGCCGGCGGCCGAGGCGGTCGACGTGCTGCAGATCCCGGCCTTCCTGTCGCGCCAGACCGACCTGCTGCTGGCTGCCGGCGCGACCGGGCGCGCGGTGAACGTGAAGAAGGGCCAGTTCCTGGCCCCCTGGGACATGAAGAACGTCGCGGCCAAGATCGCGAGCACCGGCAACCGGAACATCCTGCTCTGCGAGCGGGGCGCGAGCTTCGGGTACAACACCCTGGTCTCCGACATGCGCGCGCTGCCGATCATGGCGGAGACCGGCTATCCGGTCGTCTTCGACGCGACCCATTCGGTGCAGCAGCCAGGGGGGCAGGGCAGCTCCTCCGGCGGGCAGCGCGAATTCGCACCGGTGCTGGCGCGCGCCGCCATCGCGGTCGGCTGCGCCGCGGTCTTCATCGAGACGCACCAGGATCCCGACCACGCGCCGTCGGACGGGCCGAACATGATCCCGCTGCGGGAGATGCCGGCGCTGATCGCGCGCCTGATGGCCTTCGACCGGCTGGCCAAGCAGGGCTGAGCCGGGCAGGGCCGCAATGCCCTGGCACGAGCGCTATCCCCGGATCCGGCGCTGGCTGCGCGGGAACAATATCGCCGGGGTGGCCGCGCTGCTGCTGTTCCTGCTCGGTGTCGGCGGGCTGGGGGCGGGATGGCAGGATCTGTTCTGGATCCCGCCGGTCTGCATCGGGGCCGTCGGCCTGATCGCCACCAGCGGGCGGCGCGACGATGGCGAGGACAATTGGCCTTGAGCGCCCGCTAACGATTCGGTCACAATCTCGCGGTCATTTTGGACCGTCATGCGGATCGCCTATTCCGAGAAGGGCCTGCCCCAACCGGTCTTCGAGTCCGGGGACCTAGTGCGCCTGTGTCATGACGATCTGGGGGAGATCATCACCTTCCGCAGCGGTGAATGGGGCCGGGTGGTGCGTGTGATGGCGGCGGACCTCGATATCCATCTGGCCGGCTATTCCCGCCCGCGCAGCACCCCGATGGCGATCGCGCGCAACGTGCCGAAGCATTGGGTCGAGCCCTGCGACGGGCGCGGCGTGGCGGCCCCGCTGCGGCAGCGCGACCTCGACCGCTCGCGGCGCTGAAGAACCGGCCCGATGCGCATCGACTATTCCCGCGAAGGGTTTCCGACGCCGGTTTACGAGGCCGGGGATTTCGTCCGCCTGCGCCGCGACGAGGAGGGGGAGGTGATCACCGCCCGGGCCGGCGACTGGGGGCAGGTGACGCGGGTGGAGCGCGGCAGCCTCGATATCCGCTTCGCCGGCCATAGCCGCCCGCGCACCTCGCCTCTGCCCATCGCCCGCGACGTTCCGGCCTATATTGTCGAACCCTGCGACAGGCGGGGCCGTGTCATGCAGTTGCAACGCGATCTGGACCGTCGCGGCAGGGGTTGAAGCGGCCGGCTTGCGGTACGCCGCCACCCGCTCTATCCGCCTTCCGTCAGGACCCCGGAGGGAACCGCCATGGCCGCCATCACCGACATCATCGCCCGCGAAGTGTTGGACAGCCGGGGCAACCCGACCGTCGAGGCCGAGGTGGTGCTCGACAGCGGCGCGATCGGTCGCGCCATCGTCCCCTCGGGCGCCTCGACCGGCGCGCATGAGGCGGTGGAGCTGCGCGACGGCGACAAGAGCCGCTACGGCGGCAAGGGCGTGCTGCAGGCGGTCGAGAACATCGAAGGCGAGATCTATGACGCGATCAGCGGCATGGACGCGACCGAACAGGTCAAGATCGACGAGACGATGATCGAGCTGGACGGCACGCCGAACAAGGCGCGGCTCGGCGCCAACGCGATGCTCGCCGTCTCGCTCGCGGTCGCCAAGGCGGCGGCGAACGAAATCGGCATGCCGCTCTACCGCTATGTCGGCGGCACCTTCGCCCGCACCCTGCCGGTGCCGATGATGAACATCATCAACGGCGGCAAGCATGCGGACAACCCCATCGACATCCAGGAATTCATGGTCATGCCGGTCGCCGCCGGCACCATTGCGGATGCGGTCCGGATCGGCGCCGAGATCTTCGCGGCCCTGAAGAAGGCGCTGCACGATGCCGGCCACAACACCAATGTCGGTGACGAAGGCGGCTTCGCGCCGAATATCGGGTCGGCCGACGAAGCGCTGGCCTTCATCGCCAAGGCCTGCGAGGCCGCCGGCCACCGCGTGGGCGAGGATGTGGTCTTCGCGCTCGACTGCGCCGCGACCGAGTTCTTCCATGACGGTGCCTACAGGCTGGAAGGCGAGGGCAAGACCTTCGACCAGGCCGGCATGGTCGATTACCTGGCCGGCCTCTGCGCCAAATGGCCCATCGTCTCCATCGAGGATGGCTGCGCCGAGGATGACTGGGCCGGCTGGAAGCTGCTGACCGACAAGCTCGGCGCCAAGGTGCAGCTGGTCGGCGACGACCTCTTCGTCACCAATCCGGAACGGCTTCGCCTCGGCATCGAGCGGGCGACCGCGAATGCCATCCTGGTGAAGGTCAATCAGATCGGGACCCTGTCGGAGACGCTGGACGCGGTCGAGATCGCGCATCGCGCCGCCTATCGCGCGGTGATGAGCCACCGATCCGGCGAGACCGAGGATGCGACCATCGCCGACCTGGCGGTGGCGACCAATTGCGGGCAGATCAAGACCGGCTCGCTCAGCCGGTCCGACCGGCTGGCGAAGTACAACCAGCTGATCCGCATCGAGCAGGATCTCGGCGCGGCCGCCCGCTATGCCGGCCGGGGCGTGCTGCGCCGCTGACTGTCTTGCGCTGATGTCACCGTTCCTGGCGCGGTTTTCACCGCGCCAGGGCGCGATGCCGCTTGCCAAGCGACTCCGATATTGATTCTCTAGGCTGGGGTTCGGGGGTCGCTGACTGCCATGGGTTTCTGGCGTGAGCTGAAGCGGCGCGCGAAAGACGCGGTGCTGCCGCTTTTTTTCGTTGGGGTGTGCGTCTATTTCGGCTGGCATGTGCGCCATGGCGAACGCGGCCTGATCGCGTTCGAGCAGCGCACGACCGAAATCGCGGCCGCGCGCGCGGACCTCGCCCGGGTCGAAGCTGATCGCGATGCCATGGAACGCCGGGTGGTCGGGCTGCGGGGCGCGCAGCTTGACCGTGATCAGCTCGATGAGCGCGCCCGCGCCCTGTTGAACATGGTCGGCCGCGACGAGATCGTGCTGCCGTACGGGCAGGGCCGCAGCCTCTATTGACGGGGTGACCCCCGCATGGCGTGCCTGCCACTGTGCCGTGGCGCGCCAGGCGTGTGCAGTGATGGGCCTGCGCCCGCACAGGTGGAAAAGTACAATTCATATATAACTGTTCGGAATTGCACCGGGCCGCGGGCGATGGCGAAGACGGGCCGAATATCGTCTTTCCGGCGGCCAAAGCCTCTTTCGATTCCGTAAACACGGAATTACCCTGCGTTACCAATATAACGCTGGAGACTTGATGCGCAGGCTCTTCTTGGGCGGTTTGGGCCTTTTGCTGGCTGGCTGCCAGGCACCGCCGCCACCGCCGCCGCCGGCCATGTCGGACGCCCAGAAGGCGGCCTGCATGCGTGGCAACATCGCGACCGAAATCCAGGGCCTGCCGCGCCTGACGCCGCCCGGCGCCCGCGCCCTGGCCGAACGCGCGGCCGGCCAATGCGGCTACGACATTGGGCCGGAGCTCGACGGCGCGGCGACGGAGGGGGGGCATTTCGCGACCCAGCTCCAGGCCGCGCTCAACCGCCGGCGGGTCGTGCCGGCCGGCGGCAATGGTGTCGCGGCCGCGGCACCCCGTGGCGACGCGCCGCCGGCACTCTCCCGCGACCAGGAGATCCAGGAGGCGAGCGAGCTCTATGCCGCCTGCATCCGCGACAATGCGACGTCGCTGTCGCGTGCCACCCCTGAATCGGCCACGGTGGTGGCGGAAGCGGCCAGCGGCGCCTGCGCGACCGACCGGGCACGGCTGGCGCAACTGGGCGGTGCGCGGTTGCAGGATGACATGGATCGCCTGAATCGCCCCGCGGCGCTCAACATCATCATCCGGGCCCGCGCCGGCATCGCGCCCCGGCAGCCCCAATAGGCGGCTCCCAACCCATCGCCGGCAGCCGCGTCGGGGCGGCGCGGCGGCCGGGCTGATCCGGCCGGGGGCCGCGTGTGGCGGCCCCCTGCGCCGCGACCAGCGCGCCCCGCCGGCATGGCGGGGGCAAGGCGGGTCGCATGCGGAAACTCCGGGCTTGTCTCCGGCGAATTTTCGGATGGGGAGACCCCGACGCGCCTTCCGCAAATTGCGCGGAGGCGCATGTCGGGCGCCCAATCAAGCACTTAACCGATATTCGGTTAATCGTCTTATTGCGTTGCAATAAAAGGCTTTTCCGTCGCGGCTCACGCTTGCGGAATGCCGGAACCGCCCGTAGATCGGGAAACTGCGTGCGACCCTGAGCGTCCGATGACCGGAGGGCGGAATGGCCCGGAGGTCTGAATCGGCCGCTCGACTTGTGAGCGGAGGAAGTGACGGCATGGTCCAAGGCGCCGAGACGGCAACCAAGCGTCGCGCCAAGGGGAAGGAGCCCGCGGTGCCTCGCGAAGCCCTCCTCAAGGCCTATCGGGACATGCTCCTGATCCGCCGCTTCGAGGAGAAGGCCGGCCAACTCTACGGCATGGGCCTGATCGGCGGCTTCTGCCACCTGTATATCGGTCAGGAAGCGGTCGTCGTCGGCATGCAGATGTGCCTGCAGCCGGGCGACCAGGTCATCACCTCCTACCGCGACCACGGCCATATGCTGGCGACCGGCATGGAAGCGCGCGGCGTGATGGCGGAGCTCACCGGGCGCATCGGCGGCTATTCCAAGGGGAAGGGCGGCTCGATGCACATGTTCAGCCGCGAGAAGGGTTTCTACGGCGGCCACGGCATCGTGGGCGCGCAGGTCTCGCTCGGCACCGGCCTCGGCTTCGCGAACTGGTACCGGCAGGATGACGCGGTCGCGCTGACCTATTTCGGCGAGGGCGCCTCCAACCAGGGCCAGGTCTTCGAGAGCCTGAACCTCGCCGCCCTGATGAAGCTGCCGGTCGTCTTCATCATCGAGAACAACAAGTACGGCATGGGCACCAGCGTCGAGCGGGCCTCGGCGTCCAAGGACCTGTCGAAGAACGGCGCGCCCTGGGGCATCCCGGGCGAGCAGGTGGACGGCATGGACGTGCTGGCGGTGCGCGAGGCCGGCGAACGGGCGGTGGCCCATTGCCGCGCCGGCAACGGCCCCTTCCTGCTGGAGATGAAGACCTACCGCTACCGCGGTCACTCCATGTCCGATCCCGCGAAGTACCGCACCCGCGAAGAGGTGCAGAAGATGCGCGAGCAGTCGGATTGCATCGAGACGGTGCGGAAGGTGCTGCTGGAGCAGTACGGCGTCACCGAGGCCGACCTGAAGGTGACCGACGACGCGGTGAAGGCGATCGTGCAGGACGCCGCCGATTTCGCGCAGGAAAGCCCGGAACCGCCGGAATCCGAGCTCTGGACCGATGTTCTGATCGAGGAGAAGCGCTGAGATGGGCGTCGAGATCCTGATGCCGGCGCTCTCGCCGACCATGACCGAGGGCAAGCTGGCGCGCTGGCTCAAGAAGGAAGGCGAGGCGGTGAAGTCCGGCGACGTGATCGCCGAGATCGAGACCGACAAGGCGACCATGGAAGTGGAAGCCGTCGATGAGGGCACGCTGACGAAGATCCTGGTGCCCGAGGGCACCGAGGGCGTGAGCGTGAATTCCGTCATCGCCGAACTGGATGGCGGCAAGGGCAATGGCGCGGCCGCGCCGGCACCGGCCGCGAAGGCTGAGACGAAGGCCGAAGCCCCTGCGGCGGCGCCGGCCGCCAAGGCGCCTGCTTCGGTGCCGGCCACCGCCGCCGCGAAGCCCGAGAAGGATTGGGGCCCGACCGCGCCGGTCACGGTGCGCGAGGCGCTGCGTGATGCCATGGCGCTCGAGATGCGCCGTGACAAGGACGTGTTCCTGATGGGCGAGGAAGTCGCCCAGTACCAGGGCGCCTACAAGATCAGCCAGGGCCTGCTGGAGGAATTCGGACCGCGCCGCGTGATCGACACCCCGATCACCGAGCATGGCTTCACCGGCATGGCGGTCGGCGCGGCGATGACCGGCCTCAGGCCGATCGTCGAGTTCATGACCTTCAACTTCTCGATGCAGGCGATCGACCAGATCGTCAACTCGGCGGCGAAGACCCTCTACATGTCGGGCGGCCAGCTCGGCTGCCCGATCGTGTTCCGCGGTCCGAACGGCGCGGCCGCCCGCGTCGCCGCCCAGCACAGCCAGTGCTATGCCAGCTGGTACGCGCATCTGCCAGGCCTCAAGGTCCTGGCGCCCTGGAGTGCCGCCGACGCCAAGGGCCTGCTGCGCGCCGCGATCCGCGACCCGAACCCGGTGATCTTCCTCGAGAACGAGATCCTCTACGGCCACACCTTCGACTGCCCGACCGATGATGATTTCATCCTGCCGATCGGCAAGGCGAAGATCGAGCGCGAGGGCACCGACGTCACCATCGTCGCCTTCTCGATCGAGGTCGGCCTCGCGATGCAGGCGGCCGATGCGCTGGCCGAACAGGGCATCAGCGCGGAGGTCGTGAACCTTCGCAGCCTGCGCCCGCTCGATACCGAGACGATCGTGCGCTCGGTGCAGAAGACCAACCGCCTGGTGACGGTGGAAGAGGGCTGGCCCTTCGCCGGCATCGGCGCCGAGGTGGCGATGCAGATCGTCGAGAATGCCTTCGACCATCTCGATGCGCCGCCGGTGCGCGTGCATGGGCTCGACATCCCGATGCCCTATGCCGCGAACCTGGAGAAGCTCGCGCTGCCGCGCCTCGAACAGGTGGTGGATGCCGCGAAACGTGTGACCTATCGCTGAGAGGGGGCAGCAGCCATGGCGACCAACATCCTGATGCCTGCCCTTTCGCCGACGATGACCGAGGGCAACCTCGCGCGCTGGCTCAAGAAGGAAGGCGAGACGGTCAAGGCCGGCGACGTGATCGCCGAGATCGAGACCGACAAGGCGACCATGGAAGTGGAAGCCGTCGATGAGGGCGTGCTCGGCAAGATCCTGGTGGCCGACGGCACCCAGGGCGTGAAGGTCAATGACGTGATCGCCGTGCTGGTCGAGCCGGGTGAGGCGGTGCCGGACGGCGCCGGGGCGCCTGCCGCGAAGCAGCCCGCGGCCGCGCCGGGACCGAAGGCCGAGGTGCCGGCGCCGAAGCCGCCGGCGGCACCTGCCGCTGCGCCTGCTCCGGCAGCGCCGGCGGCGGCGTTGAACCCGCAGCCGATCCCGCCGGAAGGCGACCGCGTCTTCGCCTCGCCGCTGGCCAGGCGCATGGCGCAGCAGGCTGGCCTGGCGCTCGCCGGTGTCCCCGGCAGCGGCCCGAATGGCCGCATCGTGAAGGCGGATATCGAAGCCGCCCTCGCGAAGCCGCAGCCTGCCGTGGCCGCTCCTGCGGCGGCACCCGCCGCGGCTCCCGCAGCTGCGCCGGCGCCGAAGCCCGCCGCGCCGGCCGCGATCACCGCGCCGCACAAGGCGATACCGAACAGCAGCATCCGCAAGGTCATCGCGCGGCGGCTGTCGGAATCGAAATCCACCATCCCGCATTTCTACGTGACGATGGATTTCGAGATCGACGCGCTGCTGAAGCTGCGCGCCGATCTCAATGCGCGGTCGCCGAAGGATGGCGCCGGCGCCTACAAGCTCTCGGTCAACGACCTGGTGATCAAGGCGGTCGCCGCGACCTTGCGCCGCTTCCCGAACGTCAACGCGTCCTGGACCGACGACGCGATCATCCAGTACGACGACGTCGACATCTCGATCGCCGTCTCGATCCCGGATGGGCTGATCACCCCCATCGTGCGCCAGGCGGACAAGAAGGGCCTGGCCACGATCAGCAACGAGATGAAGGACCTCGGCGCCCGCGCCAAGTCCGGCAAGCTGAAGCCGGAGGAATTCCAGGGCGGCGGCTTCTCGATCTCGAACATGGGCATGTACGGGGTCAACGACTTCTCGGCGATCATCAACCCGCCGCAGGCCGGCATCCTGGCGGTCAGCGCCGGGCTGCAGCGGCCGGTGGTGAAGGATGGCGCGCTGGCCATCGCGACGGTGATGACCTGCACGCTGAGCGTCGATCACCGCGTCATCGACGGCGCGCTCGCCGCCGAATTCATGCAGGCCCTGAAGCGTGTGGTCGAGGATCCGCTGAGCCTGCTGCTTTGACCGCACCCTTCGCGCTGCGGGACGCGACGCCGGAGGATGTACCCACCATCCTCCGGCTGATCCGCGCGCTGGCGGAATACGAGAAGCTGGCGCACGAGGTGCGGGCGACCGAGGCCGATCTCGACCGCGCCTTGTTCGGCGACACGCCGCGCGCCGGCGCCATGATCGCGGAGGTCGCGGGCGCGCCGGTCGCGGTCTGCGTCTGGTACCGCACCTTCTCCACCTTCACCGGGCGCCATGGCATCTGGGTGGAAGACGTCTTCGTCGAACCCGCGCATCGGGGCATCGGCATCGCCCGCACCATCTTCAGGGCACTCGCCCGCCGCGTCATCGCGGAAGGCGGGCTGCGGCTGGAATGGAGCGTGCTCGACTGGAATGCGCCGGCGATCGGCGCCTATCGCGCCATGGGCGCGCAGGGTTTGGACGACTGGACGATCCAGCGGGTGGATGGCACCGCCCTCGAGGCGCTTGCGCGTGATGACTTGGGGCGTGGCGGCGAAAAATCTGGATCGCGTGCGCAAACATGAGGCGGAGGCGTGGTCCGTGAGCGGCAGCGAACGCACCATGCCGGAGCAGGAGGCTGAGATGGCGGACCAATTCGATCTCATCGTGCTGGGCAGCGGCCCCGGCGGCTATGTCGCCGCCATCCGCGCATCCCAGCTCGGCATGAAAACCGCGATCGTGGAGCGCGAGAACCTGGGCGGCATCTGCCTGAACTGGGGCTGCATCCCGACCAAGGCGCTGCTGCGCGCTTCCGAGATCAATCACCTGCTGCACGATCTCGACGCCTACGGCTTCGCGGCGGACAATATCCGCTACGATTTCGGCAAGGTGGTGAAGCGCTCCCGCGCCGTCGCCGGCCAGTTGTCGAACGGCGTCAAGTTCCTGATGAAGAAGAACAAGGTCACCGTCTATGACGGGGACGGCAAGCTCGCCGGCCCGGGCAAGGTCGCGGTGTCCAAGGACGGCAAGCCGGTCGCGGAGCTTGCGGCCAAGCACATCATCCTGGCGACCGGCGCCCGCGCCCGCGTGATCCCGGGGATCGAGCCGGATGGCGAGTACATCTGGACCTACCGAGAAGCGCTGGTGCCGGCCGAGCTGCCGAAGAAGCTGATCGTCATCGGCTCCGGCGCCATCGGCTCCGAATTTGCGTCCTTCTACCTGAACATGGGCGCCGAGGTGACCCTGATCGAGGTGATGGACCGTATCCTGCCGGTCGAGGACGCCGAGGTCTCCGCCTTCGCGCAGAAGGCCTTCGTCAAGCAGGGCATGAAGGTCCTGACCAGCGCCAAGGTCCAGGGTGTCCGCCGCGAGAATGGCGGCGTCACCGCGATCGTCGAAGCCGGCGGCAAGGTGCAGGAGATCCGGGCCGATCGCCTGATCTCGGCGGTCGGCATCGTCGGCAATGTCGAGAATATCGGCATCGAGGGCACCAAGGTGCAGGTCGATCGCACCCATGTCGTGATCGACGCGTTCTGCCGCACCGGTGAGCCGGGGATCTATGCCATCGGCGACCTGACCGGCCCGCCCTGGCTGGCCCACAAGGCGAGCCACGAGGCGGTGATCTGCGTCGAGGCCATTGCCGGGCTGCATCCGCATCCGCTCGAGATCATGAACATCCCGGGCTGCACCTATTGCCGGCCGCAGGTCGCCTCGGTCGGGCTGACCGAAGCCGCCGCCAAGGCCAAGGGCCATGAGGTCCGGGTCGGCCGCTTCCCGTTCATCGGCAATGGCAAGGCGATCGCGATGGGTGAGCCGGAAGGCTTCGCCAAGACGGTCTTCGACGCCAAGACCGGGGAACTGCTCGGCGCCCATATGGTCGGGCCCGAGGTGACCGAGATGATCCAGGGCTATGGCATCGCCCGCACCCTGGAATCGACCGAGGTCGAGCTGATGCACGCGGTCTTCCCGCATCCGACCGTCAGCGAAGTGATGCATGAGGCGGTCCTGGACGCCTACGGCCGGGTTATCCATATCTAAGGCGACGTCCCCCGGCCCGCCGCCCCCGCGGCGGGCCGGCCGGGCCGGCAGGCCTCGCGAAAGCCCAGCATGACCAGCACGACGCGGATCACCATCGACCACCGCAAGCCCCTGACGGGGGCCGAGCGGCACCCGGAAAAGGCCCACCGCCCGGACAATCCCATCCAGCGCAAGCCGGACTGGATCCGGGTCAAGGCGCCGACGCATCCGATCTACAAGGAAACCCGCGACCTGATGCGGGAGAACCGCCTCGTCACGGTCTGCGAGGAAGCGGCCTGCCCGAACATCGGCGAATGCTGGGCGCAGCGCCACGCCACCATGATGATCATGGGCGACACCTGCACCCGCGCCTGCTCCTTCTGCAATGTCGCGACCGGGATCCCGAAGGCGCTCGACACCGATGAGCCGCGCCGGGTGGCCGACGCGATCGCCAAGCTCGGGCTGCAGCATGTCGTGATCACCAGCGTCGATCGCGACGACCTGAAGGATGGCGGCGCCTTCCATTTCGCCGAGACCATCCGCGCCATCCGCGCCGCCGCCCCCGGCACCACGATCGAGGTGCTGACGCCCGATTTTCTGCGCAAGGACGGCGCGCTGGAGGTGGTGGTCGAAGCCCGGCCGGACGTCTTCAATCACAACCTCGAAACCGTGCCGGCGCTGTATCCGACCATCCGTCCCGGGGCCCGGTACTTCCATTCGCTGCGCCTGCTCGACCGGGTGAAGCAGCTCGATCCCACCATCTTCACCAAATCCGGCCTGATGGTCGGGCTGGGCGAGCAGCGGATCGAGGTGCTGCAGGTGATGGATGACATGCGCAGCGCCGAGATCGACTTCCTGACCATCGGCCAGTACCTGCAGCCGAGCGTGAAGCACGCGGCCGTCGACCGCTTCGTGACGCCGGAGGAGTTCGAGGATTACGGCCGGGCCGCCCGCGGCAAGGGCTTCCTCCTCGTCTCCGCCACCCCGCTCACCCGCAGCAGCTATCACGCGGACCGGGATTTCGCGGCGCTGCGCACGGCGCGCGAGGCGCAGCTTCGGGCCCGCGCCTGACATGCCGACCCATGCGGAGAAAAGAGTACTCCGCTACACGCCGGAGCAGCTCTTCGATGTCGTCGCCGATGTGCGCCGCTATCCGGAATTCCTGCCCTGGTGCGTCGGCGCCCGTATCCTGACCCGCAGCGAGACGGAGCTGACGGCGGACCTGACCATCGGCTTCAAGGTCTTCCGCGAAAGCTTCCGCAGCCAGGTGACCCTGGAACGCCCGGGGCACATCCATGTGCGCTACCTGAACGGCCCCTTCCGCTACCTGAACAACCACTGGCGCTTCACCCCGGTCGCCGGCGGCACCGAGGTCAATTTCTTCGTCGATTTCGAGTTCAATTCCCGCCTGCTGCAGGCGCTGATCGGCACCGTCTTCAACGAAGCCGTGCGGTTGATGGTCCGTGCCTTCGAACGCCGGGCGATGACCCTCTATGGCCGCCCGGCCGCGCCGGAAGCGCCGCCGCGGCCGGCCTCGGCCTGATCCGGCGGCCGCTGCAACAAGCTTGATGACCGGGATCAGCGTTTTGCCTTGGCACCGGCGGCGGGGCCAAGGCAGGCTCGGCGCATGGGCTATGTCCTCTATGGCGATGCCGGCTCAGGCTCCGCTCCGGTGGAGATGGCGCTGGCCGAGATCGGCGTGCCGGTGGAACTGCGCGCGGTGCCGCTCGGGCGCCAGGCGCAGCTGGCCGCGGAATACCGGCGCATCAACCCGATGGGCCGCATCCCGACCCTGATCCTGCCGGATGGCAGTACCCTGACGGAATCGCTCGCGATCCTGCTGACCCTGGCCGATCACCATCCGGATGCCGGGCTGCTGCCGCCGCCACCCGATCCGGCCCGCGCCAGGGCGCTGCGCTGGATGACGCTGGTGGCCACGGAAGGCTATCCGCATGTGACCCGCGCCGATTATCCGGAGCGTTTCAGCGCCGATCCCGCCCATGCCGACGCTATCCGCGAACGGGCGCGCGCGATGTATCGCGATCTGTGGCGCCTGCTGGAGGTGGAGGCCGGGCTGACCGGGGCGGCGGACGCGCCCTTCCTGCTTGGTCCCCGCTTCACGGTCGCCGATCTCTACCTCGCGGTACTGTCCCGCTGGCTGGGCGGTGACGCATGGCTGCCGGAGGCCTGCCCGAAGCTGGCCGCCCTGCAGCGCGCCGTCAGGGAGCGTCCGGCCGTCGCGCCGGTCTGGGCACGCCACTGGCCGGGGTAGGGCCGCCGACTGCCAAGGAAACGCCGGCACTCGCGCGGCTCCCTCTGGCCGGGCGCCATTCGCGGGGTTAGCCTGCCGGTCATGGTCCATGCCCCTGCTCGTCCCCCCGCCGGTGCGCCTTCCGTGCGCATCAATCTTTATTCGGACACCCAGACCCGGCCCACGCCGGGGATGCGGGATGCCATCCTGCGCGCCGAGGTCGGCGACGAGCAGCATGGCGACGACCCGACGGTGAATGCGCTGACCGACCGCATGGCGGCGCTGCTGGGCAAGGAAGCGGCGGTCTTCATGCCCTCCGGCACCATGTGCAACGTGGTCGCGATTCTCACCCATTGCCGCAAGGGCGATGAAGTCATCGCGCATGAGACCAGCCACATCCTGCACAGCGAAGGCGGCACCCATGCCGCGCTGACCGGCGTACAGATCCTGCCCCTCAAGGGCCCCCAGGGCATGTTCACCGCCGACGATGTGCGCGCCGTGATCCGCCCCAAGACCCGCTACGCCCCGCCGCAGCGCCTGCTGGAAGTCGAGCAGACCGCCAATATCGGCGGCGGCGCCGTCTGGCCGCTGGCGCAGCTCAACGCCGTCGCCGATGTCGCGCATGAGCAGGGCTGGGCCACCCATATGGACGGCGCCCGGCTGATGAATGCCTGCGTCGCGGCCGGCATTCCGGCGGCCGAGATGGTCGCGCAGTACGACAGCGTCTGGCTCGACTTCACCAAGGGCCTCGGCGCGCCGCTCGGCGCCGTGCTGGCCGGCAGCGCCGAATTCATCGGCGAAGCCTGGCGCTGGAAGCAGCGCCTGGGCGGCTCGATGCGCCAGGGTGGCGTCTGCGCCGCGGCCTGCCTCTATGCGCTGGACCACAATATCGACCGCCTGGCGGAGGACCACGCCAATGCCAAGGCGCTGGCCCGCGGTCTGGCCCAGATCCCGGGTTTCACGGTGGAGACGCCGGACACCAACCTGGTGTTCTTCGACCCGCGCGGTGCCGGCATCACCGTGGCCGACCTGTCGGCGGCGCTTCGCATGCAGGGTATCCAGATCTCCGGCCTCGGCGGCCGCATGCGGGCCTGCACGCATCTGGATGTCAGCGCGGCGATGATCGAGGAAACGGTGGGCGCGATCCGGGACGTGGTCGCGAAGCGGTAAAAAAAGCCGGGGGAAAGGAATTTCCCCCGGACCCCCAATCTTTATTTTTTGGCTACTTGGATTGGGCAGCACGGCCGCCGTGTCCGGTCTGACCGTGCAATTGATAGAAATAGAAGGGGGCCGGGGGAATTCCTTCCCCCGGTCTTTCTTTATTCGGCCGGCGCGTGCGCCACGGCATGCCCGCCGGAGCGTGAGAAGCGCCGCGCCAGCCCGTCGAAGCCGAGATAGAGCACCGGCGTCACGAACAGCGTCAGCACCTGGCTGACCGCGAGGCCGCCGACCACGGCGAGGCCGAGCGGCTGGCGCAGTTCCGCGGCCGCGCCCCAGCCGGCGGCGATCGGCACCGCGCCGGCGGCGGCGGCCAGCGTCGTCATCAGGATCGGCCGGAAGCGCAGCACGCAGGCTTCGCGCACCGCGCTCAGCGGATCCTCGCCGGATCGTTGTCGGTGCAGGGCCACGTCGACGATCATGATGGCGTTCTTCTTCACCAGGCCGATCAGCAGCAGCACGCCGATCACCGCGATGACGGAGAGCTCCATGCCGAACAGCCAGAGCGTCGCGAAGGCGCCGAGCGCCGCCGCGGGCAGGCCGGACAGGATGGTCAGCGGGTGGATCAGGCTTTCGTAGAGAACGCCCAGCACGACATACATGATCAGCACTGCGGTCAGCACCAGCATGCCCTGTCCCGCCAGCGCCTGCTGGAAGACCTGGGCGGTGCCGGTGAAGCCGGTGACGATGGATGGTGGCAGGCCGAGTTCCTGCTCGACCTGGCGGATCGCCGTGACCGCATCGCCGAGGGCCACGCCCGGCGGGGTATTGAAGCCGATGGTCACGGCCGGAAGCTGGCCCTGATGCCCGACGGTCAGCGGCCCGGTGCGCCGGGAGATGGTCGCCAAGGCCGAGAGGGGGACGAGGCGGCCGGTGCTGGCGCGGATATAGAGCTTGGTCAGGCCCCGCTCATCCCGCTGATCCTCGGGCAGGGATTCCAGGATGACCGGATAGGCATTGGCCTGACCGTAGATGGTGCTGATCTGCCGGGCGCCGAAGGCGGAATAGAGCGCCTGGCGCACCTGGTCGACGGTGACGCCGAGGGCGGTCGCGCGATCGCGGTCGACATTGACCATGACCACCGGGCTGTCGGTCTGCAGATCGGTATTGACGTCCTGCAACTGCGCCAGGCCTTGCAGCCGCTGTTCGATACGCGGCGCCCATTCGTAGAGCTCGTCCAGGCGCAGCCCCTGCAGGGTGTAGAGATAGAGGTTGCGGGTGACCCGGCCGCCGAAGTTCAGGTTCTGGATCGGCGACAGGAAGACGCGCATGCCGGGGATGCCGGCGGTCTGGCGCCGCAACTCCTGGATCACCTGCACGACGCCGGGGCGCTCCCCGGCCGGCTTCAGCTCGACGAAGAGGCGACCCTGGTTGATCGAGGCGGAACTGCCCTGGGCCCCGAGCTGGGAGACGACGCGCGCGACATGCGGGGAGTGCATCAGGATCTCGGCGACCTGGCCCTGCATCTGCGCCATGGCCTCGAGCGAGGCGCCGCGCGGCCCATCCGTGTTCACGCTGACGAGGCCGGTATCCTCGATCGGGAAGAAGCCCTTCGGCAGATGGACCGCGAGCCAGCCCGCGGCGCCAAGCGACAGGGCGAAGGCCAGCCAGACCACGAAGCGGAACCGCAGCGCATAGCCGAGCAGCCAGGCATAGGCGGTTTCGATCGCGACGAAGCCGCGTTCCAGCACCGTCTCCAGCTTGCTGGGGGCGCCGTGGTGATGGCGCATGCGCGACACCATCAGGGGCGTCAGGGTCAGGGAGATGACGCAGGAGGCGATGACGGCCAGGCAGACCGTGGCCGCAAAGGCATTGAAGACGCGGCCGACCACGCCGCCCATCAGCAGGATGGGCATGAACACGGCGATCAGGGAGAAGGTGATCGAGACGATGGTGAAGCCGATCTCGCGCGCGCCGCGGATCGCCGCCTGCATCGGCGGCACCCCGTTCTCGATATGGCGCATCGCGGCTTCGAGCATGACGATGGCATCGTCGACGACGAGGCCGACGGCGATGGTCAGGCCGAGCAGCGTCACGTTGTCGATGCCATAGCCCAGCACGAACATCAGTCCGAAGGTGACGCAGAGGCTGATCGGCACCGCGATGGTCGGGATGATGGTCGCGGGGATGCGGCGCAGGAACAGGAAGCAGACCAGCACGACGAGGCCGATCGCGATCAGCAGGCTTTCCTGGACGTCGTGCACCGCCGCGCGGATGCTGCTGGACCGGTCGAGCATGACCTGCAGGTCCGCGCCGGGCGGCAGCGCGGTGCGCAGCGCGGGCAGGGTGGCCCGCACGGCATCGACCACATCGACGGTGTTGGCGTCCGGCTGCCGCTGCACGGCGAGCACCAGGGCGCGGGTATCGCCGCGCCAGGCGGCGATGCGCTCGTTCTGCACGCCGTCATCGACGCGGGCGATGTCGGACAGGCGCACGGGCGCCGCGGCGCGGCCGGCGACGATCAGGTCCCCGAAGGCGGCGGCGTTCTGCGGCTGGTCATTGGCGCGCAGCGTGAGCTGCTCGCGCGTTCCGCTCAGCACGCCGACCGGGGTGTTGGAATTGGCCGCCGCGATCGCCTGCTGCACGGCGTCGAAGGGCAGCCCCATGGCCGCCACGCGGTTCGGGTCCAGGCGGATGCGGACGGAATAGAGCTGCTCGCCATAGGTGATGACCTGCGCGACGCCGGGCAGGCGCGACAGCGCCGGGCCGATGATCGTGCTGGTGATGTCGTTCATGCGATAGAGCGGCTGGTCGCCGCCGGTCAGCGTCAGCAGCACCACCGGCGCATCGGCCGGATTGACCTTC
>DASYDR010000292.1:0-13042 GCA_036499545.1 Roseomonas sp. | reverse complement strand
CGGCCTGGCTTTGCTGGCGATCCGGCAGAATGAGCTGGCAGCCGAGGCAGCCGGCATCAATGCGCGGCAATGGAAGATGCGCGCGCTGATCACCTCGGGCGCGATCGCCGCGGCTGCCGGCGGGCTGTACGCCTGCGTGCTGCTGGTCGTCACGCCGGAAGCGGTGTTCGGCATGCTCGTCTCCGCCCAGGCCCTGGTGGTCGCGCTGTTCGGCGGCGTCGGCACCTATTGGGGACCGCTGATCGGATCCGCCATTCTCATCCCGCTTTCGGAAACCCTGCAGGCCGAACTCGGCGAGATCATCCCCGGCATCCAGGGCGTCGTCTATGGCGCCGCGATCATCCTGATCATGCTGCTGGCGCCGGAAGGGCTGTTCTGGTCGATCCGCGACCGCTGGTGGCGGCGCAGGCCGGCACGCGCCGCCGCCGCGACCACCCCGGCCGAGGTGGCGGCACCGCGCGAGCCGCTGCCGGCGCCCTCCCTCAGCGCGGCGACCGCGCCACTGCTCGAGGTGCGCGGCCTGGCGAAATCCTTCGGCGGATTGCGCGCGGTGGACAATGTCAGCTTCTCGGTGGCGCGCGGCAGCGTGCTCGGCATCATCGGCCCGAATGGCGCCGGCAAGACGACGATGTTCAATGTCGTCAACGGCGTGCTGCGGGCCGATGCCGGGGAAGCGCGGGTCGATGGCCAGCCCCTGGTCGGCCGTCCCCTGCACGAGGTGTGCCGCCTCGGCGTCGGCCGCACCTTCCAGGTGGTGCGCAGCTTTCCGCGGCTGCCCCTGCTCGACAATGTGCTGGTGGGTGCCTATGGCGCCGGCCTGTCCGACCGCGAAGCGGTGCCGGCGGCGCATGCGGCAATCGCCCGCACCGGCCTGTCGCACCAGATTGGCGAGATGGCCGGCGCGCTGACCAACAAGGAATTGCGGCTGATGGAGCTGGCGCGGGCGCTGGCCGGTCGGCCGCGCCTGCTGCTGCTGGACGAAACCCTGGCGGGGCTCGGCCATGACGAATGCGACGCCGTCCTCGATGTGCTGCGCGGGCTGCGCGCCGAAGGCATGACCATCGTCATCATCGAACACACGATGCACGCCATGCTGCGCATCGCCGACGAACTGCTGGTGATCGACCGCGGCAGCGTGCTTGCCCAGGGCATGCCGCAGGCGGTGGTGGAGGACCGGACCGTCATCGAAGCGTATCTTGGCCGTAAATGGTTGGCGCGATGCTCGACATAGCCGGTCTTTCCGTCGCCTATGGCGGCTTGCGGGCGCTGACCGACGTCTCGCTCTCGGTCGGCGAGGGCCAGTTCGTGACCGTCGTCGGTCCGAACGGCGCCGGGAAATCCACCCTGTTCAAGACGGTGTGCGGCATCGTCCCGCCGCTGGCCGGCAGCGTCCGCTTCGACGGGCAGGATCTGCTGGCCTTGCCGGCCGCGCGGCGCGCGCATCTCGGCATCGCCCATGTCCCGGAAGGGCGGCAGGTCTTCAAGGCGATGACGGTGCGCGAGAACCTGGAGATGGGCGCCTATCCCGAAGCGGGGCGCCGGGTCTGGGCGCAGACGCTGGAGCGGATTCACGCGCTGTTCCCCATCCTGGCCGACCGTGCCACCCAGCTCGCGGGCACCCTCTCCGGCGGTGAGCAGCAGATGCTGGCGATCGGCCGCGGCCTGGCCTGCGCACCGCGACTGCTGATGCTGGACGAGCCTTCCATGGGCCTGGCGCCGGCGATCGCCGACCTGATCTTCGAACGCATCTCCCAGATCCATCGCGAGGATGGGCTGACCATCCTGTTGGTGGAGCAGCGTGTCGCCGAAGCGCTGGAGCTCTGCGACCGCGGCTATGTGCTGGAGACCGGCCGCATCGTGCTGGACGGCCCCTATGAAGCCCTGGCCGGCGATGACCGGGTGCGCCGGTCCTATCTCGGCCTCGGCGTGTGACGATGTGACGAGCGCTCGGGAGGAACGGATATGACGGACGCGACGAAACCGCTGGGGCTGTCGGTGCCGGCCATGCCGCGGCGTGCCGCGCTGGCCTTGGGCCTTGGCGCCGCGGCGCTGGGGGCCGCGCCGGCCCGGGCCCAGGGCCAGCCGAACGTGAAGGTGGCGCTGCTCGCCCCGATGTCCGGGCCCTGGGCGCGGCAGGGTGCCATGATGCGCCAGGGCGCCGACATGGCGATCGATGAGGTCAACAGCTCGGGCGGCATCCGCGCGCTCGGCGGGGCGCGGATGGAGCTGGTCGTCTTCGATGCCGGCGATTCGGCCGAGAAGGCGAAGAACGCGGCGCAGCGGATGGTGGCCCAGCATCCGGACCTGATCGGCGGCACCGGCGCCTGGCTCAGCAGCTTCACCCTGGCGGTGACCGAGGTGACGGAGCGCGCCGAGATCCCCTGGCTCACGCTCTCCTATTCCGACGCCATCACCAGCCGCGGCTTCCGCTACATCTTCCAGATGGCGCCGACCGCCGACGACCAGGCGATCAAGGCGCTGCCGACCATTCTCGACATGGCCCAGCACGCGACCGGCACCCGGCCGACGACGGTCGGGCTGATCGCCGGCAATGACGCCTCGGCGGTCAGCTTCCTGCGGCCGATCCGCGCCACCGAACTCGCCCGGCACCATCTGCGCGCGGTGGTGGACGAGACCTTCACGCCGCCGCTTTCGGACGCGACCTCGATCGTGCAGCGGGTGCGCAGCAGCCGGCCGCAATTCCTGCTCAGCATCACTTCCAACGTGCCCGACACCAAGCTGCTGATGGACAAGTTCGCCGAGTACCGGCTGGGCGGCGACCGGCTGCCCAAGATCGGCGGCGGCGGCGCGCTCGGCGCGCCGGAACTCGGCGAGGTGGTTGGGCACGACATCATCCAGGGGCTGATGGGCATCGTCGCCAACTGGGGCGGCCGCGGGCAGGAGGAGATCTCCCAGCGCTTCATCGCGCGCACCGGCGAACCCTGGCTGAACCAGGATTCGCTGATGACCTATGCCGACATCATGATCCTGCGCGAAGCGACCGAACGGGCCGGCGTCGCCGATCGCCGCAAGGTGGCGGATGCGATCCGCGCCTTCGACCTGACCGATGGCGTCGCGCTGCTGTCCCCGGGCGGCCGGCTGAAATTCGATGAACGCGGCCGCCGCGTCGGCGCCGAGCTGGTGATCATCCAGTGGCAATCCGGCCGGCCGGTGCCGGTCTATCCGGCCAGCATGGCGACCGCCGAGCCGATCTGGCCCCGCGTCTGAGCGCCGGGCCGCAGCCGGGATGCAGTCGCGTATCGTCCTGATCGACCGGCCCGGCGGGCCGGAGGTGCTGCGCCTGGAAACCCGCGCGGTGCCGCCGCCGGGCCCGGGCGAGGCGCTGTTGCGCCATACCGCCATCGGCCTGAACTTCATCGACATCCAGCACCGCAGCGGGCGCTACCCGCTGCCGGCCTATCCGGCGCCGCTCGGCATCGAAGCCGCGGGCGTGGTGCTGGAAATCGGTCCCGGCGTCGATGCGGTGCGGCCAGGGGATCGCGTCGTCTATTCCTTCCCGCCGTTCGGATCCTATGTCGATTGCCGCGTGATGCAGGCCGACCGGCTGGTGCCGATCCCGGCCGGCATCGACGATGACCGCGCGGCGGCGGTGTTCAACAAGGGCCTGACCGCGCACTACCTGCTGCACACCACCTATGTGGTGGCGCCCGGCGACACGATCCTGGTGCACGCCGCCGCCGGCGGCGTCGGGTCCCTGCTGTGCCAATGGGCGACCGCGCGCGGCGCCACCGTGATCGGTGCCGTGGGCAGCGAGGAGAAGGCGGCGCTCGCCGCCGCGCATGGCTGCCGCCACGTCATCATCCATACCCGCGACGATCTGGTGCGGCGGGTGCGAGAGATCACCGGGGGCGCGGGCGTGGCGGTGGTCTATGATTCCGTCGGGCGCGACACCTTCGAGGCCTCACTGCTATGCCTGCGGCCGCGCGGCACGCTGGTCTTCTTCGGCAGTGCGTCCGGCCCGGTGCCGCCCTTCGACCTGTTCCGGCTGAACACGCTCGGTTCGCTCCACGTGACCAGCCCCGCCTATGTCACCCACACCGCCGACCGCGCCGAGTTGCTGAGTCGCGCGCACGACCTGTTCGCCGGCCTGGCCGACGGCACGCTGCGGCTGGAGGTGGGGCGCCGCTACGACCTGGCCGAGGCGGCCGAGGCGCATCGCGACCTGGAGGGCCGGCGGACGGTGGGGGCGAGTATTCTGCGGCCGGCCACGGGTTGATCCCGCTGGCCGATCCTTCGGCATTGGTCGTAAGGTCTTGGCAACGACATGACGAGGCGCGCCGGTTTCCAGGGCGGCGCCATCGCAACCGGGAGACGTTCGATGCAGACTCGCCGCCAGGCCCTGTCGCTTGCCCTTGCCGCCGGACTGGCCCCTTCGGTCCTGCGTGCGCAGTCCGCGCAAGCCTGGCGGCCGGTGCGGCCGATCCGGATGATCGTGCCCTTCGCCCCCGGCGGATCGAACGACATCGTCGGCCGCATCATCGCGGAAACCGCGAGCCAGACGCTCGGCCAGGCCGTCGTGATCGAGAACCGCGCCGGCGCCGGCAGCGTGATCGGCACCGAAGCGGTCGCGCGCTCGGCGCCGGATGGCTACACGGTGCTGATCAACTCCTCGCATTCGACGGTACCGGCGATCGTCGCCCGCATGCCCTATCATGCGGTCAATGATTTCTCCGGCGTCGCGATCGCCGGCTTCTCGCCGCATGTGCTGCTCGTCAGCCCGCAGCTGCCGGTGCGGACCGCGCAGGAACTGGTGGCGCTGCTGAAGGCCTCGCCCGGCCGCTACAACCTGGCCACCGCCGGCATCGGCAGCGGCGTGCATGTCGCGGCCGAGCTCTGCCGTTCCGTCATGCAGGTGGAGGTCGAGCTGGTGCATTACCGCGGCGGCGGGCCGAGCGTCGCGGCGCTGGTCGCGGGCGAATCGCAGTTCGGCACGCCGACCATGGCCTCGGCCCTCGGGCAGGTCCGCGGCGGGGCGCTGCGCGCGCTCGCGGTGCTGTCCGACCAGCGGAGCCCCGCGTTGCCGGACGTGCCGAGCGCACCCGAAGCCGGCCTGCCGCGCCTGATCCATGAGGAGTTCTTCCCCATGCTCGCCCCGGCCGGCACGCCGGCGCCCATCCTGGCGGCGCTGGGCTCCGCCTTCCGGTCCGCGATCCAGCAGAACATCCCGAAGCTCAACGAAATGGCCGGCGTCGCGCCGCGGGCGGGCTATGAGACGCCGGAGCAGGTGATGACCCTGGTGCGCGAGGGTGCCGACCAATACACGGCGATCCTGCGCGCCGCGGGTGTGCAGGCCGAATAGCGCGGCCTCTCACGTGGCGGCCATCGCCTCTTCCTCGCGCGCCATGGCCTGCACGAAATCGACGAAGGCCCGCACCTTGGCGGGCGGCAGGTGGCGGGAGGGGTGATAGGCGTAGAGCGGGTACCGCTCCTCCGCCCAGTCGGGGAGAATCTGCACCAGTTCGCCGCGCCCGAGCCAGGGGCGCAGCCCCATTTCCAGGCTCTGGTAGATGCCCTGCCCGGCGACGCAGGCGGCGACCGCCACTGATGGATCATCCATCACCAGGCGCCCCACGACGGGTGCCTGCAGGATCTCGCCGCCGCGGTGGAACTCCCACGGGAAGGGGCGGCCGGTCTGCGGGTCGCGGAACAGGACGCAGTCATGCCCGGCGAGGTCCTGTGGGGTGCCTGGCGTGCCATGCCGCCGCAGGTAATCCGGCGCGGCGCAGGTCAGCACCCGGCTGTCGAGGAGCTTCCGGGCGATCAGGGACGCGACATCGGGCGGGCCGAAACGCACCGCCACATCGACGCTGGCCATCATCTCCTCCCGGTAGTTGCTGGTCGTGAGATCCAGCGACAGCAGCGGATGCCGCGCCATGAAGCGCGGCAGCCGCGGTGCCAGCACCATGCGGGCGAACCAGGGATCGACTGATACCCGCAACCGGCCGGTGACGGCGGCCGCCGCGCCCGCGGCATCGGCGGCCGCTTCCTCGATGCCGGCGAGCAGCGGCACGACCTGGGCATGGAAGCGGCGGCCCTCCTCGGTCAGCGTGACCGCGCGCGGCGTGCGGTCGAACAGCCGCACGCCGATGCGCGCCTCGAGGCGGGCGACGGCGCGGCTGACGCCGGACGGCGTGAGGGCGAGGATCTCGGCGGCACGGGCGAAATTGCCGGCCTCGGCGATGGCGACGAGGACGCCGGCGCCGGTGAGAAGGCGGGCATCGAAACGCATGGCGATCTCCGGTCATCCACGGCGGGAGGCTGGCCAGGCGCAGCATAGCTTATGATGATTCCGAGTCATCCTTCTGCTGACAGCAATGCGCATGCCTCACCGCGCCGCCGGGCCTAGGCGTTGCGCAGTGCTTCAGCGTGGAGGTCGACGATGTATGCAATCACCGGAATCACCGGCAAGGTCGGCGGCGCGCTGGCCCGCCGCCTGCTCGCCGCCGGGCAGCCCGTGCGCGCCGTGCTGCGCGACAGGGCCAAGGCCGCGGCATGGGCCGCGCGCGGCTGCGGGATCGCCTATGCGGCGATGGAGAATGGTGGGGAGCTGGCCGAGGCCTTCTCCGGCGCGGATGGCGTCTTCATCCTGCCGCCTTCCGAATTCGACCCGGCCCCCGGCTATCCCGAGGCACGGGCGGTCATCAGCGCGGTGGTGGCGGCGCTCACCGTCGCCCGGCCGAGGAAGGTCCTGTGCCTGTCGACGATCGGCGCCGACGCGCCGCACGACAACCTGCTGGCCCAGCGTGGCCTGCTGGAGCAGGCGCTGGGCGGGCTCGACCTCCCGGTGACCTTCCTGCGGCCGGGCTGGTTCATGGAGAACGCGCTGTGGGACGTCGCCGCGGCGCGCGACGAAGGCGTGCTGCGCAGCGTCCTGCAGCCCGCCGGCCGGGCCATTCCCATGGTCGCCACCCAGGATATCGGCGCCTTGGCGGCGGAGCTGATCCGCCAGGATTGGTCCGGCAGCCGGATCGTCGAGCTGGAAGGGCCCGCCAGGGTATCGCCGAATGACCTGGCGCAGGCCTTCGCCGTCGCGCTCGGCCGCCCGGTCCGGCTGGAGATCGTGCCGCGCGCGTCCTGGGATGCGCTGTTCCGTGCCCAGGGCGCCCGCAACCCGCTGCCGCGCATCCGCATGCTGGATGGCTTCAACGAAGGCTGGATCGCCTTCCGCGACCAGGGCCGCCTCGCGGTGAAGGGCGGCACGCCGCTGGCCGAGGTGATCGCGGCATTGGTCGCGGGCGGCAGCCAGGCGGCCTGAGCCGCCCGTGACGGGCGGATCGGGCGGACGCCGGCCGCGGCGCCGGCGCCCTGCTTCAGCGGCCGACGAGATCCAGGACGACGTGCGAGAACCAGGGCACGAAGGCCACGACCAGAATGCCGATGAGGAGCATCGCGAGATACGGCATGATGGCCTTCGATGCCTCCTCCACGCTGCTTCTCATCACCGAGCAGGCGATGTGGAAGCCGATCCCGACCGGCGGCGTGAAGATGCCGACACCCATGGCGAGCAGCAGCACCATGGCGTAGTGCACGCCGTCGATGCCGAGCTGGGTCGCGATCGGATAGAGGATCGGTGCCAAGATGATCAGCGCCGGCAGGCCTTCCAGCAGCGATCCGACGATGATCAGGATGATGATCGACCCGATCAGGAACAGGTACCTGTTGTCGCCTGCCGCGTGCAGGGTCGCGACGAGGTATTGTGGCAGGTTGCCCGCCGCCATGATCCAGGCGAAGGACCCCGCCGCGGCGATGATGAACAGCACCATCCCCGACATGACCGCGCAGCCGATCGCGATCCGCACGAAGCCCCGCAGGCCGATCGAGCGGTAGACGAAGGCCGAGAGCAGGATGCCGTAGAGCACCGCGATGGAGGAGACCTCGGTCGGGGTCGCCACGCCGAACTTGATGCCGATGATCAGGATGGCGGGCATGAGCAGCGGCAGCACCGCACCCGCCATGGCCGAAAGCCGCTCCGCCGTGGTGGCGCGGGCCACGGCGGCGGTCGGGTTGCGCACCGCGTTGACGTAGACAAGCAGCATGAGGAAGGCGGCCAGGACCGCCGCCGGCAGCAGGCCCGCGATGAACATGGAACCGATCGAGATCGGCACCACCGAACCCAGGACCAGCATGGCGATGCTGGGCGGGATGGTCTCGGACATGGCGGCGGAGGCGGCGAGCACGGCCGCGCCGTCCTTCATCCGATAGCCCTTCCGCTCCAGCTCCTCGCGCATGACGGAGCCGACGGCGACCACGTCGGCGATCTTCGAACCCGAGACGCCGGAGACCAGGTAGGTGGTGATGACCATCACCTGCAGCAGCCCGCCCCGGAAATGGCCGACCAGCGCCATGGCGAAGTTGACGAGCCGGAGGCTGATGCCGCCCTTCTCCATGATCATGCCGGCCCAGATGAAGAAGGGCAGGGTGAGCAGGATGAAATGGCCCGAGCCGTCGATGGTGTTCTGCGCCACCGCCACCATCGGCGCGAGATCGGTGAGCGAGAGGAACAGGACCGATCCGAAGAGCATGGCGTAGGCGACCGGCAGCCCGATCAGGATCGCGGCGAAGAACAGCACCAGCATCATAATCATGGCGATGCTCTGGCTGGGTCTGAGATCGGGCGAGGAGAACCAGAGCACGAGGGCCGAGAAGGCCGCGAGCGCCACGAAGCCGCGGGCGACGGCCGGCAGGGTGTGGTGCAGGGCCAGGCGCTCGACCGCGAAGAGGCCGACGCAGACCATCCCTGCCGTGAAGGGCACCACGGTCAGCGCCAGGTTCCACTGCAGCATCGGCATGATCGAGTAGCCGTTGATCTCCAGCAGATCGAGCGATGCCAGACCGCAGATCAGCGCGAGGCCGAGGATGATGAGGTCGAGCATCGCCTCCGCCGCATCCCGCATCCTCGGTGAGAGGGCGCGCAGCACGAAGGTGACCGCCGTGTGATGCTGGGCGCGGTAGGACAGCGCGCCGCCGAGGAAGGCGATGGTCAGCAGCACCAGCCGCGAGATTTCCTCCGCCCAGAGGAAGGAATGGCTCGCGACCAGGCGCTGCGTGACCTCGACGAGGATCAGGCCCAGCTCCCCGGTCAGCAGCAGGAGCAACAGGACGCGGCAGGTCATGTCCAGCACGTCCATCGCCCCGGTATAGGCGCCCGCCAGGGCACCGGAGCGACGCGGCGGAAGCGGGGCGTGCGCCCCCGTCTTCTCGTCCATGGGTTGGAGCCCGAGGGCGAGCCTGGCCGACTGGAACATGGCGCCTGATCCTTGTGACGCGGGGACGGCTCAGGAAACCTGGCTGAGCACGGCGTCCACCAGGCTCGCGCCGATCGTGTCGCGGAATTCGCGGTACACCGGCTCGAGCGCCGCGCGGTAGGCGGCGCGGTCGACCGACACGATCTCGAGCCCCTTGCCGGCAAGGCGGGTCTGCGTCTCGTCGGTGGCCGCGGCGAGCGTCCGGCGCCAGTCGGGCGTCATTTCGACCGAAGCGGCGCGGATCGCCTCCTGGTAGCGGGGCGCGAGCGAGTCGAGCTTGCGCTTGCTCGCCATCATGGCGCAGGCGTTGTAGACATGGTTGGTCAGGTTGACCTTCCGCACCACCTCATCGTGCTTGGTCGCCTCCAGCGAGATCATCGGCGTCTCGACGGCCTCGATCGCGCGCTGCGACAACGCGAGATAGACTTCGGACAGGTCGACCTGCAGCGGCGTCGCCTGCAGCGTGCGGAACATGGCCGCGAAGATGGCGCCCGGCTGCACGCGGATCTTGAGGCCGCGCATCAGTTCCGGCGTCGGCATCGGGCGGTCGATGGTGGAAACGACGCGCCAGCCGAAGAAGCCGTAGGACAGGCCATAGATGCCCTTGGACGGGAACTCCGCGAGGAGCTGCTGCCCCACCGGCCCGTCCAGCACCCTCTCGGCCGCGGCGGAATCCGGGAAGAGAAAGGGCAGGTCCATCACCATGAACTTCGGGAACAGCGTATCGATGAAGCCCGAGGTGTGGGCGCAGAGATCGATGATGCCGGTCTGCATGCCGGTCAGCATGTTCACCTGCGTGCCCAGCTGGCCGGTGGTGAAGACCTGCACCTCGACATCGCCGCCGGTCTTGTCCCGCACATTGTCGGCGAAGCGGCGGGCGACCTGCATGAAGGGATGCTGGGGGGTATCGGGATAGACCATCCGCAGCGTGTGCCGGGGCGAGGCCAGCGCGGTGCGGACGAGAGCGGGCAGGCCGAGGATGCCGGCGCTGGCCGAGACGATGGCGCGGCGGGTGGTGGTCATGATGCGTTCCTCGTGTGACGGCTGCTGCCGGGTTTCGTGTTTTCGTGGGACGTTGCCCGGCACTGAACCGGCCGGCAGGTCGAAGCTCATGCGGGAAGGGCGCGCGATGCGGACGCGCATGGCTCCCGAATGCTTGAGTGCAGAAAAAGAACAATTGCCCGCGGCTGTCCACATCACGCCCGGAAAATTCGTTGTTGCGCTGCAGCGGCGGCGCACCGCTGGAAGCCGTCAGTCTGGCCCTGGAACCCCGCCAGTGCTGGTGTTCGCGAGCCCGGCCCGGTCGCGGCGCCGCCGCATGAAAAGTTCGTAAGTCGCCTTCAGGTGCAGCCGCGTCGCCTGCTCGGCATAGTCCCTGTCCCGCAGCTCGATCGCGAAGGCGATGTCGCGATGATGTGCCAGGCTGCGCAGGATCTCGGCATCCGTGTAGAAGTAGAAGGAGCCGATGATGACCGGCATGTCGACCAGGCTTTCCGACATCGCCCGCAGACGCGGCGCGCCGGCGGCGGTGATCAGCAGGCGGTGGAAGCGGTTGTTGATCGACTGGATCTCCGCAATCCGGCCGGGTGCGGCGGATGCTGCGGCGGCTTCCAGCCGCTCGTTCAACAGCTTGAATTCCGCGACCTGCCCGGGCGATGCGCGTTCGGCGGCGAGGCCGGCCGCATGCGGCTCCAGCAGGCTGCGCAGCTCGAAGACCTCGGCGATGTCCTGCTCGGTCCATTCGGCGACGAAGATGCCGCGGTTGGCGACCGCCACCGCCATCCCTTCCCCCGCCAGCCGCTGCAATGCCGCGCGCACGGGGGTGCGGCTTACGGCGAGTTCGGCGGCCAGGTGTTCCTCCTTCAGCCGCGCGCCCGGCGCGTAGTGGCCGGTCATGAGGCGTCGTCTCAGGACGGAATAGACGGCTTCGGAAGCTTTTCTCAAAGTCGGACAGATCCCTCTTGCGCGGGCCGGCGTCCGGCGGTCCCGCTGATCGCAGATTGTATTTTTTTGGTATCGTGAAAAAAAAGACCCGATCGGTGGCGGCCAGCACGGTCGCGCGCATCGATGGAGAAGCCAAGCATGACCCGTCAGCTGCCGTCCGGCGCCTGCGATTGCCATTTCCATGTGTTCGATGAGCGGTTTCCCTTCGTCTCCAACGCGGTATTCCAGCCGCCGCCGGCATCGCTCGACGACTATCTCGCCCTGGCCGCAGCCCTCGGCCTGGAGCGTGCGGTCGTGGTGCATCCCTCGCCCTATGGCACCGACAACCGTTGCAGCCTGGAGGTGGTCGGCAGGCTCGGGCCGCAGGGGCGGGCGGTCGCGGTCGTGGATGACACCGTGACCGAGGCGGAGCTGCGGCGTCTGCACGGCCTCGGCGTCCGCGGCATCCGCTTCAACCTGGTGCAGGCCGGGGCCACGACGATCGAGATGCTGGAGCCCCTGGCGCGCCGCGTCGCCGATCTCGGCTGGCATGTCCAACTCCACATGCTCGGCGCGAAGATCGCGGAGCATGCGGCGCTGCTGGCGTCGCTGGCTGCGCCCATCGTGTTCGATCATGGCGGGCGCATTCCGCTTCCCGAAGGCCGGGATCATGCGGGGTGGCGGGCGCTCCGCGGGCTGGTCGACGCCGGGCGGACCTGGGTGAAGCTCTCGGCCCCGTATCAGGATTCGAAACTGGGCGCCCCGGGCTATGACGACATGCTGGCACTCGGCCGGGATCTGGTGACGGCGGCCCCGCAGCGGATGCTCTGGGGTTCGGACTGGCCGCACGTCACGGAAGCGGCGAAGCCCGAGGCGCGACCGCTGCTCGACTACCTGTACAACTGCGTGGACAGCGACGCCGATCTCGCCCTGATCCTGCGGGACAACCCGGCCGAGGTGTACGGCTTTGGCTGAGGCTCGGCCTTGCCGGAGCGCCGCGGCGCTCCGGCGGGCCATCGATTCGACCATCGCCCCTGTCGCGCTATGCTACGGGCGGGCCCCGGCAATCCCCCGCCGCCTGACCGTCCGAGTGGCCAGTTGCAAGAGATGTCGATGAACCTGCTGGACTGCCACAACTTCCATGACTTCCGCCGCCTGGCCCGGCGCCGCCTGCCGCGGCCTATCTTCGACTACATCGACGGTGCCGCCGATGACGAGGTGACGAAGCGCCGCAACACCGAGGCCTTCGAAACCTGCGACCTGCTGCCCAGCATCCTGCGCGGCGTCGGCGCCATCGACATGTCCGTCACCGTCATGGGCCAGAAGCTGGCGATGCCGGTCTATTGCTCGCCGACCGCGCTGCAGCGTCTGTTCCACCACGAGGGTGAGCGGGCCGTGGCCCGGGCTGCCACCAAGCATGGCACCATGTTCGGCGTCTCCTCGCTCGGCACCGTCAGCATCGAGGAGGCGCGCGCCATCGGCACCGGGCCGCAGGCCTACCAGTTCTATTTCCACAAGGATCGCGGGCTGAACCGCGAGATGATGGCGCGCGCCAAGCGCGCCGGCATCCAGGTGATGATGCTGACGGTGGACAGCATCACCGGCGGCAATCGCGAGCGAGACCTGCGCACCGGCTTTTCCATCCCTTTCAAGTTGACGCTTGCCGGCATGTTGCAGTTCGCGATCAAGCCGATGTGGGGCATCAACTACCTCACCCATGAACGCTTTGCGATGCCGCAACTCGACGAACATGTCGATATGGGCGGCGGCACGATGTCGATCGGCAGGTATTTTACGGACATGCTCGACCCTTCGATGACCTGGGACGACGTCGGCGAAATGGTCCGGTTCTG
>DASYDR010000291.1:0-19526 GCA_036499545.1 Roseomonas sp. | reverse complement strand
CGGGAATTCCATGCTGGTGACCGGCAGTTCCTTGGCACCGAAGGCGGCGAGCCAGTCCGGCCAGTCATGCGGCCGCAGGCCGGTGTGCAGGATGCGCACCTGGCGCAGCCCGGTGATGCCGCGCAGCGCCGGGTGTTCCCGCAGCAGCTTCGGGCTGCACACCGGCTGGATCAGGTCCGGGATCAGCGCGCGCCGGTTCAGCCCCGGCCAGCGGCCATCGCCATACTGGATCGCCAGATCCAGCTCCTCCGCGGCGAAATCCGCCAGGCCGGGGCCCTGGCTGACCCGAACCTCGATGCGCGGATGCGCGAGCTGGAAGCGCGCCAGCCGTGGGATCAGCCACTTCACCGCGACGACATTGTAGCAGCGGAGATGCAGCGGCCGCCCCCGCTCCGCCTCCGCCATCCGCCGCGACGCGGCCGCGATGCTGGCGAGCGCCGGCGCGATCTCCTTCGCGTAACCGGCCCCGGCATCCGACAGGCGGACGCCGTAGCGTTCGCGTTCGAACAGCGCCTGGCCGAGATGGTCCTCCAGCAGCGCGATCTGGCGGCTGACGGCGGATTGGGTGATGCGCAGCGCCTGGGCGGCGCGCGTCAGGCTGCCGAGGCGGCTGACCGCATCGAAGACACGCAGCGCATTCAGCGGCGGCAGGCGCCAGGCATCGCCGCCCGACATGGCGTTCCTCTCCCAATTCCCCGCATCGGACGCTCAGTCATCGAAAATACTCATATCTGGCGCGCCACCGGAAGTGGCCAGTGCCGGCCGGTGGTGCCAGGGTCCCCGAAACACCAGGAGGAAACCGCGCGACATGGCCATGCTGCTGGAAGGGGTGCGCGTCCTCGACCTCACCAATGTCATCGCCGGGCCGCTCTGCTCGCTGCAGCTCGCGATGCTCGGGGCCGAGGTGATCAAGGTGGAAGTGCCGGGCAGCGGCGACCTGTCCCGCAAGCTCGGCACCGATCTCGAGCTCGGGCGGCGCCTGATGGGCACCTCCTTCCTCGCGATGAATGCCGGCAAGAAGTCGCTGACCCTCAATCTCAAGCATCCGCGCGGCAAGGCGCTGTTCCTGGACCTGGTGCGCGGCGCCGATGTGGTGTTCGAGAATTTCCGCCCCGGCACCATGCAGCGCCTCGGCCTCGGCTATGATGATCTCAAGCCCGTGAACCCGGCGCTGGTCTATTGCGCGGTGTCCGGCTTCGGCCAGGACGGCCCGCTGTCGCAGCGGCCGAGCTATGACCAGATCATCCAGGGCTTCTCCGGGCTGATGAGCGTCACCGGCACGGCGGAAAGCGCGCCGCTGCGCGCCGGCTATGTGGTCTGCGACAGCATGGCCGCGATCGTCGCCGCCTTCGCCATCGCGGCCGCGCTGTTCAAGCGCGCCCGCACCGGGGAAGGCGAGATGATCGACGTCTCCATGCTCGACGCCTCGCTGTCCACCATGGCGGCCTGGGCGGTCTCCAACGTGCTGAATGCCGGGCTGACGCCGCGCCCGGTCGGCAATGAGAACCCGACCTCCAGCCCTTCCGGCACCTTCCGCACCGGCGATGGCCAGATCAACATCGTCTGCAACGAGGAGAAGCAGTTCCATCGCCTCTGCGAGGCGATCGGCCTGCCCGAGCTGCTGCAGGATGCGCGCTTCAACCTGCGCCCCAACCGCCTGGCGCATCGCGGCGTGCTGCGGGAGTTGCTGGAGGCGAAGCTGGCGGAACGATCCTCGCTGGAATGGGAAGCGATCCTGACCGAGGCGGGCGTCCCGGTCGGGCCGATCCTGTCGCTGCCGGAGATGCTGGCGCATCCGCATGTCGCGGCGCGCGAGCTCATCCGCCGCTTCCCCGATGTGCCGGTGGTGGAGCGCGAGATCGGGGTCACCCGCCCCGGCTTCCATCTCGCCAGCGGCCTGCCGGATGTGGCGCGGCCGCCGCCGGTGCTCGGCGAGGATACCGAGGCGATTCTGGGCGAACTCGGCCTGTCGGCGGCCGAGATCGCCGATCTGCGCAAGGAAGGGGCGATCTGACGATGGACCAGCACGGCAATCCGCAACTGATCGAGACCAGCGTCTTCGCGACCCTTCCGGACAGCCTGCGCGTCGATGCCAGGGATCCGCGCCGCGGCGATGCGAAGCGCAATTCGCTGGAAGGCCCGTCCTTCGATCGCGACGGCAACCTCTGGTGCGTCGATACCCGCATGGGCCGGCTCTACCGCATCGCCCCGGATGGCCAGTGGGAGGTGGGTCTCGAATATGACGGCATGCCGAACGGGCTGAAGATCCACCGCGACGGCCGCATCTTCCTGGCCGACCGCCGCAACGGGCTGGTGCTGTTCGACCCGTCCAAGGGCAGCGTCGAGACGCTGGTCTCCGGCCCCGCCCCCGGCGAGCGCTTCAAGGGGCTGAACGACCTCGTCATCCATTCGAACGGTGACATCTGCTTCACCGACCAGGGCCGCACCGGGCTGCAGGACCCGACCGGCCGGGTGTTCCGCTACACGACCGCGGGCGAGCTGCAATGCCTGATCGGCAATGTGCCGAGCCCCAACGGGCTGGTCTTCGACCGGCGGGAACAGGCCCTGTTCGTCGCCGTCACCCGCGCCAATGCCATCTGGCGCATCGCGACCGGCGACCCGACCGAGCAGAACCGCACCGGCCTCTTCGTGCAGATGCCGAGCGCCGGCCCGGACGGGCTGGCGCTGGACGAGGCCGGCAACCTGGCGGTCGCGCATCCGACGGCCGGCGTGATCCGCCTCTATTCCCGCTATGCGGAGGAGTTGGCGATCGTGCGCACCTGCAAGGGTCGCATGACCGTCAACATCGCCTATGGTGGCGAGGATAATCGTTCGCTGTTCATCACCGAGGCGGAAACGAGCAGCATCCTGGTCGCCCGCATGCCGGTCGCCGGACGGCCGATGCATTCGCATCTCTGATAGACCCTCAGACGCCGGACGACCGGCGGGCCGCATTCGCGGCCTCGGACCGGCCAAGCAGCCGGTCCGCTCGTATGATACGCCAGTAACGGCCCCGCCGCAGAAGCGCGGGCCAGGGAGAGACGGACCATGGACGAGGCTGCGCGGCCGCATGCGGCGCTGAAGCATCTGCTGGATCTGGCCGGGCTGCCGGCGGGCGAGGTCGCCTTCACCGGCGCCGACCCGGTGCTGCGGTCGCGCTACCGGCTCGGCGCCGCGGGCGCCGCGGCACTCGGCGCGGTGGGGCTGGCCGCCGATGCGCTCTGGTCCCTGCGGCACCCGCGCCAGGACGTTTCGGTCGATACCACGGAAGCCGTGGCATCCCTGCGCGGGCACCAGTACCTGCTGCTGGACGGCAAGCCGCCGCCGCATGTGCGCGACGGGCTGAGCGGCTTCTACCCCGCCGGTGACGGCCGCCACGTCTATCTGCATTGCAACTTCCCGAACCTGCGCGCGCGCAACCTGGCCGTGCTCGGCGCCGGGGAGACGCGCGAATCCGTCGCTGCCGCGGTCGCCCGCTGGCAGGGTGAAGCGCTGGAGACCGCGATCCATGAGGGCGGCGGCTGCGCGTCCTTCGTGCGCACCCCGGCGGAATGGGAAGCGCATCCGCACAACGCCGCGGTCGCGGCGCTGCCGGTGCTGGAGATCGAACAGGTGGGCGATGCGCCACGGCAGCCGCTGCCGGACGGCGCCCGGCCGCTGGCCGGCATCCGCGCCCTGGACCTGACCCGGGTGATCGCCGGCCCGTCCGCCTGCCGGATCCTGGCCGAGCACGGCGCCGAACTGCTGAAGATCGCGCGGCCGGACCTGCCCGGCTCGGGTTCGCTCGACCTCGACACCGGCATCGGCAAGCGCTCCGCCTTCCTCGACCTGCGCAAGCCGGAAGAAGCGGAGCGGCTGCGGGAGCTGGTGCGCACCGGCGACGTCTTCGTGCAGTCCTACCGCCCCGGTACGCTCGCCGCGCGCGGCTTCGGGCCGGAAGCGCTGGCGGCGCTGCGGCCCGGGCTGGTGCAGGCGACGCTCAGCGCCTGGGGCCGCAGCGGGCCCTGGCGCCTCCGGCGCGGCTACGACACCATCGTGCAATCCGCGACCGGCATCGCCCATGTCACCGGTGGTGAGGGATCCCCGGCGCTGCTGCCCTGCGCCGCCATCGACTATATCAGCGGCAACCTGCTGGCCTTCGGCGTGATGGTGGCGCTGCACCGGCGCGCGACCATCGGCGGCAGCTGGCTGGTCCGCGTCTCGCTGGCCGGTGTCGGGCATTGGATGCGCAGCCAGGGCATGCTCGATGCCGATGCCGCCGCATCCGTCACTGGCGATGCGCCGGATGTCGCGGCCGCCGGCATGGGCGCCGAGATCGCGGCGCCTATGGGCCTGGTGCATTACCTCCGCTCCCCGATCCGGCTTTCTGCGACACCGCCACGTCTCGACCGGCCGCCGGTACCGCTCGGCCACGACGCGCCGGAGTGGCTGCGTCATGCATGATCGCCTCATACCAGCGGCCTCGATCGCCGACGCGATCGAGGCCCCCTCAGACGCCGGGCGCAAACCTGCGGTTTGCTTGGCTTCGCCGCACTCGCGGCGGGCCACATCCGTGGCCTCGGGCCGGTCAGACGACCAGCCCGTTGCTATCAGCCTGTCACGCCGCGCCCTGCTGGCGGCGGCGCCGCTGCTGGCGATGCCGGCTGTGGCGCGGGCCGAGACCTGGCCGCAGCGGCCGATCCGGCTGATCGTGCCCTTCGCCCCGGGCGGCAATGTCGACCGTATCGGCCGGCTGCTCGCCGTCTCCTGGTCGGAACACCTGGGCCAGCCCTGCGTGGTCGAGAACCGCGCCGGCGCCGGCGGCACGCTGGGCGCCACCGTCGTCGAGCAGTCGCGGCCGGACGGCTATACCCTGCTGGTCGGGTCGGACGGCGCGCTGCTGCTCGATCCGCGCAACCCGACAGGCTTCACCGATCCGCTGCGCCGCTTCGAGCCGATCGGGCTGATGAGCCGCTCCACCTCGGCGGTGATGGTCGCGCTGAATTCCCCCTGGCAGACCGTGGCCGACATGGTCGCCGCCTGCCGGGCGCGGCCGGGCCAGATCAGCGCCGGGCATCCGGGCATCGGCACCTCCGGCCAATCGACCATCCGCCGGCTGTCGCGGGTGGCGCATATCGAGATGAACGAGGTCGCCTATCGCGGCGGCGGCGATGCGCTGACCGATGTGGTCGCCGGCAATGTCCCGGCGCTCTTCACCGAGCTTTCGACCGTGCTGCCGCTGCACCAGGCGGGGCGGGCGCGGATCCTGGCGGTGGCGGCCGAGACCCGCATCCCGGCGGTGCCGGAGGTGCCGACCTTCGTCGAAGGCGGTTTCCCCGGCGTCGTCGAAGGTGCCTTCGTCGGGCTGGCGGCGCCGCTCAGCGTGCCGCAGATCGTGCTGACCACCATGGCCGAGACGCTGCGATCGAGCCTTTCCGTCCCCGGGCTCGACCAGGAATTCAGCCGCCAGGCGATCCTGATGCCGACCCCGGAACAGGCGACGCCGGCCGGGTTCCGGGCCTTCCTGGTGGCCAAGCTGGCCGATATCACCGCACAGCCCGGCAACGGCTGACAGCTGGCCGAGAAAGCCCGGCTTTCGGAGCCAGGCATCGGCGCCCGCGGGGTTCGCGTGGCGGCGGCGAGCAAAAAAATGAATGCTGGCCAGCCAATAGGCCGGCCAGCATGACGCGCGGGCCGGCGCGTGGCACCCTGGCGGCCGAACAGCCGCGCGCCCCAAGGCACGCGGGACCAGGAGGAACGGCCATGACGCCCATGACCCGCCGCGGATTGATCGGCGCCGCGAGCAGCTTCGCCATCATCGGCGCCGCCCGCGCCCAGACCCCCGCGCTGCCGCCGCATGAACAGGCGCTCTACGACGCGGCCAAGCGCGAAGGCGAGATCAACTGGTACACTGGCCAGCTGCAGGCCGAGCCGTCGGAAGCCGCCGGCCGCGCCTTCGGGGAGCGCTATCCGGGGGTCCGGGTCAATGTGGTGCGCACCACCTCCCAGGTCGCGTTCCAGCGCCTGTCGCAGGATATGCGGGCGCGGGTCGCGCAATGCGACGTGTTCAGCTCCACCGATGTCAGCCACCTGACCTTCCTGAAGCGCGAGAACCGGCTGCTGGCCTATCGGCCGGAGAATGCGGCCGGCATGGTCCGCGCCGCGCGGGAAGCGGCGGACCGGGACGGGCATTACCAGGTGAGCTACCTCGCCCTCTACATGATGGGCCGCCGGACCGACCATGTGACGGACGCCGATGCGCCGAAGCGCTGGCAGGACCTGACCGATCCGCGCTGGCGCGACAAGCTGGCGGTCGGCCATCCGGGCTATAGCGGCGCGATCGGCAGCTGGGCGCTGCTGATGCACAAACTGTATGGCGAGGCGTATTTCCGCGCCCTGGAGCGCAACCGGCCGCAGATCGGCCGCTCCGCCGGCGACCCGGTCACGACCCTGAATGCCGGGGAGCGGGTGGTGGGTGTCGGCGTTCCTTCCGCCACCTCCCTGCTCAGCATCCAGCGCGGCAATCCGCTGGCGCTGATCTATCCGGAGGAAGGCACGGTGATGCTGCCGGCGCCGAGCGGCGCCATCCGTACCGCGCCGCATCCGAACGGCGCCAAGCTGTTCATGGAATTCATGTGCGGCGACGCCTATTCCCAGGCGCTGCGGCCCTTCTTCGCGGAATCGCTCCGCCCCGGCGTGCCGCCGCCGGAAGGCTCCCGCCCGCTCGACGAGATCCGCCTGATCAGCCCGAGCGCGGAGGAGCTGGAGCAGCGCCTGCCCGAGATCAAGGAGATGTGGCGCGACATCTTCCGCGTCTGAGCCCCAGCCGCTAAGGTCGCTTTCCCTTCACCCCCAGCCGCAGGAGGGCTGCATGTTTCCGGACAACCAGCACCATCCCCGCGGGCCCTGGCAGGCCCCACGGCAGGTTGTCGTGGGGCGGACGATCCCCCTGCCGCGCTGATGCCTGGAGCGTGATCGGTTGAGGCGGAATCGCCGACAACCGTGGATCACGCGACCCGACAGAAATCACGCTTCGGCGCGCGGATCCGCCTGCCCGTTTTCCTTTCTCGGAAAGCGATCCGCCCGGCCATGGCGCCGGCGTGATCGCGGGGCAAGACGGATATGGGCACGATCGGCCTGCGGAATCTCGGCCTGCTGGCGCCGGCACCGCTGTTTCGGAACCTGAGTTTCACCTTGGGCGATGGCGATCGCCTTGGCATCGTCGCCAGCAATGGCGGCGGCAAATCCTCCCTGCTGCGCTGCATCGCGGGCGAAAGAGCGCCGGAGGAAGGCGCGGTCGCCCTCTCCCGCGGCCTGCGCGTCGCCCATGTGGCGCAGGAGGTGCCGGCGACGCTGCTGGCGCTGCCGATGGCGGAGGCGGTGCGCCGCGCCCTGCCGCCCGAGGCGCGCGCCGCCGAGGCCTGGCGCGTCGATCTGGCACTCGACCTGTTCGAGACGCCGGCGGCGCTGCGCGCCACGCCGGTCGCGGCGCTCAGCGGCGGCTGGCAGCGGCTGGCGCTGCTGGCGCGCGCCGCGGTCACCGAACCGGACGCGCTGCTGCTGGACGAGCCGACCAACCACCTCGACCTGGATAAGCTGCGGCTGCTGGAAGCCTGGCTGGCCGGCCTCGCCATCCCGATGGTGATCGCCAGCCACGACCGGCAGTTCCTGGATCACTGCACGACGCGCACGCTGTTCCTCCGCCCGGGCCAGAGCCGGCTCCATGCACTGCCCTATGGCCTGGCCCGCGCCGCGCTGGCGGAGACGGATGCGGCGGAAGAGACGCGGCAGGCGAAGGATCTGCGGGAAGCCGACCGGCTGCGACGGTCCGCGGGCGCGCTGCGCAACATCGGCATCAACAGCCGCAGCGACGCCGCGCAGAAGAAGGCGATGCAGATGGCGCGCCGGGCCGAGACGCTGGAACAGGCGGCGCAGCCGCCGCATGCGGAACGCGCGGGCGACATCCGCCTCAGCCATCGCGACACCCATGCCAAGGTCATCTTCGCGCTGGATGATGTGGTGGTGCGGGCGCCGGATGGCCGCGCGCTGTTCCGCACCGGCCGGCTGGCGATCGCACAGCAGGACCGCGTGCTGCTGCTGGGCCCGAACGGCGCCGGCAAGTCCTGCTTCCTGGCCCTGCTGCGCCAGGCGCTGGCGGCGCCGGATGCGGTGCCCGGGCTGCGCGCGGCGCCCGGCCTGGTCCCCGGCCACCTCGACCAGCACATGTCGCATCTGCCGGCGGCGGAGACGCCGCTCGGCTTCATCAGCCGCCGCTTCCCGGTCGGCGACCAGCACGCGATCAGCCTGCTGGCCGCGGCGGGCTTCCCGGTGGAAGCGCAGCGGCAGCGGATCGCCACGCTGTCGCCGGGACAGAAGGCGCGGCTCGGCCTGCTTGGCCTGCGGCTGACGGAGCCCAACCTCTATCTGCTGGATGAGCCGACCAACCATGTCGACATCCCCGGGCAGGAGCGGCTGGAAGCGGAGATCCTGGCGCAGCGGTCGACCTGCGTCCTGATTTCGCATGATCGCCGCTTCGCCGCCGGCATCGGCAACCGCTTCCTGCTGATCGAGGCTGGCCGGCTGCGGGCGCTGGAGAACGAGGCGGAGGTGCGGCGCGTGCTGCTGGCGTGAGACGACACGCGGGAAGATCCGGCGGCAGCGCCAGGCTGATCCCGCCTCGCTCCGGGCGCTGGCCGGCCGGTTCGGGGATCTGCCGTGTCTGAATAAGGTTTTCGCCGTCCGCAGGCGCGGCCGCCCTTGCGCTTGACCGAGATAACGATATATCGTTTGTCTGTATCGAAGGAGAATAGCGATGCGATATGACATGAACGATGATGGCTGGCAGGGCCGGGAACGGCGGGAGGGCGATGGCTGTGGCCGGCGGCATGGCGGCTGGCACGGCTTCCGCGACCAGATGCGCGAGCATTTCCGCGACCGCCTGGCGGCCCGGATGGCCGGCCGCGGCCATGGCCGCGACCATGATGACGGCGACCGCGGCGGCTTCCGTGGCGGGCGGCACGGCTTCGGCCGCGGCGGCGGCCGCATCTTCGGCCCGGGCGACCTGCGCCTTGTGCTGCTGTCCCTGATCGGCGATCAGCCGCGGCATGGCTATGAGCTGATCAAGGCGGTCGAGGACCTGTTCGGCGGCGCCTATTCGCCGAGCCCGGGCTCGGTCTATCCGATCCTCACCTTGCTGGAAGAACTCGGCCAGATCCGGGTCGCCGCCAGCGAAGGTGCCAGGAAGCTGTTCGAGATCACGGAGGAAGGCCGCCAGGTCCTGGCGGAGAACCGCACCCTGCTCGACGCGCTGCTCAGCCGCATGGGCATCGCCGCGCGCAGCATGGCGGGCGCCCGGCCGCCGGAGGCGATCGCCCAGGCCTTCCAGACGCTGCGCACCGCCCTGGCGCTGCATCCCCGCGCCTGGAGCGAGGCGGAGGTGGCGCGCGTGCACCGCATCATCGCCAATGCCGCGGCCGAGATCGGCACGTCGCCGCAGGAGAAATGATCCGCGGGATGAAGCGGATGTCACGCCAAAGCTGCCCCGCGCGGGCGGCAGAGGTCGGCGGATTTACCGCCGCCCGGCTTGCGTCCAGAAGCCGGGCATGAACGACGCGGATGGCCTGCCAAATCCACAGCGCAACTGGGTGATGGCCTGCGCGCTGATGGGCTTCACCCTGACCACGCTCGACGGCGCGATCGCGAATATCGCGCTGCCGACCCTGGCGCACGAATTCGCCACCACCGAATCCGCGACGGTCTGGGTGGTGAACATCTACCAGCTGGCGATGGCGGTCTGCCTGCTGCCGGCGGCGGCGATCGGCGGCATCTTCGGGCTGAAGCGGATCTATGCCTTCGGCCTCGCGCTCTTCACCCTGGCGTCCCTGCTCTGCGCCCTGGCGCCATCGCTGGATGCGCTGCTGGCGGCCAGGCTGCTGCAGGGGATCGGCGGCGCCTGCGCCATCTCGCTCAGCCCGGCACTGGTGCGGCTGCTCTATCCGCGCGCGCTGGCCGGGCGCGGCTATGCGCTGGTGGCGCTGGTCATCGCGGTCTCCAGCGCGCTCGGCCCGACCATCGCGGCGCTGATCCTCTCGGTCGCCGCCTGGCCCTGGCTGTTCCTGGTGAACCTGCCGATCTGCCTGATCGCGCTGCCGCTCTTCATCGCCATGGCGCCGCAGACGCCAGGCCGATGGCAGCCCTTCGACATCTCCGGCGCAGCCCTGAACGCGCTGGCGCTGGGGCTGATCGTGGTGGGCGTCGGGCAGTTGGCCAGCGGCGCGGCGGGGCTCGCCATCGCCGCCATCCTGATCGGGCTGCTCTGCCTGCTGGCGCTGGTGCTGCAGCAGCGCCAGCGCGCGGTGCCGCTCCTGCCGCTCGACCTGATGCGCATCCCGGTCTTCGCGCTCTCGATCGGCACCTCGATCTGTTCCTATTGTGCGCAGATCCTGGCCTTCGTCTCGCTGCCCTTCCTGTTCCAGGTGGTGCTGCACCGCTCCGCCTTCGCGACCGGGCTGCTGGTGACACCCTGGCCGCTGCTGGTCGCAGTCGCGGCCCCGGTCGCCGGACGGCTGATCGCGCGGCATCCGGCGGCGATCCTCGGCAGCATCGGGCTGGCGATCATGACCACCGGGCTGGTGCTGCTGGCCCTGCTGCCGGCGGCGCCGAGCAATGCCGACATCATCTGGCGCATGGCGATCTGCGGCCTGGGCTTCGGTTTCTTCCAGACACCGAACAACACCACGCTGATGACCGCGGGGCCCGCCGCGCGCAATGCGGCGGCATCCGCCATGCTCGGCGTCGCGCGGGTGACCGGCTGGTCGCTCGGCTCCGCCCTGGTGACGGTGATCTTCGCCACCGATGGCGCGCATGGCACGGTCATCTGCCTGAGCGTGGCGGCGGTGGTCTCGGCGCTTGGCGTCATCGCCAGCGCCGCGCGCGGCCTGCCCTGGAAGCTGCCGAGCCATGGATGAACTGATCGCCTTGCACGGAACCCGCGTGCTGCTCTGCGCCGTGGATGGGCCGCCGCTCGGCAGCGAAGCCGATGCCGGGGACATCCTGGGCGCCGCCTGGGGCCAGGACGCGACGCTGGTGGCGGTGCCGGTCGCGCGGCTCGGCCCCGGCTTCCTGCGGCTCTCGACCCGCGTCGCGGGGGCGATCGCACAGAAATTCGTCAACTACCGGATGCAGCTCGTCATCCTCGGCGATATCGGGGCCGCGCTGGCCGGCAGCGGTGCGTTGCGGGACTTCGTGCGGGAATCCAATGCCGGCCGGTCGCTCTGGTTCCTGGCCGACCTGGCCGCGCTGGAACGGAAGCTGGCGCCGCCGCACCAGAGCGGGATGATGTGAGTCGGAATCCCCGAACAATCCTGGTGCGTGGCGATCGAGACGCAGCAGGGTTCGATGCCTGCTCAGGGCAGCATCGCCGCCGTCGCCGCGGCGCCCGCGCGCAGCTCCGCCAGCAGGGCGTCATGGGCCAGGCCGCGGAACTCCGGCGCCGCCATGATCCGGGTCAGGCTGCCGACCACGCGGTCATCCTCCCGCGCCAGGATCGGCACCGAGAGCGCGGCCAGGTGGCGGTTGAAGCGGCCGATCGTGGTCACATGCCCATCGCGGCGGATCGCGGCCAGCCGCATGCGCAGCGCCGGCCAGTCCTCGCCGAGCCCGGCCGCCCCGATCTCCTGCCGCCGCGCCAGGAACAGGCCGCGCACCCTGTGCTGCGGCAGATGCGCCAGGATCGCGAGCGAGGCGGCGCCCTGGAACAACGGCAGCGGCAGGCCGCGGGCACGCAGGATGCGGATGGCGCGGCCTTCCGCCGCGATCGCCTCCGGCCCTTCCCGATGCACGCAGAGCACCTTGTCGCGGTAGAGGCTGCAGATCAGCACCATGCTGTTCGGCACCGCGGCGGTGAGCGCGGGCAGCACCGCTTCCCCCGCGCGCAGCAGCGGATCGGCCAGGCGCATCAGCCGGTCCAGCTCCACAATGCGGGGGCCGAGCGAATAGGATCCGGCCGCCGCCGGCGCCAGCAGGCCGGCATCGCAGAGCGCCTTCACATAGCGATAGGCGGTGGACTTGGTGTAGCCGAGCCGGGCCTGCACCGTGTCCACCCGCACCACCGGCGCCTCGATCGTGAACAGGTCCAGGATGTCGAGCAGCCGGGTGATGCTGCCGGTGCCGCTGGCGGCCGGCCGTTCCTCTTCCATGCGCAGGGCCCTCCTCGCCAGGGGTTGTCGGGCTGGCCGGTTGCGGCCTAGCATTCTCCCATAATGTGGGAATAACCAATTATCCCGCCCCGGAGGAAGATGCCGTCCCAGCCGCCCGCGCCAGAGTCGCGGGCTGGCCCAGGCTCGCCTCCCGGCATTCCGCGAGGAGGAGCGTGCCCATGCTGACCATCGAACCGACCGGCCCGGTGCTGGGCGCCACCATCACCGGCCTCGACCTGTCGCGGCCGATCCCGGCCGGAGATTTCGCCGCCATCCTGCAGGCGCTCGGCCGCCACGGCGTGCTGCGCTTCCCCGACCAGTTGCTGGAGCCGGCGGCGCTGCGCGACTTCTCCGCCCGGTTCGGCGGCATCCAGGCCTCGATCACCAAGAAATTCCACGACCCGGACGTGCCGGAAGTCGGCATCCTGTCCAACATCGTCGAGAACGGCCAGCCGATCGGCATCGCCGATGCCGGGCAGGACTGGCACACCGACATGTCCTATCGCGACACCATGGGCTTCGTGAACGTGCTGAACGCCCACAAGGTCCCGCGCCGCGACGGCCGCGCACTGGGCAACACCATGTTCGCCAACATGCACGCCGCCTATGAGGCGCTGGATGAGAGCCTGAAGGACAAGCTGCGCAACGCGACCGCGACGCATGACTTCAACAAGTTCTGGGACGGCATGCGCGCCAAGGGCAGCGGCCGCCCGCCCCTGACCGAGGAGCAGCGGCGCCAGCGGCCGCCTTCGGTCCACCCGGTCTTCCTGACCCACCCGATCACCGGCCGCACGGTGCTCTATTGCAACCCCGGCTACGCGATCCGCATCAATGAGCTGGACGAGGCCGAGAGCGACCGGGTGCTGGAGATCCTGTTCGCGCATCAGCTCGAGGATCGCTTCCTGCATACCCATGTCTGGGCCGAGCGCGACCTGATGGTCTGGGACAATATCGGCACGCTGCACAATGCGCTGCCCGATTACGGCCCGACCGAACACCGGCTGATGAAGCGCTGCCAGGTGCTGGCCGACCGCATCTTCGAGCCTGCCTTCCAGCAGGACGTGCTGCACCCGCAAGCTGCCGCCGAATAGGACCGCCCCATGCGCCTGATGAGCTTCCGCACGCCCGCCGGCGCCGCGTCCTTCGGGATCGTCGCCGGCGACGGCGTCATCGATCTCGGCCGCCGCATCGGCGGCACCCTGCGCGGGCTGCTGGCGAAGGGCGTCGCCCAGGCGGCGCCCTTCGCTACGGAGAAGCCCGATCACAGCCTGTCCGAGGTCACCTTCCTGCCCGTGGTGCCGGATGCGGAGAAGATCATCGGCATCGGCCTGAACTACCGCGCCCATGTCAGCGAAGGCGGCGCGGGGCGGGAAGCACCCGCCTTCCCGCGCGTCTTCTCGCGCTGGAACGACACCCTGCTCGGCCATGGCGCGCCGATGATCCGCCCGCGCGTCTCCGGCCATTTCGACTATGAGGGGGAGCTGGCGGTCATCATCGGCAAGCCTGGCCGCCACATCGCCAAGGACGCCGCGCTGTCGCATATCGCGGGCTATGCCTGCTTCAACGATGGCAGCGTGCGCGACTGGCAGAAGCACACCACCACATCCGGCAAGAATTTCTTCGCCAGCGGCCCCTTCGGCCCCTGGATGGTGACGGCGGACGAGATCCCGGATCCGGCGGCGTTGACGCTGACCACCCGGGTCAACGGAGAGCAGCGGCAGCACACCAGCACCGGCGACCTGATCTACGACATCCCGACGCTGATCAACTACGTCTCCTCCATCACGCCGCTGGCGCCGGGCGATGTCATCGCCACCGGCACGCCGGAAGGCGTCGCCTCCTATCGCAATCCCCCGGCCTGGCTGAAGCCGGGCGATGTGGTGGAGGTCGAGATCTCCGGCATCGGCATTCTGCGCAACCCCGTCATCGCCGAGGAGACCTGACCCATGGCCGATGTCACCCTGGTCAGCGCCGAGAATGTCCGCAACCAGATCCACGGCATCCTGCTCTCCTGGGGGATGGATCCGGCGCTGGCGCAAACCACCACGGACGCGATGGTCGAGACCGACCTGATGGGCGTCGATTCGCATGGCATCTCCATGCTGATGACCTATGAGCAGCGCTGGCGCGAAGGCGCGCTCGACCTCAATGCGCAGCCGAAGCTGGTGCAGGAGACCGCCTGCACCGCCCTGCTCGATGCCGGCGCGGGACTTGGCCATCCGGTCTCGACGCTCGCGATGAACATCGCGGTGGACAAGGCGAAGACGGCCGGCCTGGCCATGGTCGGCGTACGCAATTCGCATCACTTCGGCGCCGCCGGCGTCTATTCGCGCATCGCGGCGCGGCGCGGCATGATCGGCATGGTGACCAGCGCGGCGCGCGGCATCACCATGGTGCCGACCCGCGGCACGGCGCCGGTGCTCGGCACCAACCCCTTCTCCTTCGCTGCCCCCGCGGGGCGCAACCTGCCCTTCGTGCTGGACATGGCCACGACCACGGTCGCGGTCGGCAAGGTCAAGGTCTACCACCTGAACGACCGGCCGGTGCCGGAAGGCTGGGTGGTGGATGGAGAGGGCCGCACGGTTACCGACCCGCATGCCGCGCATGCGCAGGTGAGCCTCAAGCCCGATGGCGGCATCACGCCGCTCGGCGGCACCGGCGCCATGGGCAGCCACAAGGGCTATGGCCTGGCGATGATGGTGCATATCCTCGGCGGCACGCTGATGGGCGCCGCCTTCTCCCCGATCCGCAACCGCACGAAGAAGGTCGGCGATCCCGACGATCTCGGCCATTTCTTCCTGGCGATCGACCCCGCCGCCTTCCGCGAGGCGGGCGCATTCGAGCAGGATCTGGACGACGCGATCGACGTGCTGCGCGCGACGCCGGCCGCCAATCCCGACGAGCCGGTGCTGGTCGCCGGCGATCCGGAGGAAGCGTCCCGCATCCGGCGCCTGCGGGACGGGATTCCGGTGCCGGATTCGCTCGCCACGCGGATCCGCGGCATCTGCGGCCGCTGCAACGCCCCCTATCTGCTGGGCTGAGGGCGAAGGAAATGCAGCGCCTCGCCGGGATCCTGCTCGCCATCCTGCTCCTCGGCGCCGCCGGTGCCGGCGCGCAGACGCTCCGCGTCGGTGTCGGTGCGCAGGTCACCTCGCTCGACCCGCATTTCCACAACATCTCGCCGAACAACGCCTTCGCTTCGATGATCTTCGACAACCTGCTCGAGATGGACCCGAATTCGCGGCCGACCGCATCGCTGGCGGAAAGCTGGCGGCCGGTCGGCGAGGATGTCTGGGAATTCCGCCTGCGCGAGGGCGTGCGGTTCCAGGACGGCACGCCCTTCACCGCCGATGACGTCGCCTTCACCCTGGAGCGGATCCCGACGGTGCTGAACAGCCCGGGTTCCTTCCAGACCTACACGCAATCCATCCGCTCGGTGGAGGTGGTGGATGCGCGCACCATCCGCTTCCGCACCAATGGGCCGGACCCGCTGCTGCCGCCCAACCTGGCGATCGTGCCGATGCTGAGCCGCCGCTTGCATGCCAATGCGACGACGGAGGATTTCAACGCCGGCCGCGCCACGATCGGCACCGGCCCCTTCCGCCTGGTCGCGAGCCAGGCCGGCAGCCGCGCGACGCTGGAGCGCAACGACGCCTATTGGGGCGAGAGGCCGGCCTGGCAGCGCGTCGACTATCGCATGATCACCAGCCCGGCGGCGCGCACTGCGGCCCTGCTGGCCGGCGATGTCGACGTCATCGACCAGGTGCCGACCGCCGATCTGGAGCGCATCCGCCGCAACCCACGGCTGCGCCTGTCGGAGATCGACAGCCTGCGCCTCGTCTATATCCATTTCGACCACATGCGCACCGGGCCCTCGCCCTTCATCACCGACAATGACGGCCGGCCTTTCGACCGCAATCCGTTGAAGGACCTGCGGGTACGGCAGGCGCTGTCGCTGGCCGTCGACCGCGGCGCGATCGTCGCGCGGGTGATGGAAGGCCAGGCGACCGCGATCAACCAGTTCATGCCGCCTGGCACCTACGGCCATGAGCCCACGCTGCACCCGCCGCCGCAGGCCGATATCGCCGCGGCCCGGCGCCTGCTGGCGGATGCCGGCTATCCGGAGGGCTTCCGCATGGTGCTGAACGGCCCGAACGACCGCTATCCGAACGATGCCCGCATCACCCAGGCGGTGGCACAGATGTGGACCCGCATCGGCGTGCGGACGACGGTCGATGTCGCGCCCTTCGCGAGCTTCGTCAGCCGTGCTTCCCGCCAGGAATTCTCGGCCTTCCTGGTCTCCTGGGGCAGTTCCACGGGCGAGCCTTCGGCCGGCATGCGGTCGGTGCTGGCGAGCTTCGACCGCACGCTCGGTACCGGTTCGGTCAATCGCGGCCGCTATGCCAACCCCGCCTTCGACGCCGCACTTGGCGCGGCGGTGCGGGAGCTGAACGACGACCGGCGGGAGGCGATGCTGCGCGGCGCGATGCGGCTGGCGATGGATGACGCGGCGATCATCCCGCTGCATCTGCAACGCAACGTCTGGGCGGCGCAGGCCGGCTTCATCCATACCCCCCGCACGGATGAGCGCACCCGGCCGCAGGATGTCCGCCCGGCGCAATGAGGGTCCACCCTCGCCGCCCGGACCCCAGGCGGACCCTCTCGACCATCCGGCGGCGACGTGGGATCAAGGCCCGCCGGAGAGAATGCGGGGGGCCTGATTCCGATGCGTATCGCGCTGCTGGGTTTCTCGATCGAATGCAACCGCTTCGCCCCGCCGGCGACGCAGCGCGATTTCGATACGCGCTGCTGGGTGGTCGGCCAGGAGGTGGTGACGGACGCGCGCAGCGCCTCCCCCAAGGCGCTGGGCGAGATGCCGGGCTTCGTCGCGGACATGGACGCCGCCGGCCCCTGGGAACCGCGGGGCATCCTGCTGGCGATGGCGGAGCCGAACGGGCCGGTCGAACACGCCGCCTTCAGCCGGATGATGGATATCTGGCGCGACGGGCTGACGCAGCTGCGCGGCCAGGTCGACGGCGTCTATTGCGTGCTGCACGGCGCCGGGCTGACCACCGAGCTGGATGATCCCGAAGGCGCTCTGCAAGGCCTGATCCGGGAGATCCTGGGGCCGGACATCCCCCTGGTCTGCGGCTTCGACCTGCATGGCAATGTCTCCGACGCCATGGTGCGGGATTGCGATGCCTTCATCGGCTACCGCACCAACCCGCATCTCGACATGCGCGAACGCGGCGCGGAAGGCGCCCAGATGCTGCGCCGCCTGCTGGCCGGGACGAAGACGCATCGCGCCTTCCGCCGCCTGCCGATCGTCGCGCCGACCGTCTCCATGCTGACCGCCCAGGGCCCCTATGCGGAAGTGATCGATCTCGGCCAGGCCTGGGCCGGCGAGGATGCGCGCATCCTGAACGTCTCCGTCATGGGCGGCTTCGCCTATGGCGACACGCCGTTCAACGGCATGGCGGTGGTCGTCACCGCGACCGCGCGGGACGCGGCCGAAGCAATGGCCGACCGGCTGGCGCTGGCCGCCTGGGAGCGGCGCGACCGCTTCGTGGCGAAGCTGACGCCGTTGGAGGCAGCGACCCGGCTGGCCAAGGACAGTGCCAGGCCGCTGGCCTTCGCCGATGTCGCCGACAATCCGGGCGGCGGCGGCCGCGGCAACACCATGTTCATCCTGGAAGCCTTCCACCAGGCGGGCATCACGGATTGCCTGGTCGGCATCATCCATGACCCGCTGCTGGCGGCGGAAGCGCATCGGCTGGGCAAGGGCGCCCGCTTCACCGCGCAGTTCAACCGGCCGCAGGGCACGCTCGCGGCCGATGACGCCTTCAGCCATCCCTTCGCGGCGGCGGCGGAGGTGGTGGCGCTGTCGGATGGCCGCGTCACCGGGCGGCGCGGCATCTATGGCGGCACCGCGATGACGCTCGGCGCCACGGCGGCGCTTCGCATCGGCGGCATCACCGTCGTCGTGGTGTCGATCCGCGCGCAATGCGCCGACCCGGCCTTCTTCGAGCATCTCGGGCTCGATATCGGCCGCGCGCGCGCGGTGGTCGTGAAGTCGCGCGGGCATTTCCGCGGCGGCTTCGACGAATTCTTCGGCCACGACCAGATCGTGGAGGTGGACGCGGCCGGCCTTACTTCCCCGATCCTCAGCCGCTTCGCCTGGACGAAGCTGCCGCGCCCGGTGCTGCCGATCGATCCGGAAACGCGCTGGGCGCCGCCGGTGCGCGACCAACCGGCCTGAACTGCGGCCCGCGCGCGACCATCAGCCGCGCCGGGGCGCGCCCCGGCGCCTGAGCGTCCGATGACCGAGGGCCGGATGGCCCGGAGGTCTGAACCGGACGCCCGACCTTGCAGAGACAGCCTATTTCTTCAGGATCTCCAGCAGGCCCTGCATCGCCACCTTGTACCCCGCGACGCCAAAGCCCGCGACCGCGCCGCGGCTGGCGCCGGCCACTTCGGAGACCAGGCCACGCTTCGCGGGGTTCGAGATGTGCAGCTCGATCACAGGGAAGCGCATGGCGTTGATCGCGGCCAGCAGCGCCGGGTAGCCACGGGTGAAGCCGGCCGGGTTGATGATCGCGGCGTCGATATCCGTCGCATTATGCGCGGCGTGCAGGCGATTGATCACCTCGCCTTCGATGTTGGAGTGAAAGATCTCCACCGCGACGCCGAGCGCCTCGGCATAGCCGCGGATCGCCGCATCATATTCGGGCAGGGTCATGGGGCCGAACACCTCGACCTGCGTCTTGCCGCGCATATCCATGCCGGCACCGTGGATCACCAGGATTTTCGTCATCGGGAAGCTCTCCTCCTCAGTGCCCCGATGCTCCCCGCTTTTCGCAATCGCGGCAATCCATGCCGGCGCGCCGCGCCGCATGATTATCCGGCCCGCCCATGGTCTTCGACACGGCTCGACCGCCGGCCAAGGCGGAGCGTGGCGATCGCAGCCTTTACAACCTCAGTGGCTCATGATTCCAGACACATCAACCATTGCGGCACAAATATATATTTGTACAATTTAAGGATGAATTCCCATTCCCTGCCCATATAATATATATTATTTTCCTATGTAAATACACTTCCGAATTAACATGTAGTTTTTGATAAGATATATTTTTCAACGCGGATATATTTTCTCAACTACTTGATCCTCCGTCCCATAGGCATTACTCGGGCCGACATTGTTTTCGAGCGGCTACGAAGCGGCAAAATGGGAAAGGTTGAGTGACCATGGGTCACATTCTGAACAAGACGTCCTCCGGTCGAGCGGCGCGTTTGCAGCATCTGGCGCTGGTGGCGCCCTGGATGCTGCTCGCCATGGGGGCGCAGCCC
>DASYDR010000290.1:0-2662 GCA_036499545.1 Roseomonas sp. | reverse complement strand
CGCCGAATTCAGTATAGGGCGTGCGCGCGAAATTCGGATCCTCGAGATCGACATCGGAGAAGCGGTGCCCCGAGGAGGCCAGGTTGACCAGCCGCGCGCCGGGCCGCAGCAGCGCCGCGATGCGGTTGACCAGCACGAAATGGCCCAGATGGTTGGTGCCGAACTGGGTCTCGAAGCCGTCCTCGGTCAGGCCCATCGGGCAGGCCATGACGCCGGCATTGGCGATGACCAGGTCGAAGGGCCGGCCATCGGCGACCAGCGCATCGGCGCAGGCGCGCACGCTGGCCAGCGACGCCAGGTCGAGCCGCACCAGTTCCAGCCCGCCGCCTTTCGCCGCATCGGCACGGACCTGCGCCGTCGCCGCGCCGGCCTTGTCCAGGTTGCGCACCGCGCCGACCACCTCTGCGCCACGCGCGGCCAGGCTGCGTGCCGTCTCCACCCCCAGCCCGGCCGAGACGCCGGTCACCAGGATGCGCCTGCCGCTCAGATCCACACCGTCGAGCACCTCGTCCGTGGTGGACGTGGCGCCAAATACCTTGGCCATGGCTAGCTCCGCCTTCGGGTTCGCATCGGGCCGGGCGGCCCAGGCTCCGCCCGCGCCGGACGTCGGCACGGCAAACGGAGGATTCCTCCGATTGATATATGGAGGTATCCTCCGATTATCAAGGACGGCGCCGCGGTTGCCGGCCGCCGCCATATCCTGTTGCATGGCACAAACCCCATGCATGTCAGGAAAGCGCAGCCCAATGAACGCGCCGCTCGACCACGCCCTGCTCGAAAGCCAGAAATTCGCCGTCGGCCAGCCGGTCTCCCGCAAGGAGGATCCGACCCTGCTGCGCGGCGAAGGCCGCTATACCGACGATCTCGACCGGCCGGGCCAGCTCTACGCCGTCATGCTGCGCAGCCCGGCCGCGCATGGCCTGCTCGCCCCCCTCGCCCTCGATGAAGCCCGCGCCATGCCCGGCGTGCATGCCGTCATCACCGCCGCCGACCTCGCGGCGGCGGGCATCGGCCGCATGCCGGCCGCCGGCAACAAGAACCAGGATGGCAGCGCGACGCCGCGCCCGCCGCAGAACCCGCTCGCGACCGACCGCGTCCGCTATGTGGGCGAGCCGGTGGCGATGGTGGTGGCCGATACCGCCAAGCAGGCCCGGGACGCGGCGGAGGCGATCTTCCTCGATATCGAGGCCCTGCCCGCGGTCACCACCGCCAGCGCCGCCGCCGAGCCCGGCGCGCCGCAGATCCATGCGGAAGCGCCGGGCAATGTCTGCCTCGACTTCCATTATGGCGACGCGGCCAAGGTCGCGGCCGCCTTCGCCGAAGCGGCGCATGTCACCCGCCTGCCGCTGCGCAACAGCCGCATCGTGGTCTGCGCGATGGAGCCGCGCTCGGCCATCGGCGAATATGAGGCGGAGGGCGATCGCCTGGTGCTGCGGCTCGGCTGCCAGGGCGTCTTCGGCCAGCGCGCGCTGATCGCCGGCATCCTCGGCCTGCCGCTCGAGAAGCTGCGTATCCTGACCGGCAATGTCGGCGGCTCCTTCGGCATGAAGGCGTCCGCCTATCCGGAGTATGTCTGCCTGCTGCACGCCGCGCGCCTGCTGGGGCGGCCGGTGAAGTGGACCGACATGCGGACGGAGAGCTTCCTGTCCGACAGCCACGGCCGCGACCATGAAATGGATTGCGAGCTGGCGCTGGACGCGGCGGGGCAGTTCCTGGCGCTGCGCGTCACCGGCTACGGCAATCTCGGCGCCTGGCTCAGCAACGCCACCATGATCCCGCCGACCGCGAACCTCGTGAAGAACATCATCGGCGTCTACCGCACGCCGATGATCGAGATCGCGACCCGCTGCCTGTTCACCAACACCACGCCGGTCGGCGCCTATCGCGGCGCGGGCCGGCCGGAAGGCAATTACTACATCGAGCGGCTGATCGAGAACGCGGCGCGGGAGATGGGCATCGACGCGCTGGAGCTGCGGCGCCGCAACCTGATCCAGCCGGAGCAGATGCCCTACAAGGCGCCGTCCGGCATGGTCTATGACGGCGGCGAATTCCCGGCGATCCTCGACCGCGCGCTCGCCGCCGCCGACTGGGACGGCTATGCCGCCCGCCAGGCGGAAAGCCGCGCCCGCGGCAAGGTGCGCGGCCGCGGCATCGGCCACTACCTGGAAGTGACCGCCGATGCCGGCAACGAGATGGGCGGCATCCGCTTCGAGGCCGATGGCGGCGTCACCATCATCACCGGCACGCTCGATTACGGCCAGGGCCACGCTTCGGCCTTCGCGCAGGTGCTGTCGCAGAAGCTCGGCGTGCCCTTCGACCGCATCCGCCTGCTGCAGGGCGACAGCGACGAGATGCTGGCCGGCGGCGGCACCGGCGGGTCCCGTTCCATCATGCAGAGCGGCGGCGCGATCCTGGAGGCGGGCGACATCGTCATCGAGCGCGGCCGCCAGCTCGCCGCGCATTTCCTCGAAGTGCAGGCGGCGGATGTCGAATTCGCGCGGGGGCGCTTCACTATCGCCGGCACCGACCGCGCCATCGGCATCATGGACCTCGCCGACCGGGTCCGCCGCGCGGAAGGCCTGCCGGCGGATCTGCCGCGCGAGCTCAGCGTCAGCCATGTGTTCAAGGGCGTGCCCTCCGCCTTCCCGAATGGCTGCCACAT
>DASYDR010000289.1:0-7672 GCA_036499545.1 Roseomonas sp. | reverse complement strand
CCGCGTGGCGCTGGATCCCGGCGCCACGCTGCTGCGGGGCTTCGCGCGGGCGGCGGCGCCGGGGCTGCTGGACGCCCTGGCGGCCATCCTCCGGGATGCGCCTTTCCGCCACATGGTCACCCCGGGCGGCTGGCCGATGTCGGTCGCGATGACCAATTGCGGCGCGGCCGGCTGGGTCACCGACCGCACAGGCTACCGCTACGATGCCATCGATCCGCAGACCGGGCAGCCTTGGCCGGCGATGCCGGAGAGCTTCGCCGAGTTGGCCCGCGACGCCGCGGCGGATGCCGGCTTCCCGGGCTTCCCGGCCGATGCCTGCCTGGTGAATTGCTACCAGCCCGGTGCCCGGCTCTCGCTGCACCAGGACCGCAATGAGCGCGATTTCGGCCAGCCGATCGTCTCCGTCTCGCTCGGCCTGCCCGCGGTGTTCCTGTGGGGCAGCCAGGCGCGATCCGGGACGCCACGGCGCATCCCGCTGCTGCACGGCGATGTCGTCGTCTGGGGCGGACCGGCACGCCAGACCTTCCATGGCGTGGCACCGCTGGCGGAGGGGATGGATCCGCTGACCGGCGCCGCGCGGATCAACCTGACCTTCCGCAAGGCCCTGTGACGCGGCGCCCGCGCAGCACCGCGACTTCGATATCGCCGCGGGTGATGCCGATATCGGCCAGCATGCGATCCTCGCTCGCCATCAGCGCGCGCATCGCCTGCCGCCGGTGCAGGTCCGCGGCGATCGCCCGCAGGAAGCGCGTCATCGGCCGCGCCATACGGGCGAAAGAGTGGCCGGGGAGGCTCGGGGAAAAAAGGAGCCGATGGGTATGGCTCATCGTCGCGTGCCTTTCGCTGCGATTTGAGATTGCGCCAGGAGCAATGCACCGCTTATTGTACTGCATCAATCTAAACATTGACCTCGGTGCAATATGGCGACGGCGGACTATGCAAGGCTTGCGGATGGCATCGCCACCGACATCGCCGAAGGCCGGCTGAAGCCTGGCGACCGCCTGCCGCCACAGCGGCAATTCGCCTACGAGCGCGGCATCGCGGTCTCCACCGCCAGCCGGATCTATGCCGAGTTGCTGCGCCGCGGCCTGGTGGTCGGGGAGGTCGGCCGCGGTACCTTCGTCGCTGGCGAAACCCGCCAGACCGCTGCCGCGGCCACCCGCGAGCCGGGCGATGCCGCGATCGACCTAGAATTCAATTTCGCGATCCTGCCGGAGCAATCGGCGCTGATGGCAAAGAGCATGGCGGCGCTCAATGCTCCGGACGCGCTGCAGGCGGCGCTGCGGCCCGTCACCAGTGCCGGCACGGCAGCGGCGCGGCGGAGCTTCGCCGGGCTGCTCGGCCGCGGCGGCTGGGCACCGGCGCCGGAGACGCTGCTCTTCACCGGCGGCGGCCGGCAAAGCATCGCCGCCGCCATGGCGGCGCTGGTGCCGACCGGCGGCCGCTGCGGCGTCGAGGCCATCACCTACCCCCTCGTGAAGGGCATCGCGGCGCGGCTCGGCATTACCCTGGTGCCGCTCGCGGTCGACGCCGAAGGGCTGCGCCCCGATGCGGTCGAGAAAACGCATCGCGAGGCCCGGCTCTCGGCGCTCTATCTGCAGCCGATGCTGCACAATCCGCTCGGCATGAGCATGTCGCCCGCACGCCGGCAGGACATCGCGCGGCTGGCCGGAACGCTCGACCTGATGATGATCGAGGACGCGATCTACGGCTTCCTGGCCGAGGAACCGCCGCTCGCGGCCTTGGCGCCGGAACACTGCATCCTGGTCGACAGCCTGTCGAAGCGCCTCGCGCCCGGGCTGACGCTCGGCTTCGCCTGTGCCCCCGCGCGCTACCGCGAGCGGCTGATGGCCGCGATCCGCTCCGGCGGCTGGATGGCGCAGGCCTACCTTGCCGCCGCCGGTGAACGCATGGCCGCCGATGGCACCATCGCCGACGTGATGCGGCGCAAGCAGGCCGATGCCGCGGAGCGCCAGCGCATCGCGGCGGAATGCCTGGCCGGGCTGGCCGTGCAGGCGGATCCGCGCGCCTATCACCTCTGGCTGACCTTGCCCGACCACTGGCGGTCCCAGACCTTCGTCGCGGCTGCGGCGCGGCGCGGCATCACCCTGACCCCTTCCAGTGCCTTCGCCGTCAGTCCCGGCCATGCGCCGAACGCCGTGCGCCTGGCACTCGCGGCACCCCCCATCGAGCCGTTGCGCATGGCGCTGCAGACGCTCGCGCGGATGCTCGCGGCGCGAGAAGAGGACTACGATTTTTCGGAATAGAGCCTCGCTGCGCGCCGGTCAGGCCGGCGGCAGGAAGGTGTCGGCCGTCATCTCCGCCTTCAGGCGATCCGCCTGACGACGGATGCGGCTGAGCTCGGCCGCGGGCTTGCGGGCAAGATTGGCGTATTGGTGGCGCATGCGCTGGTTGGCGGCCAGCCGCGGCCTGTGCCGTGCCAGGAAATCCCAATACAGCGTGGTGAACGGGCAGGCTTCTTCGCCCAGGGCCTGGTCCGGCCGATAGCGACAGTGGCGGCAGTGATCGCTCATGCGGTCGATGTAGCGGCCCGACGCCGCATAGGGCTTGGTGCCGATCACGCCGCCATCGCCGTATTGGCTCATGCCAAGGGTGTTCGGCAGCGATACCCAGTCGATCGAATCCCAGAACATCGACATATGCCAGCGATGCACCTCGTAGGGGTTCACGCCGAGGAGCATCGCGAAAAGGCCGAGCACCATCAGCCGCTCGATGTGATGCGCATAGGCGTGATCGATGGTATGTCCGATCGCCTCGGCCAGGCAGCGCATGCTGGTCTCGCCTGTCCAATAGAAGCGCGGCATCGGCAGATCGGCTTCCAGCGCGTTCAGCTGCGCATAAGCCGGCATCGCGTGCCAGTAGAGGCCGTGGACGAATTCCCGCCAGCCGATCACCTGTCGAACGAAGCCTTCCACGGCGTTGAGCGGTGCGGTCGAAGCCAGGGCGGCGTCCACGGTCTCGCGCGGACTCAACAGATGCAGGTTGAGCGGGCCGGAGAGCCCCGAATGGAACAACAGGGGCTCGCCGCCCTGCATCGCATCCTGGTAGCGGCCGAAATCGGGAAGCCGCTGCGTCACGAAATCCCGCAGCGAGGCCAGGGCCTGCCGCCGCGTCACCGGCAGGGCGAAATCATCGAGCCGGCCTGGATGGCCCGGGAAATGCCACTCCACGAGTTGCAGGGCACGGCGCGTGATGGCATCCGGGGCGAAGCGCGGCGGCGCGGGCACCAGCGGACGTCCGCGCTTGCCGAAGGCTTCCCTGTTCTTCGTATCGAAGTTCCAGGCACCGCCCGCCGGTTCGCCATCGGCATCCATCAGGACGTCCAGCCGGCGGCGCATGCCGCGATAGAAAGTCTCCAACACCATCGCGGGATGCTCCTGCGCGAAGGCGGCGAAATCCTCCCGCGAGCACAGGAAATGCCGATCCGCCCGCATGTCGATCGGCAGGCCGGCCGCAAGCAGGTTCCGCTTCACCCGCCAGTCGCCGGGTTCGACCAGGATGATGCGCTCGGGCTTCAGCGCGGCGACGCGACGCTGAAGCTCCTGCACGAAATCGCCGCGGTTCTCCGGATCGTCGAGGTCGCTGTAGACGACGTGCCGCCCTTTCGCGCGCTGGGCCTCGGCGAAGTGCCGCATGGCCGCGAAGAAATAGGCCAGCCGCCGCTTGTGCTGCGGCACATAGGTCGCCTCCTGCCAGAGTTCCATCATGGCGACGGCGTCCTGCTTCTCGTCGAAGCCGTCGAAGGCCGCCGATCGCGCATCGAGCTGGTCGCCGAGAATGAGTACCAGGTGGCGCAGCGTCATGACGCCAGGCCGCCCAGCACGGCAATCCGCCGCATATCGGCGACAAACCGGGCTTCCGCCTCGCGCCGCGCCGCTGCATCCGGCAGGCGCAGAATGTAGGACGGGTGCGTGGTGATGAAGCCCGGCCGCTCCCCGAAGCGGGCCGGTCCGCGATTGGCGGCGATCGGCAGCGCCTTGCCCGCCAGCGCCAGCACGGCCGTCGCGCCCAGCGCGACCACGAGGCCCGGCCGCACGAAGTCGAGCTCCTTCTCCAGCCACCAGCGGTAATGCTTGACCTCGCCCGCGGTCGGTCGCGCATGGATCCGGCGCTCGCCGCGGCGTTCGAACTTGAAATGCTTCACCGCATTGGTGAGGTAGACCGCACCGCGATCGATCCCGGCCAGTGCCAGGGCATGATCCAGCACCTGGCCGGCGGGACCGACGAAGGGCCGCCCTTCGAGATCCTCCTGATCGCCGGGCTGTTCGCCGACGAAGGCGATGCGGGCGGCGATCGGCCCCTCCCCCAGCACCGCGCGGGTGGCACCGGGCACCAGGGGTTCGGCGGCGGCGATGATCCGATTCAACGCCTCCAGCGTCGTGGGATCCTGCGTGGCCATGGCCGCGACCGCCTTCACCGGATCGCGCCTGACCGGCGGCGGCGCCTGCCGTCGCACCATGTCCTGGACCTGCGCCCGCGCGGTCCGCACCAGGTCCGGGATCGCCGCCGTCTCGGGCAGGTTGCGCCAGTATTTGCGCGGCATATGCGCGCGCATCACGGTCGGGTTGACGCGGGCCGGATTGAAGATGCTTTCGTAATAGGCGGTCCAGCCGTCTTCGAAGGCATCGCCCGTCGGCGCTTCCTCCCGCTTCGCCGGCGGCCCGGCGACCAGTCTTTCGCGATCCCAGTGCAGCGAACCGATCGGGGTCAGGATGCGCCAGTCCATGGACCGGAAACGCTCGACGAAGAATGGTGCCGCCGCGTCCAGGATGAAGTGATCCGGTTCGAACCAGGCGATGTAGCGCTCCTCGCCGGTGGCATCGCGCAGGCTGCGGAACCGCAGGAAGGCGTGCATCTTGTGCAGGTCGCGGCGCACGGATTTCCACATGCGTTCCAGGCGATGCACCAGCGGATCGCTCTGTACCTCCAGCAAGGCCCGCTCCCCCCGCGATATGCGCCAGACCAGCGCGTAGAGGCTGGCATAACGCTGCGGGTCGCGATGACAGACGATGCTGCCGATCATCTCGCCGACACCACGCGGCAAGATGATCGCAGGTGCGTCGCCGATGCCACCGGCACCCAGCAGATCCGGGGCATCGGCCAGGCCGAAGACCACGTCTTCCGGCGCGGCTTCCACCGCGATCAGCCAGCGTACGGCCTGGCGAAAGCCGTCGAGATCCGCCCCCGCCCGCAGCGTGACCCGATGCCGGGCCATCAGAACAGCGCGAGTTGCCGGTCGGGACGCCGCAGCTGATCCCGGAGGCCAGCGCGATCCGTCATGCCGCCGGGATGGTGGTCGAGCGTGATCAGGAAGGCGCGCGCTCGCCTGACCGAAGTCGAGAGGCGCGCGATATCGGCCAGCCGCAGACGCGTATGGCGCCGCGAAGCGATGATGCGGTCGACGGCGCGGGTCCCCAGACCGGGCACGCGCAGCAGCATCTCCCGGTCCGCGCCGTTGACGTCGACCGGAAACCGGTCGCGGTGCTTCAGCGCCCAGGCCAGCTTCGGGTCGATCTCCAGATCCAGCATGCCGCCTTCGCCGCCAGCCGCGATCTCGTCCACCGTGAAGCCGTAATGCCGCAGCAGCCAATCGGCCTGGTAAAGCCTGTTCTCCCGCTGCAGCGGCGGCGGCTTCGCCGGCAAGGCGGTGCTGGCATCCGGGATCGGACTGAACGCCGAATAATAGACGCGGCGCAGGCCATAGCCGCGGTACAGCCCATCGCAGGTCTGCAACACGGCCTGGTCGCTGGTATCATCGGCACCGATGATGAGCTGCGTGCTCTGCCCGGCGGGAGAAAACACGCGGCGTTCCTCCGCGGCCTCCGCGATGCGGTCCCGCATCTGGCCCATCGCCGCGCGGATGGTGCTGCCGCGCTTCTCCGGCGCGAGGCGCTCGAGGCTCGGCGCCGATGGCAGTTCCAGATTGATCGACAGGCGGTCGGCGAAGAGGCCCGCCTGCTCGATGAGCCAGGGATTGGCTTCCGGGATCGCCTTGAGATGGATATAGCCGGCGAAGCCGTGTTCGCGCCGCAGCGTCTTCGCCACCAGCATCATCTGTTCCATCGTGTAGTCAGGCGACCGGATGATGCCGGAGGAGAGGAACAGGCCTTCGATGTAGTTGCGCCTGTAGAAGGCCAGGGTCAGCCCGACCGCCTCCTGCACCGTGAAGCGCGCGCGCCGGACGTTCGAGGAGCGGCGATTGATGCAATAGGCGCAATCGAACAGGCAATAGTTGGTCAGCAGGATCTTCAGCAGGGACACGCAGCGGCCATCGGGGGTGTAGGCGTGGCAGATGCCGTTGCTCGTCGAGCCCAGGCCCTGCCTGCCGGCAGCCCGCCGGGGCGCGCCGGAGGAGGCGCAGGATGCGTCGTACTTGGCCGCATCCGCCAGCACCCGCAGCTTGTTGGTCAGGGCTTCGTCCATTCCGGCGGGCACCCTCTGCAGCCACACTTGATGTTCTTGTTATGTTCCTTATAGTCGGTTCATGGCAAATCACGAATGCAATGCGTCGCGCGGATGGGCCGACGACGCCGCGGCACGGCAGGGGCCGGGCCGTGCGGCGTTGCCGGACCTTGACGGATGGCGGGCACGGCAGAACTTGCAGCAACAGTTGCGGCCGGTCGGATGCGCCTGCGAAGGCGCATCCGCAGCCTCCGCAACCGTGCCGATCGCGCCGCGTTGATCGCTGAACCCGATCACGTGGCCGGTCTTGCTCCTGGCCGTCACCTATCCATGCGCAGCAGCGAAGCACGGTAACGTACAGAGGGGAGCCGCCTGCCTATGAATGCCATCGATCGCCGGGCGGCTGACGCCGCCCGCCAGCCCATCCTCGAACGCTACCGCGCCGTCCGCGACAGGACGGAAACGCTGGCCGCACCGCTCTCCGCCGAGGATCAGGTCGTGCAGTCCATGCCGGATGCCAGTCCGACCAAATGGCACCGTGCGCATACCACCTGGTTTTTCGAGACTTTCCTGCTGCTGCCCTTCCTGCCGGGCTATCGCCGGGTGAACGAGGACTATGCGGTCCTGTTCAACTCCTATTACGTCGCGGCCGGGCCGCGGCATGCCCGGCCGCAGCGCGGCATGCTGACCCGCCCGAGCATGGCGGAGGTCGCGGCCTATCGCGAGACGGTGGACGCCGCGATGGCGGCGCTGCTGCGCGACCCGCCGCCGGCGGCGCTGCCGCTGATCGAGCTTGGCCTGCAGCATGAGCAACAGCACCAGGAATTGCTGCTGACCGATATTCTGCATGCGCTGTCCGGCAATCCGCTGCGGCCGGCCTTTGACCGGGATTGGCGGGAGCCGCCCGCCGCCGGCGGCCCGGCGGCCCGCATGGTCGACGGCCCGGCGGGCGTGACGGAGATCGGCCATGACGGTGCCGGCTTCGCCTTCGACAACGAGGCGCCGCGCCACCGCACCTGGCTCGCCCCCTACCGCATCGCCGATCGCCTGGTCACCAATGGCGAATGGCTCGCCTTCATCGAGGCTGGCGGCTATCGCGAGCCGCTGCTCTGGATGAGCGACGGCTGGGCCGCCTGCCAGGCGGAAGGCTGGGACGCGCCGGCCTATTGGGAAAGCCGCGATGGCGCCTGGATGCAGTTCGGACTTGGCGGGCTGCGGCCGGTCGATACCCCCCAGCCCCCCCCCCCCC
>DASYDR010000288.1:0-20106 GCA_036499545.1 Roseomonas sp. | reverse complement strand
GGCGTGATCGCCCGTAACGGCGGCACGGTGAGGGTGACGGGCACCGAGGTGACCACGGGCTTCCTGCCGGACAACGTGCCAGCGGTCCTTGACTACGACCTGGTGACCCAGAGGGGCCTGGAGGCCCATGGCGTCGAGGTGGCCGACGCCGGCAGCGTGGTGCGGGTCAATGATGGCAGCGCCATCACCACCCTGGGCGCGGGCGCGATCGGCGTCCTGGCCCGGGACCAGGGCACGGCCATCATCACCGACAGCAACATCACGACCAATGGCGCCAGCACCGCCAACTTCACCGCCGATGGCGCCCGCGCGACCGGCGCCGGCAGCAGCATCACCCTGACCGGCGCGGGCGTTGCCACCTATGGCGCCGACGCCGCGGGCCTGCGCGCGCTGGACCACAGCACCATCACCGCCACGGATGCCACGGTCGAGACACAAGAGCGGAACGCTTTCGGCGCCCATGCCCAGGATGCCGGCAGCACCATCACCCTGACCGGCGGCTCCATCCGCACGGTCGGCCCTTCCAGCGACGGCCTGCGCGTCACGGGCGGGGGCACCATCATCGTGACGGGCACCGAGGTCACCACCGGGTACTATCCGGATTACGGCAACACCAACGGCGGCCCCAGCCCCACCTACTTACTGGCCGAAGCGGGCCAGGAGGCTCATGCCGCGGAGGTGGCCGGGGCCGGCAGCCTGCTGCGGGCCGAGAACGCGCGCATCACCACGACCGGCACCGGCGCCATCGGCGTCCTGGCCAGCGGCGGCGGCACAGCCATCATCACCGGCGGCACCATCTGGACCGAAGGCGGCCGCACCCCCGACTTCACCGCCGACGGCGCCCGCGCGACCGGCGCCGGCAGCAGCATCACCCTGACCGGCACCGCGGTCACCGCCCAGAACACCGACGCCGCGGGCCTGCGCGCGCTGCAGGGCGGCCTGGTCGCCGCCACCGATGTCACCATCCTCACGAACGGACAGAACGGCTTCGGCGCCCATGCCCAGGATGCCGGCAGCGTCATCACCCTGACCCGCGGCTCCATCGCCACCACCGGCGACGGCGCCATCGGCATCCAGGCCAGCAGCGCCGGCGCCGTGCAGATCAGCGGCGGTTCGGTGACCGCCAGCGGCGCCGCCGCGCATGGCCTCGCCGGCATCGATGGCGGTACCATCACCGCCGCCGGCACCGCGGTCGCGGTGACCGGCGCCGGCGCCGCCGCCGTCTACATCGCCGGCAGCGCGCCCAGCACCATCGCCGTCACCGGCGGCAGCCTGAGTGCCGCCAGCGCCGCGCTCGTCCTGGCCGAGGGCGGCACCGGCACCGTCTCCATCAGCGGCGGCACCGCCCTCACCCCGGCCATGGTCGACGGCAGGCTGCTGCTGGCGCGGGCGACCGAGGATGCGGCCGGCAACCCCGCCAACCTGACGCTCAACATCAGCGGCATGCCGGCGTTGACCGGCGATGTCGTCGTCGATCCCTCCACCCTCACCTACAATCTCTCCAACAGCGCCTGGACTGGCAATCTGGTGCTGACCGGCCCGGGCAATACCGCCACCGCCAGCCTGACCGCCTCCCAATGGACCGGCGACCTGCTGGCCGATGCCGGCAACACCGCCAATGTGGCGCTGGCCCAGGCCAGCCTCTGGACCGGCCTGGCGCGCAACGCCACCAATGTCGCGATCGATGCCGGCAGCGCCTGGGCCGTGACCGCGGATTCCAACGCCACCGGCACGGTCACCAATGCCGGGCTGATCCAGTTCCTGCCGCGCGGCGATGCCTACACCACGCTGGCCACCGGCAGCTATGCCGGCAACAACGGCCGCATCGGCTTCAACACCTTCCTCGGCACCGATGCCTCCCCGTCCAACCTGCTGGTGATCACCGGCGGTACCGCGACCGGCAGCACTTCGGTGCTGGTCGCCAATACCGGCGGGCCGGGCGCGCTGACCACGGCCGACGGCATCCGGATCGTGCAGGTGACGGGCGGCGGCACCACGGCGGCGGGGGCCTTCACACTCGGCCAGCGCGTCGCCGCCGGCGCCTATGAATACCAGCTCTTCCGTGGCGGCAGCACGGATCCGAACGACTGGTTCCTGCGCACCAGCATCGTGACGGGCCCGGCGGGTCCAACGGAGCCGAGCGGACCGGCGGGGCCGACAGGACCCTCGGACCCGACCAGCCCCGCCGCCGCGCCACCGGCCGGCCCGGTGATCCCGCTCTATCGCCCGGAAGTGGCGCTCTATGCGCCGATCCCGGCGATCGCCCGGCAGATGGGCCTCGCCACCCTCGGCACCCTGCATGAGCGCGTCGGCGAGGAGGAGAATATCCGCGGCCTGCCCGACACCCGCCCCTATGCCAGCGGCGCCTGGGCCCGGGCGATCGGCGAACGCACCCGCAGCCGCTGGAGCGGCACCGTCGACAGCCGCGCCATCGGCGACACCTTCGGCATCCAGGCCGGCTTCGACATCATCCGCACCAACCCCTATTCCGGCGGCCATCGCGACCAGGCCGGCGTCTATGTCGCCTATACCAACTACAGCGCGCCCTCCGTCTCCGGCTTCGCGCTCGGCCTGCAGAACCTCCGCGTCGGCCGGCTGTCGATGGAAGGGCCGTCGGTCGGCGCCTACTGGACCCATTTCGGACCCAGCGGCTGGTATCTCGACGCGGTGTTCCAGGCCAGCTGGTACGACGTCACCGCCCGATCCGACTTCGGCACCGGCCTGTCGACCAACACCACCGGCTACACGGCGTCATTGGAAGCGGGCTATCCCATCCACTTCGGCGCCGGCGACCGCTGGCTGATCGAGCCGCAGGCGCAGATCATCTACCAGGGCATCTCGGTCGACCGCGCCCGCGATGCCTATTCCAGCGTGGACTGGGACGAGGGCGATGCCTGGACCGGGCGGCTGGGCGCACGGCTGCAATATACCGGCCGCGACGAGCAGGGGACGCTGTGGCAGCCCTATGCCCGGCTCAACCTCTGGCACGCCTTTTCGGGCAATGACGGGACGCGCTTCGGCCAATCCGCGCCGACCATCGATACCCGCTTCGGCGACACGGCGCTGGAAGCCGGCGGCGGCGTCACCGCGCGGGTGAACCAGAACCTGAGCTTCTACGGCCAGGCTTCCTACCGCTGGTCGCTCGATGGCGGCCGCAGCCGGCAGACCGCCGTCGCCGGCACCATCGGCATCCGCTTCAACTGGTGACGGCGAAGCGCCGCATGTGAGCGGCGAGGCGGCCCGGCGGGTGTCTTCCGACCCCGCCGGACCGCTGTGTCAGGTGACCAGGGGACCGCAGGCCGTCCCCCTCCGACAACGTGGTCGCGGCGCCGACTGCGCCGCGACCTGCAACAATCATACGGGCACCGCCCGCATGCCACGCGGACCCCGCGGCGGCTGTGCCTGGATGGCCAGCCGCCGCAGGGCCCTGCCTTACCAGTTCAGGCGAATGCCGATGGTGCCCTGGACGGCGGTCTGGCGGCCGCGGTCGCCGCCCAGCGACCAGCGGTAATCGGCATTGCCGTAGAAGCTCAGATTCTGGCTCACCCGCGCGGTGATGCCGGCGCCGACTTCCAGTGCCGTGTCGCCGAAGCGGCTCTGCACCGGCGCGCCCGCCCCGAAGCTCACCCGGTCATTGCCCGAGAAGGCGTGCCAGAGATTGACCTTGGCATAGGGCTGCCACAGCGCTTCCGGCGTGCGCCCGGTGTATTGCAGCCGTGCGCCCAGCCGCCCGGTCCAGGCATCGCCCTCATCCCAGTCGACCGCGGACAAGGCATCGCGCGACCGATCGACCGAAAGCGACTGGTAGAGGATCTGCGCCTGGGGCTCGACCTGCCAGCGGTTGCCGGCGCCGAAGCGGATCGGGTAGCCCGCTTCCAGCGACGCCGTGTAGCCGGTGGCGTTGGTGCCGAGGCTGGTGCCGTAATCCGACCGTGCGGTGATGTCGTACCAGCTGGCCTGGAACACCGCGTCGACATACCAGCCGCTGGGCCCGAAATGGGTCCAGTAAGCACCGACGCTCGGGCCTTCCATCAGCAGCCGGCCGACGCGCAGGTTCTGGACGCCGAGGGCGAAGCCGGAGACGGACGGCGCGTTGTAGTTGGTGTAGGCGACATAGACGCCGGCCTGGTCGCGGTGGCCGCCGGCATAGGGCCGGGTACGCAGGATGTCGAAACCGGCCTGGATGCCGAAGATGTCGCCGGTGGCCCGCGCATCGACGGTGCCATCCCAGCGGTTGCGGCTGCGTTCGCCGAAGCTGCGCGCCCAGGCGCCATTGGCATAGGGGCTGGAACCGGTCAGGTCGCGCAGGCTCTCCTCCTCGCCGACGCGCTCATGCAGGGTGCCGAGGCTCGCCAGCCCCATCTGCCGGGCGATCGCCGGGATCGGCGCGTAGAGCGCCGCTTCCGGCCGGTAGCTCGGGATCACCGGGCCGGCCGGCGCGGCCGGGCCGCCGCCATTATCCGGCGAGGTCGGGCCGCCGCCATTGCCGGGCGGGGTCGTCCCGCCGCCGCCATCCTCCGGCGGGGGCGGGGGCGGAGGCGGGACGAAGGATTGCAGGTACCAGTCCTGGCCGACCTGGCGGAGTTGGTATTCATAGGCGCCGGCGGTGATGCGGGTATTGAGGCGGAAGGCATTGGCGTCGCTGCTGCCGCTATTCGCCGTCTGCACCACCTGGATGCCCTGCACCGTCGCGGCCCCCGCGCCGCCGACATTGGTGATGCGCAGGATGCTGTCGCCGGACGCGCGGCCGCCATTGATGACGAGGCGGTCCGAGGCGCTGCCGTCACCGCCGAGCACGGTGTTCAGCGCGACGGTGCCGCCCTGACCGACATAATTGCCGGCGACGGTCAGCACCGTGCCGGGCGCGGCACCCGGCGTGTTGAGCCGGACCAGGCCGGCATTGGTCAGGCCGGGCACGGTCTGGTCGAAGCCGGCCAGGTCGAAGGTGCCGGCGGCACCGACGCGGACCTCGGAAGAGGGTGCCATCACATCGACGGCGCCGGCCCGCAGGATGCCGCCATCGACCAGGGTGGGGCCGGTATAGGTCAGCGCGCCGGGGGTGTCGAAGATGGTGGTACCGGACAGCGTCTGCACCGCGCCCGGACCGCTGGTCGGAATGTGGAAGGTGAAGTCGGTCGCGGTGTGGTTGAAGACGATGCGGCCATCGCCGGCGCCGAACTGGATCGCCGCGGCTTCCAGCGTGCCGGGTGCCACCGCCACCGAACCCGCCGGCGCGCCGAAATTCACCGTGCCGGTGGAACCCACTTCCTGCGCGACGAACACCGTGCCGAGCCCGGTCGTGAAGCTCGCCGGATCCAGCTCCCTGTGGAAGCCGCCGGTCATCTGATCGTTGACCTGGGTAAAATAGCCCTGCCCCAGCTTGATGACACCACCATCGGCGATGGTGAGCACGCCGGTGCCGCCGCCGCTGCCGCCGACATAGAGATTGCCGATCTCGCCGGGGGTTCCGAAGCCGGGCGGAGCGCTATTGCTGTTGGTGCGGCCCATCACATACCAGACCGAGCCCGGACCGCTGACGGTGACCGAACCGGTGCCGCCATCGACACCAAGCTGCGGGTCCGGGATGCCCGTCGGACAGGTCATTGGCCCGCCGGGACAGGAGCCGGGCGCGGTCAGGAGCTTGCCGCCGCCCAGGACCCGGGCGATGCCGGTGCCGCCGGCATTGCCGAAGATCGTCTTGCCGCTGATGAGCGAGACGCGGCTCGGCGCGCCATTGGCGGTACCTTCGATGAGGAGCGTGCCGGTGCTGCCATCGCCATCGCCGAACAGGTATTGCAGTGGAACGAAGGAAGACATCGCAAAGAGCGCGCCCTTGCCGCCGCCGAGAACGTGGAGCGTGCCGGAACCCCCGCCCCGGCCGAAGACCACCTGGTTGGTCGTCGACCCGACCTGGAGGCCGAAGCCCGCGCTGTTGGTGACCGTCGCGCTGCCGCCCTGATCACCGAACACCAGTTCGGGCAGGTTGTTCACGGCGATGCCTAGCGTGCTGTTGAGGATGCTGGCGTCCTGCTGGCTGATGGCCTTGCCACTACCCAGCACGCGGATATTGGCGACCGATCCCGGACCGACACCAATCTGAGGCGGCGCCGACGGCAAGTTCACGACTTGCGCCCCCTCGTCGGGCATGTTGAAGGTGAGCGTTCCCTGGCCACCGCCGGTGCCGATGGCAAGGCCGCTGGTGAAGAGGACGGTGGTCGCGTTGCGATCCCCAAGGGTGACGGTCATGTCGCCGGTGCCGCCATCCGTGCCGATGGCCACGCGGCCCGAGACGGTCAGGTTGTTGAGGTTGCTGCCGGCGCCAAGGGTGATCGCCAGGCTCCCCCGGCCAGTGTTGGTACCGATGGCGATGCTGTCGAAGGAGAGGTTGGTGTTCGCCCCGGCCGGGCCGTTGGCGACATTGATGGCCAGGGCGCCGGTGCCGCCATCGCTGCCGATGGAGAGAGTGCCGGAACCGCTGAGGTTCAGGTTGCCGCCGGTGCCCATGTTGACGGTCATGGTGCCGTTGCTGCTGGCGCCCGCGCCGATCCTGATCGCGTCGTTGTTGAGGATGGACAGGTCCGAATTGGTGTTGATCGTCAGCCTGCCGGTGCCGCCGCCGGTGCCGATGGCGAGGGTGCCGTTCGCAAGGGCATCGAGCGTGATGTTCTGGTTGAACTCCCCGATCGTCAGCGTCACGTCACCGGTGCCGCCATTGGTCCCGATGGAGAGCGCGCCGGCCGCGGGGGCGCCGAAGGCGAAGCCACTGACATTGGCGCCAAGCGTGATGTCCAGCGTCCCGTGCCCGCCGGCATCGCCGACGGCGATGGCGCCGGTGTTCCGGATGGACACGTCGGATGCGCCGTCGCCGACGGTGACGGCGACATTGCCGGTGCCGCCGTCGGTGCCGACCAGGAAGGCCCCGGCACTGTTGATGTTCACGCCGAATGCATTCTGGCCGATATTGAGCGCCACATTGGCGGTGCCGCCATTGGTGCCGATCGAGAAGTCAGCGCCGCTGCCGACGGTCAGGTTCTGGGCACCGGTGCCCATGTTGACCGTCACGGTCCCGGTGCTGCCGGCGCCGGTCCCGATGGAGAAGGCCCCGGCGCTGGTGATACCGGCATTGCCGGCGTTCTGGCCCATATTGACGGTCACCGTGCCGGCGCCACCGCCGGTGCCGATCTCGATCGCGCCGTCGCTGGACAGGGTCAGGCCCTGGGCGCCGTCGCCGATGCCGAGGGTCACCGTGCCGGTGCCACCATTGGTGCCGATCAGCAGCCCGGTCTGGATGCCGAGCGTCCGTCCCGGATCGCCCGCCGGCACGGTGGCGGTCAGGTTGCCGTTGGTGCCGGTGCCGTTGCCGACCGCCAGGCTGCCCAGGGTGACGGTACTGCCGCCGAAAACGGACAGGTCGACGACGGTCGGGTTCGGCGCCTGGGTGCCGATGATGACGCCGGGCGTCGGGGTGCCCGCGGGATCGCCCGGGACGCCGGAGCCGCCGCCGGCCCAGATCCAGTTGCCGGAGGCGGTCCAGTCATTGGAAAAGCCACCGGCCCAGCTGGCCGTCTGGGCATGGGCGGCGGGCGCCAGCGCCACGACGGCGGCCGAAGCCAGCAACAGCCGGCGGAGCGGCAGCGGGCCATAGCCACGCCCCGGGGCGGCCGGCAGCCGTCCGCCATCCCGGAATGTCCTGCGACGTAGGGACGCCATGCCGTCCTCCCAGATCTATCGATTGCAACGGATGCCAGCGGCGCCGTGCGCGGCGCTGGCGTTCATGACGGTAGTGACGAATTGCGGACGCCCGTGGACCGCACGAGACCTGATACAGCGCGGAATCCAAGGCATATGCATAACGATACTCTACTCACTGCTTCCAATCTTGAATGTTTAAATACGACCAACATAATCCGTTGATACTGGGCTTATTGTTTTATATGTCATCCAATGTCACCAAAGAACGCAATGTTGCATGTGAGGCACAAATTCCCAGCCATCTACTTGGTGGTGTAGCCACCATTGACGAAGATGGTCTGGCCGGTCATCCACCAGCCATCCGAGACCAGGAAGCGGATGAAGGGCACGGTGTCGCCGATATCCGTCAGCCCGGTCCTGCTGAATGGCGAAAGGGCCGCCGCCGCCTTGTGGTAGGCGACCGCATTGGCGCCTTCCGCCGGGTAGAAGAAGGATGTGTCCATGGGGCCTGGCCCGACCGCGGTCACCGAGATGCCGCGCGGGCCGAATTCCTTGGAGGCGGCGCGGGTGAAATGCTCGACCGGCGCCTTGGTGCCGGCATAGGCGGCGTAGAAGGGCGTGTAGGCACCGAGCAGCGACGTCACCAGCGTGCAGATCCTGCCATTGTCGTTCAGGTGCCTGCCGGCTTCGCGGAGGAAGAAGAAGGCGGCTTTCGCATTCACCGCCGCCATCGCGTCGTATTCGGCTTCGGTGATGTCGATGATCGCCTTCTTCAGCACCTTGCCGGCGGTGTTGATGGCGATGTCGGGCTGGCCGAAGGCGGCGATCGCATCAGCGAACAGCGTCTCGACCGCGCCGGCGGTGGTCAGGTCGGCCTGGAAGGCCGCCGCTTCGGCGCCGGCCGCCCGGACCGCCGCGACGGTCGCATCGGCCGCGTCCCTGGTGGCGGCGGTGTTGTAGTGGATCGCGACCGCCTTCGCGCCATGCTGCGCCAGATCCCGCGCCAGCAGGCCGCCCAGGTTCTTGGCGCCGCCGGCGATCAGAATTGTTTTCCCTTGGACGCCGTGATTCGCCATTGCGTGCTTCCACCAGATCCCTCGCGCACAATATAGTGAGGTGTACGGGAAGTTACTTTCGAGATCTGGATGGACTTTCGGAAAAAATACTCCGACATCACTGAGCTTTCGAGAATACGCCGGGAAGACAACGAAATACCGTCATGATATTTCGGTAAAAATTCCGGTTAATTTCAGGCCGAATTCGGGATGATGCGCACCAACGACCCGTTCAATGCGGCGTCGACACAGCGCGGCCCGGTGCGGCGAGCCTGCGCCAGGACGGAACCAGGCCAAGCTGAGGGGAGGAAACGCAATGCCTGACGATACCATCGCCGACCCGCCCCAGGCCCTGCTGCATGCGGGACCGGTCGCCGCCGTGACGGCCGAGCCTGAAGCCGATGGCGATCGGCACCTGGATCCGGGGCGGACGGCGGATGTCCGCCACCTCTGCTTCGAGGTCCAGTTGCACGGCACCGACGAGGGCCACAACCTGACGCGCAGGATCACCGTGCATGACGCCTGGGGCGGCTTCAGTCCGCAGGGTGAATTCGAGCTGGGCCGGATGCTGCGCGGCTGGTGCCATCTGCACCGGACGGTACGCGCCTTCCACACCGCCGATATCGAAAGCGTCACCGATATCGTGACCGGCGAAGTCGCGACCGGCCGCGGCCCTGTCGAGCTGCTGCTGTCACGCCTCATCGCCGACGAGATCAACCACGGCCGCGGCCTCTGCCGCTGCTGGGAACCCGCCAACGATCGTTGAATCCGGCAAGGTGCGGCGAAAGCGATGCAGACCGAGTCAGTCCCGGCCCTACCCGTCGATGCGCGACGCTCGCCGGCGACGCCGCGCCGTTGCGCGGCGTGCTGCCGGGCGGGTCAGGGGCGCTGCTGCGTCGCGCGCGGCATCCTGATCGGCATGGCGCTCGCCGGCGTCCTCTGGACGATCTTCTTCGTCACCCTCCTGCTCCTGACCTGAAGCGGCGGCCCGGCGTGAGGCAGCCGGGCCTTATTCCTGACCTGCTCCGCTGTGGCCGGAATCGCCCGCCGCATCGTTCCCCGCCTCCAGGCCGACAGCGCGGAAGGCGGCGGTGAAGCGCGCCACCACCTCCGGCTGCCGGAAGCACCAGTTGCCATGCGCGTTGCTCGGCCGCCAGCCGGGCAGCAACCGCCGCACCTGCACCAATGCCGCCCTGGCTTCCTCCAGGCGGCCGGTCTCGACCGCCGCGACGACCAGGTCATGGAAGCCGGAGGGGAAATCCGGCAGCCGTGCCGCGCACCAGCGCAGTTCCGAAAGCGCCGCCTCCGGCTGGCCCGCGAGCAGCAGAATCTGGCCCAGGGTCTGCCGCACCGATGGCGGCGTGAACGGATCCACGGCCAGCACACGGCGCAGCAGCGCCAGCGCCTCCTGCGGACGCCCGCACTTGGACAGCACCAGGCCGCAGGTGGTCCGGGTCGAGAAGTCGAGAGCCCGGTCGTTGCGGATCATCGCGAAGATGGTGTCCATCGCCTCGTCCCAGCGGTGATGCATGGTCAGCGAGTAGGCGAGACGGGCCACCGCCAGCGGCGATTCGGGTGCGAGCTGCACGCCGGTGCGTGCCAAGGCCAGAAGCTGCTGCCACGCCACATCGCGGCTCGGCGGCCCCCAGCCATTGGTCCAGGCGCGCTGCATGGCGTAGGCCTGCCAAGTATGGGCCAAGGCGTAATCGGGTTCGACCGTCATGGCGCGGTCGAACAGGCTGCGCGCCATCATGGTGTCCGCTTCGTTCCCGCGCGTGTAGTGATCGAGCCCCATCAGGCAGAGCTGCCGTGCGCCCAGCGCCTCGAGCGGCAGCCGGCGCGCCAGACGCAGCTCCTCCCGCTCCACCTGATGGATGATGGTGTCCACCAGCCGGGTCGACAGCGCTTCGAGCCCCCCCGGATCGGGCCAGGCATACTGGAAGCGATCGGCCCAGAGCGCATCGGGCCCCGAGGCCCGCGACAGCCAGAGGGAAACCCGGATCTCGCCTTCCAGCAACAGCAGCTTGCCCCAAAGCACATAGCCTGCCGGGGGCGGCCTGGCCGCCGACATCGCCGGCATGTCGCCATGCCGGCGATGTCGGGGATGGTCGGCGAAGCCGGCATCCTGGGGGCCATCCTCCGGCCAGATCGCGGCCGGGCCGCCACGCCCGCCCATGCCATCGGCGATACCGCGGTCCCACCCGCCATCGTCACCCCCCGCCGCATGGGCGGCCGGCATGACGCGCACCCGCAGGCCGGAGGAACGGGCCAGGTCGGTGAACACCTCGGTGCTCAGCATCGCGGTGACCTGCCGTTCCGCGTCGCCGCCGATGCCGGAAGCCTCGAGGTGATGCAGGCGCAGCAGCGGATCCGGTACCCGCCTGCCGGGCTCGGGAAGGGTCGGAACCGACGGCCGCGCGGGCAGCACCGCAAGCTGCGCGTCGTCCTGCAGGACCGTCACCGGGGATGCCAGGATGTAGCCGCGCCGCGGCACGGTGCGCAGCACCTTCCCGGCCCGGTCGCCCAGCGCGCCCCGGATCTCGCTGATGCATTGGGTCAGGCTGTCGTCGGTGACCGCGAGCCCGGGCCACAGGGCATCCATCAGCGCATCGCGCCCGATCAGCCGGCCGGCATTCTCCAGCAGGTAGCGCAGCGCGGCGAAGGCCTTGGGACGCAGATGCAGATCGGCGCCGCCGGGGTCGCGCAACGTCCCCTGCACGAGATCCAGCCGGAATCCATCGAAACCATAAGCCTTGGCTGTCGGTAAAGTCACTGAAACTTCCAAAATATTCCCGAATGCACCGCGGCCCCCGACTGTGCGTCAGGACAGGCCTTGAGGCAACGCCACGCCGATCGGAGCCTGCTCACCATGACTGATCCGGAGATTGTCCGATCATTCCGTCATTAGGCCATCGGCGCAATTTCGCCCCGCGTTCGTATCTCGTTCATGACATGCGCTCTGCCGAATGCAATCAGTTCTCCATCAAGACCAAACCGCATATCGAATATAATCGAACGGAAGCATTCGTAAAGAACCCCTTAAGATTGTAACGCTCAAATTAACGCCAAGCTTATAACGTAATTAATGTCAATTTAATTCTGAACTGAATTCAAATTGTGAGTCCGGCGGCACGCATACCCCAAATTTACCCGAGGAAAGGCTGTGGAGTCCTGCTCAGAACCCGATTTCTCGTGGCCGGTGCCGGATTGGGGGCCACGGATGGCCGTCCCCGGCGGACTGGCTGCCCTGCACAGCCGCGGCCCTGATTCGATCGCCTTCACGCCTCCGGTCCATATGGCGGTGCTGCTACTGACCCCGCAGCCGGGGCGGGAGACGGCCCTGGGCAGCGATCGGCTGCAGCGCTTCACGGCCCGGAGCGGGACGCTGGAAATCATGCCCGCGGGCGTCGATGTCAGGGCGCGCTGGCCCGTCAGCAAGCAGAACATCCTGTTCGCCATGGACAGCACCCGGCTGGCCTACCTCGCCGACAAGGAATTCGGCCGAAGCTTTTCCGAATTGCAGCCGCCGAAGGCCGGAACCGTGGACCCCTACGCGGCGAGCATCGGGCAACTCCTGCGCAAGGAATTCCTCGCGGAGGGCGGGCCCAGCACGTTGCTGGTCGATTCCCTGCACACGATATTTTCCCTGCACCTTCTCCGGCGCTACGCCCACAAGCGGGGCGGGCGGCAGCCGGTCCAGCGCGGCGGCCTGTCCCCCGTCGCGCGCCGGGCCGTCCTGGCGCTGATGCATGATCATCTGGCGGACCCGGTGCCGCTGGCGGCGCTGGCCGCGGCGGCCAGGCTGTCGCCCGGCTACTTCCTCCGGGCCTTCCGGGAGAGCTTCGGCCAGCCCCCGCATCGCCATTTCCTGCAGCTTCGCATGGAGCATGCGGAGAAGCTGATCCGCGAAACCGACCTGCCCTTCGCCGACATCGCCCGCACCGCCGGTTTCTCCAGCCAGAGCCACATGACGTCCACGCTGGCCCGCCTCCGGCTGGCGACACCGGGCCAGTTGCGGCGGTCGGAGCATCAGGCGGATCCGGGGCGGCCGATGCCGGCCCCGAGGCTGGCGGCGGCATGCGCCGATCCGGCCGCCTGACATGCCGGGCAATGCCGGCCGTCCCTGCCCGCCAGACACCGACATGCTTCCCCAGGAGCCCCGAATGATCCGCGATGGACAGCCTTCCCTGTCACAGAGAGATGTGCTCGCGCATCATGCGATGACAGCGCGGGGGATCGGCTTCAACTTCGTCGACGACGCCGCCACCCGGCCGGCCGGCCGGGGTTCCGGGGCCGATCATCATGTCCTGGTCGTCCAGCTGGATGGCGCGCCGCGGTCGATGGAAACGATCCGCACCGATGGCCCGCCGGCCCGGATGCCGCCGGAAGCCATGGACCTGCCGATCGTGCCCACGGCACGGCAGCACCCGGCGGCCGCGCCGGGCGACATCGCCGGCTATTGCGAGATCACGATCCCCAAGACGCTGCTGGGCAATTGCGCGCTCGGGCCGGACGCCGCGCATCATGATCCCTTCCTGCACCAGCTGACGCTGCGCCTGGCCTCCCTGGCGGGGCGCGAGGACGGCGCCGCGCTCCTGTTGCGCGATTCGCTGGCCGAGGCCCTGCGCCTGCACCTGCTCGACAGCTTCAGGCCGTGCCAGCCGCCCACCGCCGCCCGCACCAGGACGCTGGATCAGCAGGCCCTGCGCACTCTCCTGGATGATCTCCGCGGCTCGCTCGACACGCGCCACACCCTGACGGACATGGCGGCCCGCTTCGGAATGACCAACGCGGATTTCCTCAAGGCCTTCCAGCAGGCCTGCGGCACCACGCCCTACCAGTGGCTCATCGGGGCGCGCATCGCGGCGGCGAAGGCGATGCTGGCGGATGCCGGGCATCCCATCACCGCGATCGCACTGGCGGTCGGCTTCGCCACGCCCAGCCATTTCGCCACCGCCTTCAAGGAGCATGTCGGCATGACGCCGAGCCGGTATCGGCTGACCGTCTGCGGCTAGATATCGTTGTCTGGCGGCCGGGTCGTCCCGCCGCGCCACCGGGCGCGGCGCCGTGACGGCCCGGCATGCCGGCCGCGCCGCATGCCCGGCGAAGGCCCCGGCGATCCGGAAGACCGCCGCGATGCCGGGCCATATCAAGATCCGCCGATCATTCGCCGATAGCGGAGGGCCGGGCCCGCGCCGCCGGCCGCGCGTTCACCGCGCCAGGCCCCAGATCATCGCGGCGGCGAGGACCGCGGGCACCGCGAACACCACCAGCAGGACGGGCAGTTCCGACCGCACGGAATAGCCCGCCTTCACCACGCCCACCCACATGTTGACCAGCGAGACGCCGAGCCAGACCGGGAGGAACAGCCAGGCGGCGATGGCGCAATCATGGGCGGTGCCGCCCCAGAGCCCCGCGAACAGGCAGAACAGCCCAAGCAGGACCGCACCGCCGCCCATCGTCATTGCCATCTGCACCCCAGGCTCCCTTGACCGGAAACATCCGCGACGGTGCCCGCGGGCGCCCTCAGGACGGGATCGGCCGCCATCCCGCCGGCGCATGCCGGGCACGGATCACGCCCGCCCCGCCGTCATCCCCGGTAGCGAACGCCATTGGCCCAGCAGGCCCCATTTCGCGCGCCGGTGCCTTCGACAAGAAATGACTTTCGGAAAATGTCCTGCCCGCGATCCGCGCGGCCGGGTCAGCGCGCCCGGCTGGAGGTGATGCGGCAGGCCTGCGCCGCCCCCCGTGCCGGCGCCCAGACCACGGTGCTGGTGCCGGCCCCGATCGTCAGGTCGCCGCGCGCGAGGCTCGGCGCGCCCGGGCATTCGGCGCGGAACGCCATCGGCGTCGCGCAGGAATTGCGGAAGGCGAAGCCGGTCAGCCCGTCCTGGCTGCGGATGCCGGCGAAGCTCACGCCGCAGCGGCCAGGCGGCGCGACGGCCGGCTGGGCGCCGGCCGCGGCCGGCGTCGCGACCGCGGGCAGCGCCGCCAGCCGTCGCTGCGCCTCCGCCTGCACCGGGGTATTGGCGCCGGCCTGCTGCGCCTGGGTGAAAGCCCGCCGGGCCTGGTCATTGCCGCCGCGGGCGCGTTGCGCATCGCCGAGGGCCAGCCAGAGCGCGGCATCCCGTGGCGCCAGCCGGGTCGCGGCATCCAGCAGCCGCACCACCTCCGCCTGCATGGCGCGATCGCCCTGCAGCGCGGTGGCCTGCGCCGCCAGCCCCTGCGACAGCTCGGCCGGCGTGGGCGCCGGCCCGCCACGCAGGCGCTGCAGCACCTGGTCCGTCGCTTCCCCATCCGCCGGCAGCGCGACCGCGAGCTGGAAGACGCGGATCGCGGCCGTGGTGCGCGGCCCGATGGCGCCATCGGCCGGGCCGGGATCCAGCCCCAGCCCCGCCAGGCCCCGCTGGAGCTGCTGGATACCGTCCCGGTCGAGCGCGGCCGGCCCCGCCGCGGCGGGCGGCGCGACCGGCGCCACCGGCAGGGACCGCGGCGGCGGCGGCGGCGCGGAAAGGGCGGCCAGCCGGCCGCGGGCGATCGAGGAGAAGACCCCTTCCGGCCAGCGCGCCAGATAGGCCTCCAGCTCCGCCGCTTCGCCCTGGCCGTGGATCGATTGCCAGAACAGCAGTTCGGTGGCGTCGGCGGCGCCGGTCGCGGGCGGGGCGGCTGCCGGCTGCGGCGGGGCCGGCGGCTGCGGCGGGCTCGGCATCGCCGGGACCAGATACAGCTCCCCGGTCGCCTGGTCGTAGATCGCGGGGTTCTGGGCATGGCGGACCAGGGCCGCATCGGATCGCACCAGGTCGCGCACCTGCTTCACCGCGGCATCCAGGCTGACCCCGGGCTCGGCCAGCGCCGGCAGCAGGTGGCGGGTGAAGACGCTGTTGGGCGAGGCATCGTCGTCGCCCAGCCGGTCGAGCGCCGCTTCGCCGATGCCGGCGGAATAGACCACATAGGTGCCGCGCGGCGTATCGGCACGGCCGAGGCCGCGGGTGCGGCCGACGCTGCGTCCGGACTGGCGCGGCAGCGGGTTGTCGCGGCAGGCATCGATGATCAGCGCGGAATAGCGGACGCCCGAATCGGACATGGTCTGCGCCAGGTCGGTCAGCAGCACGCCTTCGCGCAGGATGATCGATTCCGACAGCGACGCCGGAATATCGGCCGGCAGCAGCACATTGGTGCCGCGGATCTCGACCCCGTGCCCGGCGTAGAAGAACATGCCGACCTCGGCGCCGCGCAGCTTCTCCTCGAATTCCGAGATGGCGAGGGAGAAGGCGCGGCGGTCGGGATCGGTGCGCAGGATGACCTCGAAGCCGGCGCCGCTGAGCCGCGCCGCGACCGCGGTCGCGTCATTGCGGGCGCGGGAGAGCTTGTCGACCTGCTGGTAATTGTCGATGCCGACCACCAGCGCGACCCGGCGGCCCTGGGCTTCGGCCGGCACCGAGACGAGGCCGGCCAGCAGGATCAGCAGCAGGCTCGAAACAGCGCGCAGCACGACACGGTCCCTTCGACGACGATCGGCAAACATTCCGGCACCGTGTCATCCGGGTCAAGCGCCGCGCCGGCACCCAGGCTGCCGCTCGCGATAAGTTCGACTGGCCAAGGGCGCGGATTGCAACGAGATTGATCACGCAACGAACCGAAGGATCCTGCAATGCGACCCGGTCCGATCACCCTCGCGGCGCTGCTGCTGCTGGTCCCGGGCGTGGCGGCCGCGCAGCCGGCCCCCTCCCCCGGCCGCTACCAGGCGGTGCCGGGCAACCCGACCGTGCTGGTCGATACCGCGACCGGGCAGAGCTGGGTGCTGGTGCAGACCCCGGGGCCGCCGGTGCAATGGGCGCCGCTGCGCTTCTGGGCCCCGGGCAATACCCTGGCGCCCTTGCCGCCCGGGCCGGGGGCGGTCGGCAACCGCCCGAATGGCGGCGGGAACTGACGCGGGGCGCTTCCCGCCGCCGGGCGGGATCCTACCGCATGACGAAGGGGTTCGCCGGCGCGCCCCTGGCCGTCGAGATCCACACGCTCTTCGTCTCCAGGTATTCGCGCACCGCCTCGATGCCGCTCTCGCGGCCGATGCCGGAATGCTTCATGCCGCCGAAGGGCATCATGTAGCTGACCGCGCGATAGGTGTTCACCCAGACGGTGCCGGCCTTGAGCGATGAGGACATGCGCACCGCCCGGCCGATATCCTGGGTCCAGACCCCGGCGGCGAGGCCATAGATGGTGTCATTGGCGACCCGCAGCGCCTCCGCCTCGTCATCGAAGCCGAGGATCGACAGCACCGGCCCGAACACCTCCTCCCGCGCGATGCGCATCGAAGGCGTCACGTCGGTGAAGATGGTCGGCTCCACGAACTGGCCGCCCGGATAGCCGGCGGCCGGCCCGCCGCCCAGGATGCAGCGCGCGCCCTCGTTCTTCGCGATGTCGATGTAGTCCAGGATCTTGCGGTATTGCGGCGCCGTCGTCACCGGCCCGATATTGGTGTCGGGCAGCATCGGGTCGCCCTTGCGCGCCGTCTTGCCGAGTTCCACCAGCCGTTCGGTGAAGCGTTCCCGGATCGAGTTCTGCACCAGCACGCGCGACCCCGCGATGCAGGTCTGCCCAGTGGCGGCGAAGATGCCGGAGATCACGCCGGCCACCGCCATGTCGAGGTCGGCGTCGTCGAACACGATATTGGGCGACTTGCCGCCGAGTTCGAGCGAGACGCGCTTCATCGCCTTCGCCGCCTGGGCGTAGATCCGCGCACCGGTCGCGTCCGACCCCGTGAAGGTGATCTTCGCCACGTCCGGATGGTCGACCAGCGCCGACCCGGCCTCCGGCCCCAGCCCGGCGATGACGTTGAAGACGCCGTCCGGGAAGCCCGCTTCCTTGGTCAGCGCCGCGAATTCCAGGGTGGAGCAGGAGGCGAATTCGGATGGCTTCACCACCACCGTGCAGCCCGCCGCCAGCGCCGGCGCGCATTTCCAGGCGATGAACAGCAGCGGCGAATTCCACGCCGTCAGCGCGCCGACGACGCCGACCGGCTCATGCCGGGTGAAGGCGAACATGTCCGGCTTGTCGATCGGCACGACGGCGCCTTCCAGCTTGTCGGCCAGGCCGCCGAAATAGCGCCACCATTCCGGATTGTAGCGGACCTGGCCCAGCATCTCCGCCAGCAGCTTGCCGTTGTCGCGCACCTCGACCTCGGCCAGCCGCTCGGCATTGGCGGCGATCAGGTCGGCGAGCCGGTGCATCAGCTTGCCGCGGCTCGACGCGTTCATCGTGGCCCAGGGCCCTTCCCGCATCGCGCGGGCGGCGGCGGCCACGGCACGGTCGACATCGGCGGCATCGCCGCGCGGAATGCGGGCCCAGACCTCGCCGGTATAGGGGTTCAGGCTGTCGAGCCAGGCGCCCGAAGCCGGGTCGACATAGGCGCCGTCGATATAGTGGCCGTAGGTCTTCACGCCGCTACCTCCTGGTATTGTCCAGGCGGCATCCTATCCGGCGGGAGGAATGACGAGGAGCGCGCCATCCTTCCCGCCGCTCCGCGTTAGAAGCCGACCTTGTCGCCGCCCTTCAGGTCCAGCATCGCCCGCGCTTCCTCCGGCGAGGCGACGTCGAGGCCGAGGCCTTCGATGATCTGCCGCACCAGCCGCACCTGTTCCGCATTGGACGCGGCGAGCTTGCCAGGGCCGGCCCAGAGGCTGTCTTCCAGCCCGACCCGGACATTGCCGCCCATCGCCGCCGCCATCGCCGCGATCGGCAGCTGGTTGCGCCCGGCGCCCAGCACCGACCAGCGGTAATTGTCGCCGAACAGCCGGTCGGCGGTGCGCTTCATGTGCTGCACATCCTCCGGATGGCCGCCGATGCCGCCCTGCAGGCCGAACACGGTCTGGATGAACAGCGGCCCCTTCACCAGGCCCTGATCGAAGAAGTACTTCAGGTTGTAGAGGTGCGCGGTGTCGTAGCACTCGAACTCGAACCGGGTGCCGTTCTCCGCGCAGGTGGTCAGGATGTATTCGATATCGGCGAAGCTGTTGCGGAAGATGATGCCCTTGTCGGAGAGGTAGTCCTTCTCCCACTGGTGCTTGAAGTCCTTGAAGCGGTTGAGCATGCCGAACAGGCCGAAATTCATGCTGCCCATGTTGAGGCTGGCCACTTCCGGCTTGTGCACCGCCGCCGGGCGGACCCGCTCCTCGATCGTCATGGTCGGCGCGCCGCCGGTGGTGATGTTCACCACGCAGTCGCTGCGCTGCTTGATGATCTTCAGGAAGGGCGCGAAGCCTTCCGGCGTCTGGTCGGGCCGGCCGTCATCGGGATTGCGGGCATGCAGATGCACGATCGCCGCACCCGCTTCCACGGCGCCCAGCGCCGCATCCGCGATCTCCTGCGCGGAGACCGGCAGATGCGGCGACATGCTCGGCGTATGGATCGCGCCGGTGACAGCGCAGCTGATGATCACCTTCCGCTTGGCCATGGTCAGGCAGTCTCCTCGATATTTTTCGTAGCGATCCCGGGCAGGCTCACGCACCCGCTTCCGGGAAGGGCGCATCCGGCACCGGCACCTGCCCGACATTCAGGATGAAGGACAGCAAGGTGTAATAGCCGAGCACGGTGAGCAGTTCGACCATCGCCTCGTCACCCAGCGCGGCGGTGCCTTCGGCGAACAGCGCGTCGTCGAGCCGGCCGGTATCCAGCACCCGGCGGGACAGGCGCCAGACCAGGTGGTGCCGCGCATCCGGGAAGGCCGGATCCTGGCCCAGGCGCAGCCGTTCCGCCGCCGCGGCATCGACGCCGAGATCCATCGCGATCGGATGATGCGCGAACCATTCGAACTGCGCGGCCCAGCGGCGGGAGACGGTGAGGATCGCCACCTCGCGCTCCGCGCCCGCCATGGCGCCGGAGAAGCGCAGATGCGCGCCCAGCCGCTGCACGTGGTCGGCCAGATGCGGCGCGCGCAGCAGCACGTTGAACGGGCCCTGGATCTGGCCGCGCGGGCCGCTGAGGATCGCCTCGGCCACCGCCGCCTGGGCGGCGGTCATGGCGGCGGCGGCGAGCGGGGGATAGCGTTCGGTCATGGGTTCGCCCTGGAGCTGGGGATGATTGTCAGTTGCGGACGGCGGCGCAGAGCCCGCCATCCACCAGGATCTCGGTCGCCGTCACGTATTTCGCCTCGTCGGAGGCGAGGAACAGCGCGGCATGCGCGACGTCCCAGCCTTCGCCCATATGCCCCATCGGCACCTGGTTGTGGCGGCGGTTGACGAAGGCGTCGAGGTCCATGCCGGCATTCTCGCTGGCGAACTGCTTCGCCACCTTCTGCACCAGCGGCGTGTTCATCAACCCCGGCACCACGCAGTTCATGCGGATGCCGCGGCGGGCATAGTCG
>DASYDR010000287.1:0-11548 GCA_036499545.1 Roseomonas sp. | reverse complement strand
CAGCCTTCGACTATGAGGGGTGGTTCGGGCATTCTCATGGCTGTCCATCCGGGGCTCCGGCTGAAGGGGTGTTGGCCTCGCAACCACAGCCAATCAGCACAGCCCCGGAGGGACAACCTCCATAGCAACGACATCTAGGCGACGCGGTGCAGGAGCATGTTTCCCGCGCGCAGCCGCCGGCAATTCTCCGCGGCCAGGGCGAAGCTGCGCGCGAAGGTGCCGGTGGTGAGCCAGGCGATATGCGGCGCCAACAGCACGTTGGGCAGCGCGAGCAGCGGATTGCCGGGTGGGACCGGCTCATCCTCGAAGACATCGATGCCGGCGGCGGAGAGCCGGCCGCTGGCGAGCGCGGCTGCCAGTGCCTCGGTGTCGACCAGGCCGCCGCGGGCGGTGTTCACCAGCACCGCGCCCGGCTTCATGCGGGCGATCGCGGCGGCGTCGATCATGTGCGCGGTCGCCGGCGTCAGCGGCAGGTGCAGCGAGACCAGGTCGCTCTCCGCCAGTAACGCCTCGAGCGGGCGGTAGTCGCCGGGGCCGTCCGGCTTCGGGCCGGTCGCGGTGTAGAGCAGGCGGCAGCCCATGGCGCGCAGCACCGGCGCCAGCGCCCGCGGCACCGCGCCGGCGCCGACCAGCCCGACCGTGATCCCACCCAGTTCCCGCAGCCCATCCTGCACTGCCGGGGATTGCGACCAGCCGGTGCCGGCGCGGGTCGCGGCATCGAAGCGCGCCGCCTGGCGCAGCGCGCCAAGCATCAGCAGCAGCGCCATCTCCGCCACCGCCGGCGCATTCGTCCCCGGCAGGTTGCAGACCGCGATGCCCCGTGCCCTGGCAGCCTCCACATCGATGGTGTTCACGCCAACGCCGATCTTCTGGATCAGCTTCAGCCCGGGGGCCGCATCCATCACCGAAGCCGTCACCGGCTTCAGCACATGCCACAGCACCTCGGTCCGCGGCAGCAGCGCCGCGAAGCGCGCCTCGTCCGCTTCCGCGCAGGTTTCCACCGTGACGCCGTCCAGCGCCGTGAGCTGCGCCGCCAGCCCTGGTCCCGCCGCGTAGTGGAAGGTGACGCGGGTGGTCATGGCGACCGGCCCAGCACCGCGCCGCCGGCGAAGCGGGCATGGGAGCCGAGCGCTTCCTCGACGCGCAGCGCCTCGTTCCATTTGGCCATGCGTTCGGAGCGGGTGAAGGAGCCGACCTTGAGCTGGCCGACGCCCCAGCCGACCGCGAGATGCACGATGGTGACATCCTCGGTCTCGCCGCTGCGGGCGGAGACGATGCCGGAGAAGCCGACCGCCTTCGCCGCATCCCAGGCGGCGCGGGTCTCGGTCAGGGTGCCGCGCTGGTTCGGCTTGATCAGCACGGTATTGGCCGCGCCCGCGGCGGCGGCGGCGCGGACCCGCGCGGCTTCGGTCACCAGGAAATCATCGCCCACCACCTGCACGCGGCTGCCGACCTGGCGCGTGAAGGCGGCAAAGCCTTCCGCGTCATCCTCTGCCAGCGGATCCTCGATCGACGCGATCGGGTAGTCGCGCAGCCAGCGGGTCAGCATCTCGATCATGCCGGCGCTGTCGAGCACCCGGTTCTCGAGCCCCAGCGTATAGCGGCCGCCCTTGCCGAATTCGCTGGCGGCGATGTCGAGCGCGATCGCGACATCGGCACCAGGCTGGAAGCCAGCCGCCTCGATGGCGCGGACCAGGGTCTCGATCGCGTCCTCATTGGCCGCGAAGGCCGGCCACCAGCCGCCTTCATCGGCCACGCCCTGCAGCGCGCCGCGCGCTTTCATGAGGCCGCCGGCGGCGCGATAGACCTCCGCCGTCCAGTCCAGCGCCTGGGCGAAGCTCTCGGCGGCCGGGCAGATGATCAGGAAATCCTGGATGTCGACGCGGCGACCGGCATGGGCGCCGCCGCCGAAGATCTGGATCTGCGGCAGCGGCAGCAAGGTCGCGCCGTCGCCGCCGAGATGGCGGTAGAGCGGCAGGCCCGCCGCCGCCGCGCTGGCATGCGCGGCGGCCATGGAAACCGCGAGCGTCGCATTGGCGCCGAGCCGGCGCTTGTCCGGCGTGCCGTCCAGCGCGATCAGCTTCGCGTCCAGGCCGGACTGGTCGGCGGCGTCGCTGCCGAGCAGGGCCGGTGCGATCTCCTCCCGCACCGCAGCCACCGCGCGGGTCACGTCATAGCCGCCGAAGGCGGTGCCACCATCGCGCCGGTCCAGCGCCTCGCCGGAGCCGGTGGAGGCGCCGGCCGGCGCGATGGCGCGGCCGATGGCGCCGGAGGCGAGGTGGATCTCCGCCTCCACGGTCGGACGGCCGCGGCTGTCCCAGACGCGGCGGCCACGGATGGCGGTGATGGTCGTGCTCATGCGGCGAGTTCCTCGGCCCAGGCGGCGCGGATGGCGGACAGGCGCGCGGGCGGCGCCAGCAACAGGTGCCGCGCCACGCGGCGCACGCGGTCCCTGTCGCGATCCGCGGTGATGTATTCGGCCGGGCTCTTGCCGTCGATGCGCGCCAGGAAAAGGCCCGGCAGCAAGGCCGCGGCGCGGCCTTCCAGCGCGTCGCGCGGCTCCCAGTCGACTCTGGCGACATGGGCGGCGGCGAGTGCGTCGAAGCAGGCCAGGAAGCCGGTGGTCGCGGCGGGGGTCCACAGGCATTTCAGCAGCAGGTGGTTCAGGCAGAAGGCCAGGTCGAAGGCGGGGTCGCCCCACCAGGCGCATTCGGCATCCAGGAAGACCGGGCCGTTCGGGCCGCAGAGGATGTTCTTCGGGCTGACATCGCCATGCACCAGCGCCCGCTTCGTCGCCGCGGTGATGTCCACCAGCGCCTCCAGCCGCGATGCCAGGTCAGGATGCGCGCGGGCGGTCGCCAGCAGATAGGGTTCCAGCCGGATGGCGTGGAAGATCGCATCGGTCGGGAAGGCGGCGGCGCAGCCCGGGTCGCGGGCGCTGGATGCATGGATACGGGCCAGTCGCCGGCCGACTTCCGCCGCGAAACGCGGATCGGCATGGCCCTCGCGCAGCCGCTGCTTCCAGACCGGATGATCGGCCGGCGCCAGGAACTGCATGGCCAGGGTGCCGGTCGCTTCATCCTGCCCGAGCAGCGTCGGCACCGCGCCCGGCACCGCATCCCCCGCACGCTGCAGCCAGCGCGCCTCATAGAGGTTGCGTGCGACCGGCGCCCGCCAATCGGCCGCGACCTTGAGCTTCGGCAGCGCGCGCTTCACGCAGAAATCGCCGATCCGCCAGATATCGGAGGAGACGCCGCCGGTCAGCGGCTCGCCCTCCGTCCCCGGCAGGCCCATGGCGGCGAGCCCGGCCGCGATTTCCGCCGGCAGGGGCGGCATCAGAGCTCCTAATCCTCCGCGCGCATTGGCGGGCCGGCCAGCACGCCGCCATCGATGGTGATGGTCTGCCCGGTCATGAAGCCGGCGGCGGAGGAGGCGAGGAAGACCGCGGCGCCCGCGATCTCGTCCGGCTCTCCGATGCGGCCGAGCGGCGTGTCGCGGGTGCGCTTGGTGTAGATCTCCGGGTTCTCCCACAGCGCGCGGGCGAAGTCGGTGCGCACCAGGCCGGGCGCGATGGCGTTGGCGCGGATGTTCTTCGGCCCGTGCTCCACCGCCAGGTTGCGCACCAGCTGCATGTCCGCCGCCTTGGAGATCGCATAGGCGCCCAGCACCGGGGAGCCGCGGAAGCCGCCGATCGAGGAGACGATGATGATCGACCCGCCGCCCTGCCTCTCCATCTGCGGGATGACCATGTTGGACAGCCACAGGTTCGACTTGATGTTCGACGCCATCACCTTGTCGAACATCTCGTCCGGGATGGTCATCGAGGATCCGAAATGCGGATTGATCGCGGCATTGCAGACCGCGGTGTCGATCCGCCCCCAGCGGGCGAGGGTGGCGTCGACCAGCGCCTGCAGCTCCGGCTTGCGGCCGATATTGCAGGCCATCGCGAAAGCCTCGCCGCCCTTGGCGGTGATGCCCGCCACCACCTCCTCGCAGGCCTCGATGCGGCGGGAGGAGACGGCGACCTTGGCGCCGTGTTCGGCCAGGCGTTCGGCGATGGCGCGGCCGATGCCCTTGCTGGCACCGGTGACGATGGCGACCTTCCCGGTCAGGTTGAAGAGCGACATATGGTTCCTCCCGTTCCTGGGAAGACCACCATGGCGCGAAGCGCAGGGCAACTCCCGCACCGGCGCCTCGCGGCGCTTGCCGGGGCCGATGGCATGCGGGACACTTGCGCCAAGACGACGGAGAGGAAGCGTTCCATGAACGAATTCATGCGCCAGCACCGCCATGGCGACGTGCAGGTGCTGCGGATCGCCAACCCCCCCGTCAATACCCTGCGCACCGAGGTGCGGGCCGGCCTGGCCGATGGCCTGCGTGCCGCGGCGGCGAGCGGGGCCAAGGCGGTGCTGATCATCGGCGACGGCCGCATGTTCAGCGCCGGCGCGGAGATGACCGAGTTCGGCAAGCCGCGGGTGCCGCCCTCCCTGCCGGACCTCTTCGCGGCGATCGCGGCATTTCCCGGCATCGTGGCGGCGGCGATCCATGGCAGCGCGCTCGGCGGCGGGCTGGAACTGGCGCTGGCCTGTCACGCCCGGCTGGTGGCACCCGGAACCATGCTTGGCCTGCCGGAAGTGAAGCGCGGCTTCGTACCAGGCGCCGGCGGCACCCAGCGCCTGCCGCGCCTGATCGGCGCCGAGGCGGCGATGGACATCATCGTCACCGGCGATCCGGTCAGCGGCGAGAAGGCGCTGGCGCTCGGCTTCGTCGACGCGGTGCTGCCGGGCGACCTGGAGGCGGAGGCGGTGTCCTGGGTGCGGGGCGCGCTGGAGGCACGGCGCCGCTTCACCCTGGCCGCCAACCGCGTCGATCGCATCGCGGGCCAGGACATGGCGGCCTTCGATGCCAAGGCCGCCGCGCTGCTGAAACGCAGCCGTGGCCAGGAAAGCCCGCGCGGCTGCGTGGAGGCGGTGCGCGCCGCCGTCACCCTGCCGCTGGAACAAGGGCTGCAGAAGGAGCGGGATCTCTTTTCCCAGCTCGTCGCCGGCGAGCAGTCCAAGGCGTTGCGCCATATCTTCTTCGGCGAGCGGGAAGTGCTGCGCGTTCCCGGCCTGCCGGCCGATGCCAGGCCGCTGCCGGTCGCGCGCGCGGTGGTGATCGGCGCCGGCACCATGGGCGGCGGCATCGCGATGAGCTTCGCCAATCACGGTATTCCGGTGACCGTGGTGGAACGCGACCCCGCCGCGCTGGAGAAGGGCATCGCGCGCTGCCGCGCCAACTGGCAGCGCACGGTCGACAGCGGCCGTCTGGCGGCGGCCGAGATGGAACGGCGCGCGGCGCTTCTGAAGGGCTCCACCGATCTCGGCATCGTCGCCGAGGCCGACCTGGTGATCGAGGCGGTGTTCGAGGATATGGCCGTCAAGAAGGCGCTGTTCGCCGATCTCGACCGGCTGGCCAGGCCCGGCATCGTGCTGGCCAGCAACACCTCGACCCTCGATATCGACGCCATCGCCGGCGCGACCCGGCGGCCGGAGCTGGTGGTCGGCATGCATTTCTTCAGCCCGGCCAATGTCATGCGCCTGCTGGAGATCGTGCGCGGCAAGGCGAGCAGCCCGGCCGCCATCGTCACCGCGATGGATGTCGGCAAGCGGATCGGCAAGCTCTCGGTCGTGGTCGGCAATTGCGACGGCTTCGTCGGCAACCGCATGACCGGCAAGCGCAGCCCGCAGGTGGAGAAGCTGCTGCAGGAAGGCTGCCTGCCGCAGGATATCGACCGGGTGATGGAAGCCTATGGCATGGCGATGGGGCCGCTCGCGACCGGCGACCTGGCCGGGCTCGATATCGGCGCCGCGGTGCGCCGGGCCCGCGGCGCGGTCGCGCCGATCGCGGACGCCGTGGTCGCCGCCGGCCGCTTCGGCCAGAAGACCGGCAAAGGCTGGTATCGCTATGACGAGAAGCGCACCCGGCTGCCGGACCCGGAGGTGGAGCGCATCATCGTCGAAACCTCGGAGCAGTTGCAGATCCGCCGCCGCGCGATCGGCGACCAGGAGATCCTGGAACGCCTGCTGCTGCCGATGGTGAACGAAGGCGCGCATATCCTGGAAGAAGGCGTCGCGGCGCGCGCCATCGACATCGACGTGGTCTTCGTCAACGGCTTCGGCTGGCCGGCGTGGCGCGGCGGCCCGATGTTCTGGGCCGATACCCAGGGCCTGCCGGCGGTGCGCGACAAGCTCGCCCACTACGCGGCCGCGACCGGGGATGCCAATCTGCGGCCGGCGGCGCTGATCGAAAAGCTGGCCGCCGAGGGCGGGCGCTTCTCCGCCGCCATCGGGTGAGCCTGTCCGGGCGCCCCTTCGCCTGGGAAGCGAGCTACCCGCCCGGCATCGCCTGGGACGCGCCGATCGCGACCACGACCTTGGGCGCCCATCTGGCGGCGAGCGTGGCGCGCAACCCGGATCGCGCCGCGCTGGTCTATCGCGAGAGCAGCCTGACCTATGCCGCGCTGGGGGAGGCGGTGCGCCGCTGCGCCGCCGGGCTGCTGGCGCTGCCGGAAGCGCGGGGCGGCATCGCGCTGTTCCTGCCCAATACCCCCTGGCACAGCATCGCCTTTTTCGGCGCCGCGACCGCCGGCATCCGCCTGATGCAGATGAGCCCCTTGGATGCCGAGCGGGAGCTGGCGCACAAGCTGGCCGATAGTGGCGCCCGCGTTGTGGTGACCCTGGCCGAGGATGGTCTGCTGCAGCGGGTGCGCGCCCTGCAGGCGCGCGGGCTGATCGACCGGCTGATCGTCGCAGATGACGCCCATTGGGGTGGCGCCGCCGGTGCGCCGATGCCGGCCGATGCGCTGCCCTTCGCGCGCCTGCTGGACGCGCCGCCGATCGACGCGGCACCGGCGATCGACGCGGATGCGGTCGCGCTGCTGCAATACACCGGCGGCACCACCGGCCTGCCGAAGGGCGCCATGCTGACGCATGCGAACCTGACCGCGGCGGCGAATATCCAGGCCTATTGGGCCAGCCAGCGTGCGCGGCCGGATGATCCGCCGGAACGCGCCATCCATGTGCTGCCGCTGTTCCATATCTTCGCGCTGACCTCGCTCAATCGCCATCTCGGCCTCGGCAACACCGTGCTGCTGCGGCAGCGCTTCGAGGTCGAGCAGTGCCTGGACGATATCGAGCGGTTCCGCGCCACCACGCTCGCCGGCGTGCCGACCATGTGGATCGCGATGGCGAACCATCCGAGCATCGAGACCCGCGACCTCTCCTCGCTACGCTGGCCGTCCTCCGGCGGTGCGCCGCTGCCGGTGGAGGTGGAGGCGCGCTTCGCCCGCATCACCGGCACGCGGCTGCGCGGCGGCTGGGGCATGACGGAAACCGCGCCCGCCGGCACCGGCCATCCGATGGTGCGAGACAGCCGCCCGGGCTCCATCGGCCTGCCGCTGCCGAATGTGGAGATGCAGGTGGTGGCGCTGGACGATCCGCACCGGGTGCTGCCGCCGGGGGAGACCGGGGAGTTCCGGGTGCGCGGGCCGAATGTGATGTCGGGCTACTGGAATAAGCCGGAGGAGAATGCGCGCGCCTTCGCCGATGGCTTCTTCCTGACCGGCGATATCGGCCGCATGGATGAGGACGGCTTCTTCTTCCTGACCGACCGCAAGAAGGACATGATCCTGTCCGGCGGCTTCAACGTCTATCCGCGCAGCATCGAGGAAGCGATCTACGAGCATCCGGACGTCGCCGAATGCATCGTGATCGGCATTCCCGATGTCTATCGCGGCCAATCCGCCAAGGCCTTCGTCACGCTGAAGCCCGGCGCCGCGGAACTCACGCTGGACGCGCTGAAGCGCTTCCTGGCCGACAAGCTCGGCCGGCACGAAATGCCGGTCGCGCTCGAACTGCGTGACAGCCTGCCGCGCACTGCCGTCGGCAAGCTCTCCAAACTCATGCTGCAGGAGGAGGAGCGGGCCCGTTCCCCCTCCGCGCCCAGAACCTGACCGGGAGACCGCCATGGACCTCCGTTTCACCGAAGAAGAACGTGCTTTCCGCCAGGAGGTGCGCGCCTTCATCGATGCCAATCTCCCCGCCGAGACGCGGGAACGCATGGCCGCCGGCCGCACGCCGACCAAGGCGATGGTCGTGCAATGGCAGCGCGCCCTGAACGCGCGGGGCTGGGCGGTGCCGCATTGGCCGGTGGAATGGGGCGGCACCGGCTGGAGCGCCATCAAGCGCTTCATCCTGAGCGAGGAGATGCAGCAGACCCCGGCGCCGAACCCGCTCGCCTTCAACACCGCGATGGTGGGCCCGGTAGTCTGCGCCTTCGGCACCGAGTCGCAGAAGAAGCACTTCCTGCCGCGCATGGCGAACCTCGATGACTGGTGGTGCCAGGGCTTTTCGGAACCCGGCGCCGGATCCGACCTCGCCAGCCTGAAATGCGCGGCCAGGCGGGAAGGGGACCATTACATCGTCAACGGCCAGAAGACCTGGACAACGCTGGCGCAGCATGCCGACTGGATCTTCCTGCTGGTGCGCAGCAACCCGCAGGCGGCCAAGCCGCAGGAAGGCATCAGCTTCCTGCTCTGCGACATGAAGACCCCCGGCATCACCGTGCGGCCAATCATCACCATCGACGGCGCGCATGAGGTGAACGAGGTCTTCTTCGACGAGGTAAGGATCCCGGTCGAGAACCTGGTCGGCACCGAGAACAAGGGCTGGGACTGCGCCAAGTTCCTGCTGTCGAATGAGCGCACCGGCCAGGCCCGGGTCGGTGCCTCCAAGGAGCGTATCCGCCGCCTGAAGACCATCGCCCGCGAAGCGCCGGGCGGCGGCAGGCCGCTGCTGGACGATCCCCGCTTCCGCGAGAAGCTGACCGAGGTCGAGGTCCAGCTCAAGGCGCTGGAGATGACGACGCTTCGCGTGCTGGCCAATGAGAACAAGCGTCTGGGCGAGGGCAAGCCGGACCCAGCTTCCTCCGTGCTGAAGATCCGCGGCACCGAGATCCAGCAGGCGATCAGCGAGCTCTTCGTCGAGGCTGCCGGCCCCTATGGCCTGGTCGGCGCCGATCCCGAGCAGGATCGCTGGAACGAGCCGGAACTCGCACCGGAATGGGCGACGCTCGCGCAGCCGACCTATTTCAACTGGCGCAAGCAGAGCATCTACGGCGGCTCCAACGAGATCCAACGCAACATCATGGCGAAAGCCTTTCTGGGGCTCTGAGCGTCCGATGACCGGAAGGCCGAAGGCCTGGAGGTCTGAATCGGTCGCTCTCTTACAAGCGTCCGATGACCGGAAGGCCGAATGGCCTGGAGGTCTGAATCGGCCGCTCCGCTCTCAAGGAAGATTGTGAAATGGATTTCGATTTCTCCGAAGAGCAACGCCTGCTCGCCGACAGTCTCGGCAAGCTGCTGTCCGACCGCTACGGCTTCGAAAGCCGCAAGACCTACATGCAACAGCCGGACGGCTGGAGCCGGGACGTCTGGGCCACCTATGCCGAGCTCGGCATCCTCGGCCTGCCCTTCGCGGAAGCCGATGGCGGCTTCGGCGGCGGTGCCGTCGAGACCATGATCGTCGCCGAGGCGCTGGGCGGCGTGCTGGCGCTGGAACCCTGGCTGGCGACCATCGTCCTCGGCGGCGGCCTGCTGCGCCATGGCGCCGCCGACGCGCTTCGCGCCGAACTGGTGCCGCAGGTCGCCGATGGATCCCTGCTGCTGGCGCTCGCGCATACCGAGCCGCAGTCGCGCCACGACCTGCACGATGTCGCCACCGCCGCGAAGCGGGACGGCGACGGCTGGACGCTGCATGGCCGCAAGGGTGTGGTGCTGCATGGCGACGTCGCCGGCAAGCTCTTCGTCACCGCCCGCACCGCGCAGGGGCAGCGCGACCACAAGGGCATCGGCGTCTTCCTGGTCGCCGGCGACGCGCCCGGACTGACCCGGCGCGGCTACCGCACCAGCGACGGGCTGCGCGCCGCCGAGGTCACCCTCGACGGCGTGCGCGCCGAAGCCGTGCTCGGCGATCCCGGCGACGGGCTGCCGCTGGTGCGCCGCGTCGCCGAGGACGCCATCGCGGCACTCGCCGCCGAAGCCGTCGGCGCGATGGACGCGACGATGAAGCTCACCCTCGACTATCTCCGCACCCGCAAGCAGTTCGGCCGCGCCATCGGCGGCTTCCAGGCCCTGCAGCACCGCGCCGCCGACATGATGGTCGCGATCGAGCAGGCCCGCAGCATGGCCATGTACGCCGCCATGATGGTGCAGGAGGAGGACGCCGCCGAACGCGCCCGCGCCATCCACGCCGTCAAGCTGCAGATCGGCCGCATGGCCAGGCTGGTCGGCCAGCAATCCATCCAGCTGCATGGCGGCATCGGCATGACCATGGAATATGCGGTCGGCCACTACTTCAAGCGCCTGACCGCGATCGACACCCTGTTCGGCGATGCCGACCACCATCTGCGCGCCCTGTCCGAAACCGGCGGCCTGATCGACGCAGCCTGAAGACGAAGGAAAGCGCCATGCGACGCAGAACCATGATCACCGCGGCCGCCGCCGCCGCGGCACTGTCCACCCCGCGCCTGGCCCGCGCCGCCTGGCCCGCCGACCGGCCGATCCAGGTGATGTGCCCGGGCCCCGCCGGCGGCGGCATGGACATGCTGGCCCGCGCCTTCCTGCCGGTCATGCAGCGCAGCCTGCCCGGCGCCAATTTCGTCGTCATGAACCGCGCCGCCGCCGCCGGCCAGCAGGCCTTCGAAGGTGTCGCCACCGCCACCCCCGATGGCTTCACGATCGGTGTCGCCCAGGCGCCCAATTCCATCACCCTGCCGATCGAGCGCTACGTGCGCTACCGCGTGCAGGACTTCACCTATCTCGGCAATGTCCTCGAGGATCCCGGCGGCCTCTGGGTCAAGGCCGGCAGCCCGATCCGCAACCTCGCCGACCTCATCGCCGCCGCCCGTGCCCAGCCCGGCACCGTCACCATCGGCACCGCCGGCGTCGGCAGCGACGACCACCTGCTGATCCTGTTGCTGCAGGACGCCGCCGGCGTCGAATTCTCCCACGTGCCCTTCAACGGCACGCCGCCCATCGTCACCAGCCTGCTGTCGGATAGCATCGCGGTCGGGTCCTTCAACATGAGCGAAGGCCTCGCCCTGATGCGCGACGGCATCCTGCGCGGCATCGCCCAGGGCGGCGCCGAACGCTGGGCGCCCACGGCGCAGGTGCCGACCTTCCAGGACCAGGGCGTTGCCGTGATCGGCGGCTCCACCCGCGGCATCATCGCTCCCCCGAACCTGCCCGCCGAAATCCGCGACCGGCTGCGCCACGCCGTCGATACCGGCAACGCCGATGCCGCCTGGATCGCCGACGCCGAACGCCTCAACATGCCGCGCCGGCCCATGACCGCCGACGCCCAGCAACGCCTCTTCCTCGACGAAGACACCCGTCTCCGGGCGCTCTGGGCCCGCAAGCCCTGGCGTGAGTAGGGGACGCTGTCCCGGAAGGGGCGTTGCCCCTCCCGGACCCACCCCACCAGGAGGGTAGACCCTCCTGGACCTGCTT
>DASYDR010000286.1:0-27264 GCA_036499545.1 Roseomonas sp. | reverse complement strand
TTCCGCCGCGGCGTCCCCGCTGTCAGTGGCGCAGCCCGGCGGCCTCCGCGGCGCGGTCGGCATTGGTCCGTTCCACCTTGAGGAAGGCGGCGAAGCCGGCCGGCGTTGCCTCCTCCGGCTCCGCCATCTCGGAGCCCAGCTCCTCGAACCGCCGCCGGGTCGCCGGGTCGGTCACCGCCGCGGTGAGCGCCGCGGTCAGCTTCTCCAGCACCTCGGCCGGGACGCCGGCCGGGACCAGCAGGCCGAGATAGGCGGCGGCGCGGTAGCCAGGCACGCCGGCCTCGTCGAAGGTCGGCAGCTCGGGTGCCAGCGGCGAACGGTGCGCGCTGGAGACGCCGAGGATGCGGATCTCTCCCCCCCGATGCAGCGGCAGGGCGGTGGTGATCTCGGTGATGGAGGAGTTGATGTTGCCCGACACCAGGTCGGGCAGCGCCGCGCCGCCGCTGGTATAGGGCACGTGCTGCAGCCGCGTGCCGGTGGCCAGGCAGAACAGCTCCATGGCGAAATGCGCCGTGCTGCCATTGCCGGAGGAGCTGCAGGTCACCAGCCCTGGATGCGCCTTGGCGTATTCGATGTAGTCGGCAAGGTTCCGCACCGGCATGTCCTTCGTCACCGCCAGCACCTGGGCGGTGCGGCAGATCAGGCCGATCGGCGCGAAGTCGCGCTCCGGGTCATAGCCGAGGTTGTTCTGCATGGCCGGGTTATTGGCCATCGGGCCGTTGGAACCCAGCAGCAGGGTGTAGCCGTCCGGCCGGCTGCGGGCGACCTGCAGCGCGCCGATGCTGCCGCCGGCGCCGCCGCGGTTTTCCACCACCACGGGCTGGCCCAGCCGGTCGGCGAGGCCGGGCGCGGTGAGCCGGCCGACCTGATCGGCATTGCCGCCGGTGGCGAAGGGCACGACGAAGCGGACGGCGCGGTCCGGATACCCGGCGGCCAGCGCCGGGCGCGCCAGGGCAACGCCGGCCAGGGCCGTCAGCAAGGGGCGTCGGGACAGGATCATGGGCGGTTTCCTCCGCGGCACAGCATGCGCGCGGAAGCGGCGGGCCGGAAGGTGGGAACCGCCCGGTGTCTGCCGGCCCCGGGCAGGCGGCCGGGGTCCAGTCACCAGGAGCTATTCCCGCGATTGGCCAGCCCGCCTTGCCGCCCCGCGGAGCCTTCGAGGCGCTGCCGTCATGGCGACTGTCAGGCAAGAGGCTCCCAGCCGAGCGCCTTGCGATTGAAGCCCTGGAGGTCCCAGCCATCGCCATAGGGGTCGAAGGTCGGCTTCGCATTGCGGACGAAGAAGGCCGTATTCTCCACCAGAGCATAGAAATCATACATCGCGTCTTCGCGCAGGAATTCATAAAGGCGCTTGATGGTGGGGATATGCACGTCATCGATGGCGAGCAGTCCCCAATGACTCAGGTGCGGGTAGATATGCCAGTAATCGAGTTCAGGGAACGGGTAGGCGTGAGCACCATCGATCAGCGCGAAGTCGATGGTCTGCCCTGATGCTGCCCCCGCGTTCTGTATATGCGTCCGGAGGTCGTGCAGCGTCGCCTGGGATGGGCCCAGCACGAAGTGTGTCGCTTCGCTCCGAAAAAGTGACGAGCCCCGCACGCGGACCAGGCTGTCATCGCCCTCACCGAGGGTGAAGCAGATGTGCTTCCTGCTCCGCGATCCGAGGAGAATGGTCGACAAGCCGCACCCGGTCTCGACCGTCAGATTTGGGCCGCCGGGAAAATGCAGGTCCAGAGCATTCCACATGAAATCCACGACCCGCGCCGGCAGATTTCCCGCCTGATGCCAGGATCCTCCATTCACCTGCGCTTCCTCGAACAGGCGCCTTCTCAATGTCGTTTCTGCCATGCAGGCCTCCCGGCTACGCTGATCTCTGGCGTCAGTCGAACCTGATATGCCTCAGTTGGCAAGGCAGCAGCGCCATGGAGGGAAGACGCATGCGACGAGGATTCCCTCGCTGCCGGCACAGGCTTCTTCCAGGATACGTCCTGCATGGTCAGAAGCTGGGCACCGCGGCCTCTGCCTCAGTCGCCACCCGCTTCCGGGAATGCCTTCGACATCACCACGAAATGCAGGTCCGGACGCTTCGGTGTTCCAAAGCGTCCATCATCATAGGGAAACGGCTCGGTCTCGCCGGTCAGGCGATAGCCCCGGCGCTCATACCAGGCGATCAACGTGTCCCGGGCGTTGACGACCGTCATGCGGATGCGCCGTCCCCCGCGCGCGCGAACCCAGCTTTCCGACGCGGCCAACAGCCGCCGGCCGGCCTGCGCGTTCTGCAGCGACGGGTCGACCGCCAGGGATCCCAGATACCAGGCGTCTCCGCCCAGCGGCTCGAGCCAGACGCTTCCCTGCAGTGCCCCCCACAGCTCCCATACCAGCAAGGTCGCCTGCGGCTTCTCCGCGATCTCGCCGCGCAGGAGCGCGGCGTCCGTGCGATCCCCATCCATGTATGCGGCTTCGGTATTCCAACTCGCATCGCTGTCGGAGCCGCGATAGGCGCGATTGAGGAGCTGGACCAGCGCGGGCACATCCGCGTCGAGCGCGGGCCGCAGCGTGACGGCCGCCTTGGCGGCGGCCCGATCGCTCAGCGACCGGATGCTCATCCGATGCTCGATTTCGTCCAGCTGCTCGATCAGCGATCCGGAGAGGCCGTGTGTGAGATCGTGCACGGCCGCGTCCACGAGAGGCCAGATGTGCTCGCGTCCTTCAGCGATCGCGGCTCGACCCTCGCCCGTCAGATCCACGACGGCATGGCGCTTGTCGATCTTGCTCCGCCCCGCTTTCACCAGCGCCGCGGACGCGAGCTTGCCGATGTTCTTCGTCATGGCCGGCTGGCTTACGCCCATCGCCTCAGCGAGCCTGCCGACGGTCACGGGCCCGAGTTCGTCCAGCGTCGCCAGCACCGCAAACATTCCGGGGGGAACGGAGACGCCCGCCCGCTGCGTGAAAGCGCTGGCATCCGCCTGCATCTGCTCGGCCAGCCTTTTCAGGCGGCTGCCCAGGAACAGATGCGGGTTCCGCCGCAGAACATCCGCCATGCGACCTCCATTGCATAGCCGGTTATGCAATTATCGATGGCGGTTGTCCAGGCCGGCTTTGATGGCCCCGGCCTTCAGCCGGGAACCGGGGCCGCGGCTGCGATCAGCCCTTCCGCCTTCAACTCCTGCCACAGCGCGGCCGGGATCGGCTGGCGGAGATGCGCGAGATTCTGCTCCAGCTCCGTCCGCGCCAGCGCGCCGGGGATCACCGCGCTCACCGCCGGATGGGCCAGCGGGAATTGCAGCGCGGCGGCGGCGAGCGGCACGCCATGGCGGCCGCAGACGGCATCGAGCCGGCGCGCCTTCTCGATCAGGGGCTTCGGCGCGGCCGTATAGTCATAGGTCGCGCCATCCCGCACCGGGCCGATGAGGATGCCGGAATTATAGGGGCCGCCGATGATCACGCCGACGCCATGCGCCTCGGCATAGGGCAGAAACTCGTCGAGCGCGCCCTGTTCCAGCAGGGTGTAGCGCCCGGCCAGCAGCATGCAGTCGAAATCCCCGGCGCGGGCGAAGCGGAGGCACATGTCCGCCTCGTTCAGGCCGCAGCCGATGGCGCCGATCACCCCGGCGCTCCGCAGCTCGTCCAGCGCGCGGTAGCCGCCTTCCATCAGCGTCCGGAAGCGTTCTTCCAGCAGCGCCTGGTCGCGGATGGTCCAGAAATCGATGTCATGCACCAGCGCGACGTCGATGCGCGCCAGGCCGGTGCGCAGGCAGGACTGCTCGAGTGAGCGCATCACGCCATCATAAGAATAGTCGAAGGCCGGCACGAAGCCCGGCAGGCCGTTGCCGCGCAGATCGCCCGGCGGCGCCTCCCCCGGCCGCAGCGGCCGCAGCACCCGGCCGACCTTGGTCGAGATGACGAAATCCTCGCGCGGATGCTGGCGCAGCGCATGGCCGACGCGCAGCTCGCTGCGGCCATACCCGTAGTAGGGAGAGGTGTCGAAGTAGCGCACGCCGCCGGCCCAGGCCGCGTCGAGCAGGCCCTGCGCCTCGCTCTCCGGGATGGTGGCGCGGAAGCCGCCGATCGGGGCGGCGCCGAAGCCGAACTCGGTCACCTCGACGGCGCTGCGGCCGAGACGGCGTTTCGCGATGCTGGTCATGTCTTCTCCCGTTTTTCCGTGGAGCATCCGATTCAGACCTTCGGGCCATTAGGCCCTTCGGTCATCGGATGCCCGGACCCAAGTGGAGCATCCGATTCAGACCTTCGGGCCCTGCGGCCCTTCGGTCATCGGATGCCCGGACCCAAGTGGAGCATTCGATTCAGACCTTCGGGCCATTCGGCCCTTCGGTCATCGAATGCTCAGTCGAACAGCGTCGCCAGGCGCCGCTTCATCTGGTCGGCAATGTAGAGCGCCAGCGCCTGGATGGTGGAGGTCGGATTCACGCCGCCCGACGTCACCCAGATGCTGCCATCGACGATGAACAGGTTCTTCACGTCATGGCTGCGCCCCCAGGCATTCACCACCGACCGCTCCGGATCGTCGCCCATGCGGCAGGTGCCCAGCAGATGGCCGGGGCTGTTGAGCACGGTGCGGGAGGTATAGATGTTCTTCGCTCCCGCCGCCTGCAGGATGTCCGTCGCGCGGGCGATGCCGTGCTCCATCATCCGCGCCGTGTTGTCGCTGAGCGTATAGTCGATGCGCGGCGCCGGGATGCCGCTGCCGTCCTTCAGCACGGGGTCGATGGTGACGCGGTTATGCTCCTCCGGCAGGTCCTCGCAGGCGACGCCGATCAGCAGGCGGTGGTTGACCAGTTCCCGGCAGATGCGATGATGGTCGCGGCCCCAGGGCAGCAGCCCGGCCGCGCTGCTCTGCACCGCCTCGGCCACCAGCCCATGGCCGCGCGCGAATTGCAGGGTGTAGCCGCGCACGAAGCCGCGGTCTCGATCCGTCTCGTAGAACTGCTTGCTCCACAGCGACGTCATCGGACCGCGGTCGCTGTCCATCTCATCCTCGACATAGCCGCGGATCTGCGGCCAGGGATGCAGCATCAGGTTGCGGCCGACCATGCCGCTGGAATTCGCCAGCCCCTGCGGATGCCGGGACGAGGCCGAGTTCAGCAGCAGGCGCGGCGTGCCGATGCCGTTGCAGGCGAGGATCACGACCTCGGCCGGCTGGAACACCTCGCGCCCGTCAGGGTCGTAGTAGATCGCGCCGGTGGCCATGCCCTCCGCATTGGTCGTGATCTCCCGCACCCGGCACCGGGTCCTGAGTTCGACGCCGGCGCGGATCGCCTGCGGCCAATAGGTGATGTCGGTGCTGGCCTTGGCACCCTGCGCGCAGCCCGGCGTGCAATGGCCGAGGTTGATGCATTTCGCCCGCCCCTCATACTCGGTGGTGGCGATGGCGATATCGGATGGCCACCAATGCCAGCCGAGCGTGTTCATCGCCCAGGCGTAGCGGGTACCGGACCGGCCGAGCGCCACCGGCGGCATCGGCGGATGGCGCGGCGGCACGCCGGGATCGCCGGCCAGCCCCGCGACGCCGGTGATGCGGTCATTCTGCTCGAAATAGGGCTCCAGATCCCAGTAGCTGATCGGCCAGTCATCCGCGACGCCGTCCAGCGACCGCACCCGGAAATCGGAAGGATGCATGCGCGGGAAATGCGCGGTCCAGAAGATGGTACCGCCGCCGACGCCGTTGAAATTCGCGACCTTCATCACGGAGTTGTCGTCATCGACGGGGTAGTCGGTATCGCGGGCGCGCCGGTTCGGGCTGATGTCGAAATCGGTGTAGCGCCGCGCTTCCCAGTCGCGGCCATTGGCGGGGAAATCCGTGGGCTTCGTCCAGTCGCCCTGCTCCAGGCACAGGATGCGCATCTTCGTGTCGGCCAGGCTCCAGGCCATCACCGCGCCCGACGCGCCGGCGCCGATGATCAGCACGTCCACCATGTCGTTCCGGGCCATCTCAGCGGCTCCGATCATCGCGCCAGAGCGGCGGGCGGCCCTTCACGGCATCCAGCAGCGACCAGTCGCCATCCGGCAGCACATGGCCCTTCGGAAAGGGCGCCCGCGCCTCCCGCCCCAGCGAGACGACCACGCGGTCATCACGGTAATAGGCCGCCAGCACGACGCGGCCCAACGCCTGCTCGGCGCGGCCGCCATCCGCCAGCACCCGCATCGCCAGGGCCTCGGCATGGGCATCGTCCAGCGCGGCGAAAGACCCGCCGGCGCGCTCCGCCAGCGCGGCCAGCGCCGCCCGCACATCCGCGGCGTCGCGGCCGAGCGTCGCGACGATATCGGCGATGATCGCCGGGTCGTCCGCGCCCGGCACGCGGTAGCCGGCATCGGCGGGGATCATGATCCCGGCGATGCGCTCGAGGTCGCGGGTTTCGGCGGGCGACAGGTCTGGTTCCATGGCGTTCCCCATGCTTCCCCGGGTGATCGACGCGCTCATCGCACCGCGCCCATGGTGAGGCCGCGCACGATGTATTTCTGCACCATCAGGCTGAGCAGCAGTTGCGGCAGCGCCGCGATGATCGTGGCCGCGGCCATCTGCCCCCACAGCACCTGTTCGTAGGAGATGAACTGGATGGCGCCCACCGTGACGGGAAAGGTCTGGCGGCCCGCCAGCATCAGCGGATAGTTGAAGGCGTTCCAGCAGAACATGAAGCCCAGGATGACGGTGACCGCGATGCCCGGCAGGCTGAGCGGCAGGATCACCCGCGTCAGCACGCCGAACCAGGAACAGCCATCGATCTTCGCCGCCTCCTGGATCTCGGTCGGGATCTCCATGAAGAAGCTGCGCAGCATCCAGATGGTGAATGGCAGGCTGATCAGCTGATAGGCGAAGATCAGGCCGATATGCGTGTTGTAGAGCCCGACCTGCTGATACAGCAGGTAGAGCGGGATCACGAAGGCGATGAACGGCACGAAGCGGAAGCTCATGAAGGTGAAGGCCAGCGTGTTCTTCAGCGGAAAATCGAAGCGGGCCAGTGCATAGGCGGCGGGGATCCCCGCCGCGAGCGACAGCATCACCGCGCCGCTGGAGATGATCATGCTGTTGAGGAAGAACAGCGGGAAGTCGGGGCGGCTGGAGGCGTACTGGCCGCGCTGCTCGCCCACCACGAGCGCCGCGTAATTGTCGAAGGTCGGCGTGAACACGAATTGCGGCGGCACGGAGAGCATGTCCCCCGGGCTCTTCAGCGAGGTCAGCAGGATCCAGAAGAAGGGAAACACGGTCCAGAGGACGAGCGCCGCCGCCGCCGCGGCGATCGCGACATGGCGCAGGGACCGCTGCCAGGACCAGGCCCGGGCCGTCATCGGGCGACCCTTTCCGCGGCGCGGTTCCAGAGCCGCATCAGCAGGTAGCTGACGATGACGACCAGCAGCAGCAGCACGATCGCCTGCGTCATGCCGCGGCCCATCTGGTACCATTGGAAGGAATACTGGTAGGCCATGATGTGGATGTTGGTGGTCGCGTCATTGGGCCCGCCGGCCGTCGTCGCGTAGATCACGTCGAAGATCCGGAGCGAGTCCATCGCCCGGAACGTCACGACCAGCGCGATGAACGGGCTCAGCAGCGGCAGCGTGACGTAGCGCAGCATGGCGATGGGGCCGGCGCCGTCGACCCGCGCCGCCTCATAGGGTTCGGTGGGCAGCGCCTGCAGCCCGCCGAGCAGGATCAGCGCGACGAAGGGCAGGTTGCCCCAGGTATCGATGATCAGGACGGAGACGACCGCCCCTTCCGTCGATCCGAACCAGTTGACGGGATCGATGCCGAGGAAGGACAGCAGGTAGTTCAGCACCCCGGCATTGGTCGAGGCCATCATGATCTTCCACATCAGCGCGGTGATCACCGGCGGGATCATCAGCGGCAGCAGCATCAGCGCGCGGATCACCGCGCGGCCGGGGATGCGGCCGTGCAGGAACAGCGCGACCGCGAGGCCGAGCCCCACCTGGACCACGACCGCGATGAGCGTGAAGCCGAGCGTGAATTCCAGCGCGCGGCCGAACAGCGGTTCGTCGAACAGTTCGAGGTAGTTGTCGAACCACACGAAGCGGAAGCGGTTGGGGTACTGCAGCCAGTAGTTGGTGAAGCTGTAGTAGAGGCCAAGGCCGAAGGGGTAGATCATCCCCACCAGCAGCACCAGGGCCGGCGTCATCAGCAGGTAGGGCAGCAGCACCTGCTGCCGCCAGCGCCGGCGCCGGCGCGTGAGTTCGGTGGGCACGGTGCCGCTACCTCCTGATATCCGCCTGCCGCAATACGCGGTCGAGCTCGGTGCTCGCGCCGCGCAGCGCGTCGGCCGCGGATTTCCGCCGGAAGTAGATCTCGTGCAGCGCACGCGCCCAGATGTCGCCGGCGCGGGTCCGTTCGGGCTGCGGCACCCAGGCGACGCGCGCCGTCTCCAGGTTCTTCGTGATCGTGCTCAGGTAGCTGCCGCCGCCCCAGCGGCCGAGCACCTCCTGGACCCTGGGGTCGCTGGTGACCGAGGCGCGGGACGGGTTGTAGTTGCGATAGCCGATGGTGGCGTTGAGCAGGGTGCGCTGCGCCGTCGCCCATTGCAGGAAGAGCCAGGCGGCTTCCTTGTTCCGGGTCGCCTTGTTGATGCCGAGCGCCCAGGTCCAGAGACCCGAATAGGTCTTGCCGCCGGGGCCGGCGGGCAGAAGCGCGTAGCCGACCTTCCCGGCGACCCGCGACTTGCCGGGGTCTTCGTAATTGGCGGCGAAGAAATCCGCATCCGCGATCATGCCCGCCTGGCCGGCCGTGAAGGCCTCCATGGCGTCGTACCACTGCATGTTCGCCCAGTTCGGCGGCCCGCTGTCGCGGACCATGTTGATCCAGGTCTCGGTGAAGCGCACCGAGCGCGGATCGTGGAAATTGGCCCTGAGATTGCCGTCGAGTTCGCTCCACTCGCCGTCGCTGTAGGATTTGAGCCCGCTGATGAAGCCGGTCGACATGGTGGCGACGCTCGGCGTGCCGCGCGCCACGATGCCGGGAATGCCGGCATGCTGCTTCACCAGCCGCGCCGCTTCCGCCATCGCTTCGATGGTGGTCGGCACCGGGATGTTGTGCTGGTCGAAGATGTCCTTGCGATAGGCGAGGATGTAGCTCTCCTCAAGCACCGGGATCGAGTAGAGCGAGCCTTGGCCGACGCCTCCGCCGATCTGGCCGTTCCAGCGATTGGCCGAAATCAGCGCCGGGTGGAAATCGTCGATCCTGAACCAGTTCGGATCGGTCAGCGCCGGATTGGCGAGGAAGCCGTCCAGCGGCAGGATCCAGTCCGGCGGCACGTACTGCCAGTTGCGCATCGGGCCGCACATGATGACCGAGAATTCGCCGCGCTGCTGCGACAGGTCGGCGGTGAGCCGCGTGAAGTATTCCGCCTCCGGCAGGATGAGGTATTCCACGTTGATGCCGGTCAGGCGCCGGAATTCGGGAATGAGCGGCAGCAGCGATTCCGTGAAGGGATGCCGGTTGAGGCCGATGGTCAGGGACTGCCCATCCGCCTGCCGCCAGTTGATCCGCGCCTCGCGATAATAGGCCAGCGCGGCATCGTCCTGCGCGCTGGCGCCGCGGGCGACCCCTGCGGCGAGAAGCAGGCCGGTGAGAGATCGACGCTTCATGTGCATGCGTTCCTCCTCCATCTTGCGTTGTTTTAGTTTTGCCCCTGCCGTGGCGCGGGGGGTGTCGCGTGCCGCCGGATGCCGTCAGTCGCCGGTGGTGCCTGGCGGCTCAAGCGGCATGTCGGCGCATCACCTCGGGGTCCGGTTCGCATCCAAGGCCGGGGCCATCGGGCAGGACGAAGCTTCCGCCCCGTGGCTGCAGGGCCGCGGCGAAGGGATTGGCGGCGAGGTCGCGGTACATGTGCTCGACCAGGCAATCGCCCGGCAGCGCCGCGGCCATGTGCAAGGTGGCGAGCAGGCCGGCACCGAAATACGGAGAATGCGGCATGACGGCGACGCCGCGCGCCGCGGCCTCGCCCGCCACCCGCATCCAGGCGCCGATGCCGCCGATCTTGGTGACACTCGGCTGAATGTAGTCCACCGCGCCGGCATCCATCATGGCGATGCATTCCTCGGGGCTCGCCGCGTTCTCGCCGGCGGCGATGGCGATCCCGGCGCCGGCGCGGACGCGCGCGAGGCCGGCGGCATCCTCCGGCGGCCAGACCGGCTCTTCCAGCCACAGCAGCCGCTGCGGGCGGACGCGATCGGCGATGGCGAGCGCTTCCTCGACCGTCCAGGGGCAATTGGTATCCATCATCAGCGCCACCTCCGGCCCCACCGCGGCGCGCGCCGCGGCGACCTGCTGCTCGCCGATCTCGTGCAGCTTGATGGAACCGTAGCCGCGCGCCGCGGCCGCGGCGGCGTTGCGCGCGACCTCCGCCGGGTCGCCGTAGCGCGGCAGGCTGGCATAGGCGGGCAGCAGGCTGCGCCGCGCGCCCCCGAGCAGCGAAGCGATCGACCGGCCGGCGCGCTTGCCGGCGATGTCCCACAACGCGATCTCAAGCCCCGACAGCGCGTAGAGCACCGCGCCGCTGCGGCCGAACAGATGCAGCGCGCGCTGCAGGTCCAGCGACAGGGCGGCGATGCCGCTCTCGTCGCGGCCCACCGCGAGGGGTGCCACCACCTCCCGCAGGGCGACGGCGGCCGGCTGCCAGGCGGCATGGCTGAAGGCCTCGCCCCAGCCGACCACGCCGTCGGTGGTCTCGACCCGCACCAGGTTCATGCGGGCGACATCGACCACCTTGCCGGCGAAGGTGGAGCGCGATGCGCCCGGCACCAGCGGCAGCGCCAGCGGCAGGACGTCGACGGTCTTGATGGTCATGACGGAAAGCCTTTCATTCGGGGCGGATGCCGGCGGTGCTCACCAGCGCCGCCCATTTCGGCAGCTGCGCCGCGATCCAGTCGGCGAAGGCCGCCGGCGTGCTGGCGATGACGTCGAAGCCGAGTTCCTCCAGCCGCTGCGCCATCTCGGGCTGCGCCAGCGTCTGGCGCACCGCGTCCTGCAACCTCTCCACGGCGGCGGGCGGCGTGGCGGCGGGCGCGAGCAGGCCGTTGATGGTCACGACATCGACATCGGGATAGCCGAGCTCCGCGAAGCTCGGGACCTCCGGCATGCGGCGTCCGCGCCGGCCGCCGGTGATGGCGAGCGGCCGGGCGCGCCCGCTCTCCGCCAGGGATTTCGCCTGGGTCTGGCCGGCGAAGATCATGCTGACCTCGCCCGAGAGCACCGCGGCGATGGTCTCGCCGCCGCCGCGATACGGCACGTGCAGGATGTCGATGCCGGCGGCGATGCGCAGCTGTTCGCCGGCGATGCGCACCGCGGTGCCGGCGCCGGCCGAGCCGAAGGACAGCTGCCCCGGCCGCGCCTTCGCCAGCGCGATCAGCTCCGCCAGGTTGCGCGCCGGCACATCGGGATGCACGAGCAGGAGCTGCGCCGAACTCGCCACCAGGGAGATCGGCGTGGCGTCGCGCAGCGCGTCATAGGGCAGGCTGGCATACATCGCGGGATTCACGACGAAGGCGAGGTCGACCATGCCGAGCGTGTTGCCGTCCGGCGTGGCACGCAACGCCACCTCGGTCCCCACGATGCTGTTGCCGCCGCCCCGGTTCTCCACGATCACGGATTGGCCGAGACTCTCGGACAGGCGTGGTGCCAGCAACCGCGACAGGACATCCGTGGCCCCGCCCGGCGTATAGGGGACGATCACCCGGATCGGCCGTCCGCGCGGATTGGTCTGCGCCCGGGCAAGCTGCGGGAGCAGCAATCCCAGCGCCGCGGTGAAGATGCGTCTCTGCACGGAAGCCTCCCTTCGGGCCCTTCAGGCCATCGTCACGCCGGCCCCATCACCCGAGATCACCCGGGATCACTCGAGCACGATGTTCGCCGCGCGGGTGATGCGCCCGATATTCGCGATCTGCTGGCGGATGAACGCCGCGAAGTCCTCCGGGCCGAGCGGCAGGGTGTTGCCGCCCTGCTCCTGGATGCCGGCGACGAAATCCGGCTCCTGCACGACGCGCTGGATCTCGTCGCCGATCCGCTGCGTGATCGCCGCGGGAACCCGCGCCGGGCCGGCGATCCCGTACCACACGCCGATCTCGAAGCCGGGCATGCCGGCTTCGGCCATGGTGGGCACGTCCGGCAGGATGGGCAGACGCGCCGGCGCCGTGACGGCGAGGCCGCGCAGCGTTCCGGCCCGCACCTGCGCGACGGCGCCGCCGGCGGCGGGAAATGCCGTCTGCACCCGCCCCGCCATCACTTCGATGAGGGCCAGGGCTTCGCCGCGGAAGGGAATGTGGCTGGTGGCGAGCCCGGTCGCCATGCGGAACATCTCGCCGGCGATGTGCAGCGTCGATCCCTGTCCGGAGGTGCCGTAGGTCACCTCCTCGCCGCGTGCCCGCGCATAGGCGATGAAATCCTGCAGGTTCCGCGGCGGCAGCGATGCCGAGATCACCATCACCAGGGGGAAGCGCGCGCCGAAGCCCATCGGCGTGAAATCCGCGATCGGATCGAATGGCAGGGAGCGCATGACATTGGGCAGGGTGCCGTGGCTGCCGGACCCGATCAGGACCAGGGTGTAGCCGTCGGGCGCCGCGCGCGCGACCTGCTGGGTTCCGATTATGCCCGTGGCGCCCGGCCGGTTCTCGACCACCACGGCCTGCCCAAGCCGCAGGCTCAGCCGCGGCGCCATCTGGCGCGCGACCACATCCGCCGCGCCGCCGGCCGGGAACGGCACCACCAGGGTGATCGGCCGGCTGGGATAATTCTGCGCCACCGCCGGCCCATGAAACGCCAGCAAAGCTGCCAATAGCCACAGTATACGCGGGATTTTCGCCACGACCTCGTCTCCCCCGTTCTTTCTCTTTGAGCCCCGAAGGGGCCCCGCACCGCAGTTCTTATTGCGCAGGCAGGCAGGCCGCTACGATGGGCATCGCGTGCGGCACTGTCGTTTGCCATGCGGCCAAATCCTGACTGAGATGTCAAGTGCCGGAACGCGGAGGCCGCGGCGGCCGAGCCAGCCCCGGCGACCGGCACCACCTCTGCCCGTGCAATCGTCGCATGGCATCGCATTATCGGCAGCTTTCCTGCCTTTCTGGCCGTCCTGCGCAGTGCCGCCGGAAAGGCCGGCAATGCCGGCACGGGTCCGGTGGTGCCACTCGACATCGACGATGAACTTCAAAATTGACACTTATGTCAGCTTTCGCAAAGCTGCTTGCCAAAGGAGCCCGCGGCACGGCGGGACCGACAGGAAGGAAGCCGCCCGTTGCGCATCACAGCAGTCGAAGATCTTCACGCCGACGCGGGTTGGCGCACCCTGTCATTCCTCAAGATCAGCACCGACGCCGGCATCACCGGCTGGTCCGAGTACAATGAAGGCTATGGGAGCCGGGGCCTCACCGCCGTCATCCATGCCATCGGCGACACGCTGGTCGGCGAAGATCCGCGCGGCATCGAGCGCATTGCGGCGACGCTCTACGCGCAGACGCGCCAGGCGCCCGGAGGGATCAACGCCCAGGCGATCGCGGCGCTGGAGAATGCGCTTCTCGACATCAAGGGGAAGTCGGTGGGCCTGCCGGTGCATGCCCTGTTCGGCGGGGCGGTGCGCGACCGCCTCCCTGTCTACTGGTCCCATTGCGGCAGCCGGCGCGTGCGATCCGCGGCCCTGGTCGGCGCGAAGGCGCCAGGCAGCCTGGACGATATCGAAGCTCTCGGCGGGGAAGTCCGGGGGCGCGGCTTCACCGCGCTCAAGGCCAATATCATCCGCTTCGACGGAACCGGCGGCGCCAGCGTCCACATGCCCGGCTTCGGCAGCGGTGACGAGCACCCGCAGTTGAATGCCCGGCACGGCGTCGCCGCCGATGCCGCGGCGATGATGGCGGCATTCCGTCGCGGCGCCGGCGCCGATGCGGACCTGATGCTGGACCTGAATTTCAACTTCAAGCCGGAAGGCTACCTGAAGCTGCTGCGCGCCCTCGAGCCTGTCGGGCTCACCTGGGCGGAGATCGACCTCTATGATCCCGCGGCACTGGCCCGCATCCGGCAGGCGGTGACGACGCCCATCGCATCGGGGGAGAGCCTGTTCGGCCGCCGGGCCTTCCGGCCCTTCTTCGAGGCGGGCGCGATGGATGTCGCGATCATCGACGTGCTTTGGAACGGCCTGATCGAATCCTACAAGATCGCGGCGATGGCCGATGCGTTCGAGGTGAACGTCGCGCCGCATAATTTCTATGGCCCGCTCGCCATGCTCATCAGCGGGCATTTCTGCAGCATGATACCGAATTTCCGCATCATGGAGATGGATGTGGATGAAGTGCCCTGGATCGACAGCTTCATCACCGCGCCGGCACGGATCGAGGCGGGCTGCCTGCACCTGCCGGCCGGTCCCGGCTGGGGTGCCGAGGTCAATGAGGAGGCGGTCCGGGCACATCCGCCCAAACCCGCGGCGCGTTCGGTCCTGATGCCTGGCCGCAAGGCGTGAAACGGCTGCCACGGCGACAGGGGCGCTAGGCGTGTCCGCCCTGTCCCGATGCTACAATGTCGAGGACCTGCGCCGCGCGGCACGGCGGCGCCTGCCGCGCGGCGTGTTCGAATTCGTCGACCGCGGCACGGAAGACGATGTCTGCATCGGGGAGAACATCGCGGCGTTCCGGCGCATCAAGCTGCAGCCCCGCATGCTCGTCGATTGCTCGAACCGCAGCCAGGCGGCGGAGATCCTCGGGCAGCGGCAGCCGACGCCGATGATCGTCGCGCCGATGGGTGCCGCGGGGCTCATGTGGCACCAGGGCGAACTCGCGGCCGCGCAGGCCGCCGCCGCGGTCGGCATTCCCTATGCCCTGGCCACCGCGGCGATGACGCCCATGGAAACCATCGCGGAGAAGGCCGGCGGCCGGCTCTGGTTCCAGCTCTATGTCCGGTCCGATCGCGCCCTCACCTTCGCGATGATCGATCGCGCGAAGGCGGCGGGCTTCGAAGGCCTGATCGTCACCGTGGACATGCCGGTCCTGCCCAATCGCGAATTCAACAACCGGAACGGCTTCGGCCTTCCGTATCGGATCACGCCGCGGTCCGTGCTGGATGTCCTGCGCCGGCCGGGCTGGGCGCTGGGCGTGATGGGCCGGTATCTCACCACGGACGGGATGCCGAAATACGAGAACTATCCCGACCAGTACCGGCAGAAGATCACGGGGAACGCGTCGTCACGCGCCGCGATGCGCACGGATTCCCTGACCTGGGACGATCTGCGCGTGCTGCGTGACCGCTGGAAGGGCAGCCTGCTCGTCAAGGGCATCCTGCGGGCAGAGGATGCCATCGCATCCTGCGATGCGGGCGCCGATGCCATCATCGTCTCCAACCATGGCGGCCGCAATGTCGACAGCGCCGTCGCGGCGATCGATGTGCTCGGCGACATCGTACACGCGGTGGATGGCCGGGCGCCGGTCCTGTTCGACAGCGGGATCCGGCGTGGCAGCGACATCGCGAAGGCGCTCGCGCTTGGCGCCAAGGGCGTGCTGATCGGCCGGCCGGTACTCTGGGGCACCGCCGTCGCCGGCGCGCCCGGCGCGGAGCATGCCTTGCGCCTGCTGCAGCGCGAGCTCGACATCACCCAGGGCCTGCTGGGCTGCGCGACGCTCGGCGATCTCGATGGCCGGATCGTCCACCGCCCTGCCGAAACCTGACTTCAGAGTCAGTCCGCCGCCTCATGGTCGGCGGCCGGCACCGGGGGATGCTCCAATGCGGCGATGGCGTTCCGGTACAGGGAGGTGCCGTAGGCCTTGCCGATGATGTTGCGGACCGCGCGGTAATGCGCCTCCACGCGGTTGAAGTGGCTCGCCTTCGTGGTCAGGGCGCCGGTGAAGCGTATGGCATTGGCGACCAGGAGCGAGACTTCGTCCTGCGGCGTATCCGGCACCAGTTCGCCGCGATCGAAGCTCTGCCGGACCGCGATGCTGCCGCACTGCTCGAGCTTGGTGCCGGATTTCCGCAGGGTTTCCAGCATGGCCGGCGTCAAGGCGTCCCGTTCCTGCTGGAAACGCGTGAGCAGCCCCCAGGAGCGCCCTTCCGATCCCGGAGGGTTGAAGCGGCGATAGCGCTCCCGGATGGCGGCCAGGGAGCCTTCGAATTTCGCGGGGAGCGAGAGATGCGTCACCGTCCAGACGGCATCGTAGAGCGCCACCACGCCCGCCGCGTAATCGGTCAGCACTTCCTCGGCCAGTATCTGCTTGGTGCTGAAATAGTAGTGGATGTTCGGGCGCGGCACGCCAAGGCGTTCGGCAAGCAGGCCGAAGGTCAGCCCGCGGATGCCATGGGCTATGAAAAGATCCGTCGCCACGGCCTTGATGCGATCGCGCACTCGAAACTCCTCAGCTCGACCCGGGCAGCGCCGGCCCGGAACTTGACACATATGTCAGCTTCGGGCGCTATGATCGACACCGGCCGGCATCCCCGGCCCCACGCGGCCTTCGTCGCGAACCTGGCCTCCTCATCCTACCCCGGCATGCAGATGATCGCACATGCCGCTTCGAACCAGCCCCGGTTGGCCCGAAGGGCCTCGAGGTCCGGATAAGAGGCTTCACTGACAAGGGTTGCAGCAGAATGCGCATCATCGTCTTCGGCGCCGGCGCGATCGGGAGCGTTCTCACGGCCCGCCTCGCCCTGGCCGGGCACGCGGTGGCGATGGTCGCGCGCGGGCCGCACCTCGAACGTATCCGCGCCGACGGCCTGGCATTCACCGCCATCGGGGGCGACAGGCATCGGCTGCACGTGGAGGCGACGGAGCGGGACATCCCGCCTGGCGATGTGGTTCTCGTCACCCTGAAATCGCATGCGTTGCGAGACGCCACGGTGGCCATAAGCCAGGCCGCGCAGCGGGACGGCATCGTCGTATTCCTGCAGAATGGGCTGCCGTGGTGGTACTTCCGGGACCTCGCCGGCCCGTTGCGGGACCGGCCCCTGCCGACGCTGGATCCCGGCGGGGTCCTGGCGCGGCGCTTCCCCGGCGGCGGCATGGCGGGCGGCGTGGTGACACTGGCCGCGAGCCTGATCCAGCCGGGCCATGTCCAGCACACCGGCGGCCTCGGCCTGACGATCGGGCGCCCGGACGGGCGGGCGGATGACCGGCTGGCGGCGCTGGCCGCGGCCCTGGCCGATGCGGGCTTCCAGGCCGAGCTGCCGGGGGATCCGCGCCCGGCGATCTGGACCAAGCTGACCGGCAATGTCTCGATGAACGGCGTGGCGGCGCTGACGGGCGCCACGATCGGCGCGATATGGGAGGATGACGGGCTGCGCCCCCTGGTGCTGCAACTCGCCGCCGAGGCGATGCGGATCGCCGCCGCGCTCGGTTGTCCGATCAGCATCGACCAGGGCAAGCGGCGGGCCGCGGCCACCGGATCGCACCGGTCTTCGACGCTGCAGGACATCGAAGCCGGGCGCCCCATCGAACACGAGGCCCTCTTTGGAGCCCTGCTCCCGATTGCACGGGAACTCGGCGTGCAGGTTCCCGGTATCGAGATGGTGTCCGCGCTGCTACGTCGCCGCGCGCTTGAGATGGGATGCCTGCCGGCGGTGGCCTAGAGCGCCGGCAGCCCTTTGCGCGCATCGCGCTCCAGTTCATTGTTCGATCGCGCGATCGCAACGCTTCGGCGATCAGCGCACGACGACGCGCGCGCCCGTGCGCACCCGCTCGTAGAGCGCGATGACGTCCTCATTGAACATGCGGATGCAGCCGGAGGAGGCGTCGGTGCCGATCAGCCAGGGCTCCGAGGTGCCGTGGATGCGGTACAGCGTGTCGCGCCCGCCCTGGTACAGATAGAGCGCCCGCGCGCCGAGCGGGTTGTCGTCCCCGGGCGGGATGCGGCGCGGAATGCCCGGCGCGACGCGATGCATCTCGTCGGTCGGATACCAGGCCGGCCAGTGCGCCATGCGCCCGACCACCGCGGTTCCGCGCCAGGCCTGGCCCGCGGCGCCGACCGCGATGCCGTAGCGCAGCGCCTCGGTCCGGCTCTCGACGTAGAAGAGCTGCCGTGCCGCGGTATCGATGACGATCGTGCCCGCGGGCTCACCCGTCGCATTGGGCACCCTGGCCGGCCGGAAACGCTCCTCGAAGCGATCGCGGTCGACCAGGCGGACCGGAAAAGGCTCTCCCGCGAAACTGGGCTCCGCCGTGTCGGCGGCCCGCGGCGCAAGCGGCGCCGGCGATGGTGCCGGCGCCGTCACGGGCTGTGCCGCGCAAGCTGCCACGGTGAGGAACAGGACGGCAGCCATGGCTGAGCGGGACATCTTACCAGGTGATCCTGACGCCGATCCGCCCGCCCCAGGCGGCGCTGCTGCCACCATCGACGGAGAAGGAGTAGTCGCCGGAGACATAGAGGGCGACGTTCTGCGTGATCTGGCCGGAAGCGCCGATCCCGACCTGCGCCCAGGTGCCGCCGAGCGAGGTGTTCAGGCCGACCGGGTTGGCGCCGTCGCGCGTCGAGAAGGTGGTTCGCGGGTCATCGCCGAAGGCATGCCAGAGATTGGCCCGCCCCCAGACCGACAGCCGCCGCGGCGGCGCGGCCCCGGCGGTGGCCGGGCGTTCTTCGCCGATGGTGAAGTTCCGCACCAGCCGACCGCCGATGCGCCCGAGCAGCGCGTCCGAATCCGCGAAGTCGACGCGGCCGAAATTGTCCGAGCCGCCATTGAGCGAAACGTGCTGGTAGACGATCTGCGCCTGCGGCTCGATCACCCAGTTGCTGCTGCCGAGCGCGATCGGATAGCCGGCCTCGAGCGACAGCGTGGCGCCCCAGCCATCCGTGGACAGCCGCTCGCCGAGTTCCGAATGCGCGCCGCCGCTGTAGCGCGTCGCCTGCGCCACGGCGTCGAGATACCAGCCCGACGCGCCGAAATGCGTCCAGTAGGCACCGAGCGTGTAGCCATCGAGGGTGATGGAGCCGGCCCGGCCGCCGAAGACGGCGTCGACATTGGCGGTTGCCTGGGCATAGCCGGCATAGAGGCCGACCAGGTCGCGGCGGCCGTCCGGCGCCTCGCGCGCCGCCAGGTCGAAGCCGGCCTGGAAGCCGGCGATGCCGTAATCGTAGCTCGGGCCGCGGCCGTCCAGGAAGGAGCCCGGCCGGTGGTCGCCGGTGGTGCCGAAGACCCGGGCCCAGGCGCCGCGCGGGGCGGTGACGATGCCCTGGGGTTCCGCGGCGATCACCGTCGTGGCGGCCACGGCGGCGGTCGCGGCGCGCGTATCGCGATAGTAGCTTTCCTGCTCGGGCGTCACCAGGCAACGGAAATTCTGGGCCGGGTCCTTGCACCAGCGCGTGCTCGGCACCGGCGCAAGCGCCGGGGCGGCCGCGACCGGGGTGGGCGGGCTCGCCGGTGCCGGGCGGGCGGTCGGGAAGACGTCGCCCATCCGCTCGTGGAAGCTGCCGAGCATGGCGAAGCCAAGCTGGTGCGCGAGCCCGGGCATGGCGCTGTAGAGCGGCACTTCGGGCCGGTAGTTCGGGACCTCCCGCGCCGGCGGCGCCGACAGGCCCGAGGGCGGTGCCGAGAGCGGCGCCGAGGGCGCGGACGGATCGGTGACCGTCCGGGTGTTGCGCAGGAACCAGTCATTGGCGTTGGTGCTGCCGCCGCGGACCAGCATGTACTCGAAAGCGCCGGCGGCGACGCGGGCGTCGAGGCGGAAGGCCCCGGCCGCGGTGGTGCCGCCATTCGTCACCTGCACCACCTGGATGCCGTCGGCGATGGTGGCGGCGCCGGCGCCGCCGGCATTGGCGACGCGGAGGATGGTGTCGCCGGTCGCGGTGCCGCCATTGATCACCAGCCGGTCGGAGGCCGCGCCATCGCCCGCCAGCACCGTGTTGATCGCGATCACGCCGCCCTGGCCGACGTAATTGCCGCCCGCCACCGTCAGCGTGGTGCCGGGCACCGCGCCCGGTGCCGGGTTCATGGTGACGAGGCCGGCATTGGTCATGCCGGGGACGGTCTGGTTGTAGCCGGCGAGGTCGAGCTGGCCGGCCGGGCCGACGCTGTGCTGCGAGCCCTGCGCCAGCACATCGACCGCGCCCGCCCGCAGGATGCCGCCATCGACCAGGGTCGGGCCGGTATAGGCCATGGCGCCCGGCGTGGTCAGGATGGTGGTGCCGGCCAGCGTCTGCAGGCTGCCGGGACCGCTGGTCGGGATGGCGAAGGTGAGATCCGTCGCGGTGTGGTTGAAGACGATGCGGCCGTTGGGATCGTTGAACTGGATCGCGGCGGCCTCCAGGGTGCCGGGAGCGACCGGGGGCGAGCCGCCCGGCGCGCCGAAATTCACCGTGCCGCTCGCGCCCGGCTCCGCCACGAACAACGTGCCGAGGCCGGTCGTGAAGTTGGTCAGGTTGGCGAACTGGGGCTGGACGCCCGCGGCGGCGTCATAGGTGAAGGCGCCCTGGCCGAGGGCGACGCGGGCGCCGTCCGCGATGGTCAGCACGCCGGTGCTGCCGGGGCCGCCGACGGTGAGGTTGCCGACCGCGCCGACCTGCGGGTTGGCGGGATCGCCGCCGAGCGGGGTGCGGCCGGTGACGAACCAGACCGAGCCCGGGCCGCTGACGGTGGCGGTGCCGCTGCCACCGTTGAGGCCGATCACCGGGGTACCGCTGCCCGTGCAGTCATTCGCTCCCACGACCTTGTTGAGGTCCGGCTCCGGCTGGCTGCCATCCGCCATCTTGTTGTTGCCGCCGCTGCCGCCGCCGCCGTTGTTGCCGCCGCCGTGGCCGCCGCCACCGTTGTTGCCGCCGCCATTGTTGCCGCCGCCGTGGCCGCCGCCGTTGCAAGGGCCGCTGGGGCCGCTGAAGGCCTGTCCGCCGGCGAGCACGTTGAGGGTGCCGACACCGCCGGGGCCATTGCCGATCACGGTCTGGCCCTGCAGGAAGTAGATCTGGCTCGGCGTGCCGTCGGGGCCGACGCCGGTGACGGTCACCTCGCCACGGCCGCCCGTGTCGCCAATGGTGAACTGCGGGGAATTGGAGGAACCGGCCAGAACGCCGCGGCCGCCATTCGTGATGGTCATGACGCCGAGCGAGCCGTCGCCGCTGCCGAAGGCTGTGCCGGCGGGTGCATTGATGACCAGGGCGGCGCCGTCGACCGCGACCCGCGCCGTACCGCCCATGTCGCCGAACACGACGGTGTCCGGACCGTTCGCGAACAGGTAGAGTGACTGGCTGCTGACATTGCCGGCGGCGGTGGCGGTCTGCAGCCCGGTGCCGTGCACATTGAGCTGGGCCACCGAGCCGATGCCGTCGCCGATGCTGTAGGCGAAGGCGAAGATGTCCATGCTGCGGGGAATGCCGCCGGCGGTCAGGTCGATCGTCGCCGTGCCCGAACCGCCACCGGCGCCGAGCGTCATCATGTTGTAGTTGTAGAGATAGCCATTCGTGAGGGCGTCGGTGGCATTGATGGTGAGCGCGCCGGTGACGCCGGCACCGCTGCCGATGGCCAGGCTGTCGAGAATGGCGTAGCCGCCAGACAGCGTCGCAAGGTCGAGGATGACTGGCCCCGGTGTCGGGACCACGCCCGGCGTCGGCAGGGCGCCGATCACCGCCTGGTCATTCGGGACGGCGCCGCCGCTGGTGCCTGGGATCCCGGCGGTCCAGTTGGCGCCGTCAATCCAGGCGCCCCCCACCGGTCCGATCCAGACATTCTGGGCGCGCGCCGCGGGCGCGAGCGCCACCAGCGCGGCTGACAGCAGCAGCAACCGCCGCAGCGAGACCGCCGCTCCGGTGGCGCGCCCGCGCGGCAAGGTATCAGGCGAGGCATACCCCTCCGGCGTGGCCGGGGTACCGCTGGCGCATCGCATCATTTTTGCGACGAATCCCTGTAATTGGAATGGTCCGGAAAGCGCCTCTCTATTCCTTGATCGATATTTCGCTTGCAAGGGGAAAATCTGGGATTTGTATTTTGTAATGAATGAAAAGATAGATTGAATATTTTCCCCCGCCCTATCTTCTCTATAATCCCAAATATTGTCTTCTCGTCCCGGATCCGGCCGCTGCCTGGGTACGGTGAGGCGGCGCTGGCCGCCATCCAAACGCAATCCGCCCCGCGCCGGGGCGGGATGGCCGAGCAGCGCGGCGGCTTCCAGATCGCAGGCGCGGGTGTCGGCGACGTCCTGGCGGGCCGGCAGAAGTCTGGCTCGCCCCTCCCCTTCCGCCCAGCTGATGCGCCAGCCCAGCGCTTCCGAACGCCATCCTTCGGTCATCGCCACGCAGGGCGAGCCGGCGGGCCGCTTCCGGGTGCGTCGGGGCGCTATCACCCGCAGGTATGAGAAGGCGGTGCGGTCGGGCTGCGGGAGGCGCGCCGCAACTATCGAAATCTGATCACCCTCGGGAACGCCATGACGGCGCGGGGGCCGGGCTCGGAGGTCGGGCACCTGGCCCCACCTCACCGCGAGGCGCGGCGACTTCCGCGACCTATCCCGCGCCGTCAGATCATGCGTAACCCGGTGGGTAACAGCGGCACCGACGAGCGCGGCATGATGCGCAACCTGCTGACGGCCGGCGGGGTCGGGCGCGCGGTGATGACGCTCGGCACGGATCCAGCCGTGGCCCTCGGCGCTGCTGCCGCGCGCGGTCCAGGGCGTCTACTACAGCGCCCCGGGGCGCGCCTGGCTGCGGCCGCCAGGCGCCGGGCGGCAGGCGATCCTCGATGCGCTGCCGACACCTGGGTGCGGCGCGGCGGCCGGCGGGACTGCTCGGCATCGAGGACCAGCGCCGGCGCGGGCTGCTGGACTGAGAACGGCGGGGGAACCCCCGCCGCGGGCTGTGTCAGGATTGCGCCAATCGGGGTGCCGGAACGCGCCATTCAGTGCCCATCTGTTCCGGGCAGGGCGGGGCTGATTCCGGGCTAAGCCCTTGGAAAGATGGTGCTGCCAGAGAGGATTGAACTCTCGACCTCTCCCTTACCAAGGGAGTGCTCTACCACTGAGCTACGGCAGCGCACCGGTGCGGCGGGCTCTCTAGCCGCTCCCCCAGCCCCCCGCAACCCTTGATGTGATTGCCGGCGCGCGATCGTCGGTGCAGAAGCCTGCCCCCATGAGCCAGGACAAGCCCCGCAGCGCGGCCGAAGTCGAGCGCGCGGCGCGCGAGGCCGCCGCCCTTCGTGAGAATCTGCGCAAACGCAAGGCCCAGGCCCGCGCCCGGGCCGCTGGCCCGGCGCCCGGCAAGGAAGACGACCCGGCCCCGCCGCCCACGCCGGTTGCCCCGGACGGCCCGACCCGCTAAGCCCGCCGCACCCCGAACACGGCTCGCCCGAGGCGCCCATGGCCATCATGCCCGACAGCTGGATTCGCCGCATGGCGGTGGATCACGGCATGATCGACCCCTTCGTCGAAAGCCAGCGGCGCCAGGGCGTGATCAGCTACGGCCTGTCCTCCTATGGCTATGACAGCCGCGTCGCGGACGAGTTCAAGATCTTCACCAATGTCGACAACGCCATGGTCGACCCCAAGGAATTCTCCGATGCCGGATTCGTCACCCGCAAGGGGCCGGTCTGCATCATCCCGCCCAATTCCTTCGCGCTGGCCCATACGGTCGAATATTTCCGCATCCCGCGCGACGTGCTGGTCATCTGCCTCGGCAAATCGACCTATGCCCGCTGCGGCCTGATCGTGAACGTCACCCCCCTGGAACCGGAATGGGAAGGCCAGGTGACGATCGAGATCAGCAACACCACGCCGCTGCCCGCCAAGGTCTATGCCAACGAAGGCATCTGCCAGTTCCTCTTCCTCAAGGGCGAAGGCCCGCCCGAGGTCAGCTATGCGGACCGCGCCGGCAAATACATGGGCCAGCGCGGCGTCTCGCTGCCCAAACTCTAGGATCGAACCATGGACCGCATCCGCATCCGCGGCGGCCGCCGCCTCGAAGGGCGCATCCCGGTCTCCGGCGCCAAGAACGCCGCCCTGCCGCTGATCGCCTGCGCGCTGCTCACCGACGAACCGCTGGTGCTGACCAACACGCCCGACCTCGCGGATGTCGAGACCATGGGCAAGCTGATCGCCCAGCACGGCCTGGCCGTCGAGCATGACAAGCAGGCCCGCACCCTGACGCTGGCCGGCCGCGCCACCAACCTCGAAGCGCCCTATGACCTGGTGCGCAAGATGCGCGCCTCCGTCCTCGTGCTCGGGCCGCTGGTCGCGAAATACGGCCGCGCCCGCGTGTCGCTGCCCGGCGGCTGCGCCATCGGCACCCGCCCCGTCGACCTGCACCTGAAGGGGCTGGAGGCGATGGGCGCCACCATCACGGTGGAAAGCGGCTATATCGAAGCCGAGGCGCCGGATGGCGGCCTGAAGGGCGCCCGCATCATCTTCCCGCAGGTCTCGGTCGGCGCCACCGAGAACCTGCTGATGGCCGCCGCCCTGGCCGATGGCGAGACCGAGCTGGTGAATGCGGCGCGGGAGCCTGAGATCGGCGACCTGGCGCGCTGCCTGATGGCGATGGGCGCCGATGTCGAGGGCATCGGCAGCGACCGCCTGCGCATCCGCGGCAGCGCCCGCCTGTCGGGCGCGACGCATGGCATCATCCCCGACCGCATCGAGGCCGGTACCTTCGCCTGCGCCGCCGCCATCACCGGCGGCACGCTGATCCTGGAAGGCGCCCGGCTCGACCATCTCGGCGCCGTGACGCGGGTGCTGCGCGATTCCGGCGTCGATGTGCGCGAACATGCCGACGGGCTGGTGGTCAGCCGCCTCAACGGGCTGCACGGCACCGATGTCTCGACCGAGCCCTTCCCCGGCTTCGCCACCGACATGCAGGCGCAGTTCATGGCGCTGATGTGCGTGGCCGAGGGTGCCGCGATGCTCACCGAGACGATCTTCGAGAACCGCTTCATGCATGTGCCGGAGCTGAACCGGATGGGCGCGCGCATCAACGTGCACGGCTCCTCCGCCATCGTGCGCGGCGTGGCGCGGCTGTCCGGTGCGCCGGTGATGGCGACCGACCTGCGCGCCTCCGTCTCGCTGATCCTCGCCGGGCTGGCGGCGGAAGGCGATACCGTCGTCAACCGCGTCTACCACCTCGACCGCGGCTATGAGCGGATCGAGGAGAAACTCGCCGCCGTCGGCGCCGATGTCGCGCGCCTGTCAGCCTGAGCCGAGGCCACCATGGACCTGCCCAACCCGCTGACCCCCGTGGCGCCGGCCGACCTGGCGCCGGTGATCCTGGCGCTGCCCAAGGGCCGCATCCTGTCCGAGCTGGGCCCGGTGCTGGACCGCGCCGGCATCGTGCCGGCCGCCGACTACCTCGACGAGGACAGCCGGCGCCTGCGCTTCCCGACCGATGACCCGGCGCTCGACGTCGTGCGCGTCCGGCCCTTCGACGTCGCGACCTTCGTCGCGCATGGCGCGGCGCAGATCGGCATCTGCGGCGCCGACGTGCTGATGGAATTCGACTACGCGGAGATCTACGCGCCGCTCGACCTCGGCATCGGCCGCTGCCGCGTCTCGATCGCCGAGCCGACCCCGCGCGAGCCGGACGAGGATGCCGCGCGCTGGTCGCGCATCACCGTCGCGACCAAGTATCCCAACATCGCCCAGCGCCATTTCGCCCGGCGCGGCATCCAGGCCGAAATCGTGCACCTGAACGGCGCGATGGAACTCGCCCCCTCGCTCGGCCTCGCGAAGCTGATCGTCGACCTGGTGCAGACCGGCTCCACCCTGAAGGCGAACGGGCTGGTGGAGACCGAGGTGATCGCGCCCGTCACCTCCCGCCTCATCGTCAACCGCACCGCGCTGAAGACGCGGCCGGAAGCGATCGGCGCCTGGATCGCGCGCTTCCGCGCCGCACTCGCCGAGACCACCGGGCTGTGAAGCGCCTCGATACCACGGCGTCCGATTTCGACGCCGCCTTCGCCGCGCTGCTGGATGAAGCGCGGGAGACGACGGCGCGCGTCGATGCCGCCGTCGCCGGCATCATCGCCGATGTCCGTGCCCGCGGCGATGACGCCCTGGTCGACCTCACCACCCGCTTCGACCGCTGGTCGCCCCGCGATGCCGCCGCGCTGCGGGTGACCGAGGCCGAGATCGATGCCGCCACCGCCGCGGTGGCGCCCGACCTGATGCAGGCGCTCGACCTCGCGGCCGCCCGCATCGAGGCCTTCCATGCCGCGCAGATGCCGCGCGACATCGCCCTGAAAGACGCCGCCGGCCTGGCACTCGGCATGCGCTGGGGCGCGCTCGACGCGGTCGGGCTCTATGTGCCCGGCGGCAAGGCGAGCTACCCCTCCTCCGTGCTGATGAACGCCATCCCGGCCCGCGTCGCCGGGGTGCGGCGCGTCGCGATCTGCGTGCCGGCCCCGGATGGCGAACTGAACCCGCTGGTGCTGGCCGCCGCGCGACGCGCCGGCGTCAGCGAGGTCTGGCGCGTCGGCGGAGCCCAGGCGATCGCGGCGCTGGCCTGGGGCACGAACGGCATCGCCCCGGTCGATCGCATCGCCGGCCCCGGCAATGCCTTTGTCGCCGAAGCCAAGCGCCAGGTGTTCGGCCGCGTCGGCATCGATTCCATCGCCGGCCCGTCGGAGGTGGTGGTCATCGCCGATGCCGCCAACGATCCGGCGCATGTCGCCATGGACCTGCTGGCCCAGGCCGAGCATGACGAAAGCGCGCAGTCGATCCTGATCACCGACGATGCCGGCTTCGCCGATGCCGTCGCCGCCGCGGTCGCGGCCGCGCTGAAGACCCTGCCGCGCGCCGCGATCGCCGGCGAGAGCTGGCGGCGGCACGGCGCCGCCATCCTGGTGCGCGACATGGCGGAAGCCGCGGCGCTGACCAATCTGCTGGCGCCCGAGCATCTGCAGATCATGACCGCGGATCCGCGCGCGATCTTCGCCACCATCCGCCATGCCGGCGCCGCCTTCCTCGGCCGCTTCTGCCCGGAAGCGGTGGGCGACTACGTCGCCGGCCCGAACCATGTGCTGCCGACCGGCCGCACCGCCCGCTTCGCCTCCGGCCTGTCGGTCTTCGATTTCCTGAAGCGCACCACCTGGGTGGAAGCCGATCGCACGGCACTCGGCAAGGTCGGCCCCGCCGCCGTGGCGCTGGCGAAAGCCGAGGGCCTGACCGCGCATGCCGAGAGCATCGCGCTCCGGCTGCGGTGATGGCGTTGCGGCGCGCCACCCTCGCGGATGTCGCGGCCATCACCGCGCTGACCCGCGCCGCCTATGCCAGATGGGTGCCGGTGATCGGGCGGGAGCCCTTGCCAATGGTCGCCGACTACACGGCGGCGGTACGCGACCACCGCATCGACCTGCTGCATGACGACGGGACGCTGGCC
>DASYDR010000285.1:0-1785 GCA_036499545.1 Roseomonas sp. | reverse complement strand
GTCGGTCAGCCGATGGCGACCAACGCGCTGCTCGACCTGTCTGATCTGAACGCGGTGACGGCGTATGAGCCGAACGAATTGATCATCACGGTGCAGGCCGGCGCGCCATTGGCCGACGTGCTGTCGCTGATCGACTCCAAGAACCAGCAATTCGCGTTCGAGCCCATGAACACCGCGCCGCTGCTGGGCACGCCGGATCTGGGAACCATCGGCGGCATGATCGGCGCCGGCCTCGCAGGCCCGCGCCGCATCAAGGCCGGCGGCGCGCGGGATCATTTGCTGGGCGCGCATGCCGTGTCGGGTTTCGGCGACAGTTTCGTGGCCGGCGGCAAGGTCGTGAAGAACGTCACCGGTTACGATCTCTGCAAGCTGCTGGCGGGCTCCTGGGGCACGCTGGCTGTCATGACCGAGGTGACCTTGAAGGTGATGCCGCGGCCGGAGAGCGAGCGCACGCTGGTGCTGCGCGGGCTCGACGACGTCACCGCTAACCGCGCGATGACGGCGGCCTTGGGCTCGCCGTTCGACGTGTCGGGGGCGGCGCATCTGCCGAACTCGGCGCTGCGGGCCTCCGCGGGTGGCTTTGGCGGCCTGGGTTCGGTGGGGCAGGCGGTCACGCTGGTTCGGCTGGAGGGGATCGCGGCGTCGGTCGCCCATCGCGCGGCCACGCTGGTCAAACTTCTCGCGCCGTTTGGCACGGCGGAAATTGTCGAAGACGCTGCTTCGGCCGCGATCTGGGTGGCCGTGCGCGACGTGCAACCGTTCGCGGCCGGCGGCACGCTTGGCGCCTGGCCGGTGTGGCGCATCGTCTGTCCGCCGGCGTCCGGTGGCGCGCTCGGCGAGCGGCTTGCGCGTGATAGCGGCGGCGACGTGATCTATGATTGGGGCGGCGGCCTGATCTGGGCGGCGCTGCCACCCAAGCCCGATGCCCAGGCCGCCTTGGTGCGCGAGCGCGTCAACGCTGTGGGCGGTCACGCCACGCTGCTGCGCGCATCCGACGACGTCCGCCGCAACGCCGATGTGTTTCATCCGCTGCCGGACGGCGTTGCCGCGCTCGGCGAACGCGTCCGCCAGAGCTTCGATCCGAAAGCCATCCTCAACCGCGGTCGGCTGGTGAGGGGATCCCTGACATGAAGACCGAATTCAGCCTCGCGCAACTCGCCGACCCCGATATCGCGGAAGCCGACAAGATCCTGCGCGCCTGCGTGCATTGCGGATTCTGTACCGCGACCTGTCCGACCTATGTGCTGCTCGGCGACGAACTCGACAGTCCGCGCGGCCGCATCTACCTGATCAAGGAGATGCTGGAGAAGGACAAGCCGCCGACCCAGGAAGTGGTCAAGCACATCGACCGCTGTCTTTCCTGCCTGGCCTGCATGACCACCTGCCCGTCGGGCGTCAACTACATGCATCTGGTCGATCAGGCGCGGGTCAGGATCGAGAGGGATTATAAGCGCCCGCTGCCTGAACGCGCCCTGCGGGCGATGCTCGCGCTGGTGCTGCCGCGGCCGGGGCTGTTCCGGCTGGGTATGATCCTGGCGCGGCTGGCCCGGCCCTTCACCGCCTTGCTGCCGGACTCCAAGGCCACCCCGGCATCGCCGACGCTGTGGCGGCGGCTGAAGGCGATGCTGGCGCTGGCGCCCGGCAGCCTGCCGGCGAGGGGACCGGCGGCCGGCAGTGTTTTTCCGGCGCAAGGCGCGAGGCGTGGCCGGGTCGCGCTGCTGCAGGGCTGCGCCCAGCAGGTGCTGGCGCCCCGCATCAACCAGGCCGCCATCAATCTGCTGACCC
>DASYDR010000284.1:0-3960 GCA_036499545.1 Roseomonas sp. | reverse complement strand
CGCGCCGGCCATGGCCCAGTGCGACACCCGCTTCACGCTGGTGAACCAATCGGGCGTGCAGGTGAACGAGTTCTATTTCGGCCCCTCGAGCAACCCGAACTGGGGTCGCGACCAGCTCGGCCAGAACGTCCTGCCCGCCGGGCGCCAGGTCGCCTTCGACACCAGCCGCCCCGGCCCGCATGATTTCAAGATCGTCTGGGCCAATGGCCAGCATGCCGAGCTGATGCGCATCAACATCTGCGCCACCAGCCAGATCATCGCCACGCGGTCCGGCATCGAAGCCCGCTGACGGCAAGGCCGTCGGGGCAACTCCCGGCGGCCTTCCACCCCGATCGCGCAGGTGATCCTTGTGCGGCGCGGCGGTCGCCCCGATTATCCCCCGATGGCCGCCCCCCTCCCCTTCGCCGCCCCCGGCGACGCCGACCCCGCTTTTGCCGAGCTGATCGCCGGCCGCCCGCATCTGTCCGCCCATGCCCGCGACGGGCTGATGGTGGAGGAGGTGCCGCTGGCCCGCATCGCGGCCGAGGTCGGCACCCCCGCCTGGGTCTATTCCGCCGGCAGCCTGCGCCGCCGCGCCCGGGCGCTGACCGGCGCGCTGGCCGCCGCCGGCCTCGACGCCTCCGTCCACTATGCGATGAAGGCGAATGACAACCTGGCCGTGCTGTCGCTGCTGCGGCAGGAAGGCCTCGGCGCCGATGTGGTGAGCGAAGGCGAACTGCGCATCGCCCGTGCCGCCGGCATTCCGGCCGGCCGCATCGTCTTCTCCGGCGTCGGCAAGAGCGAGCGCGAGATCCGCCTGGCGCTCGCCGAGGACATCTTCCAGATCAACGCCGAGAGCGCCGAGGAGATCGCGATGATCTCCGCGATCGCGACCGCGCTCGGCCGCACCGCCCGGGTGGCGCTGCGCGTGAACCCGGATGTGGACGCCAAGACCCACGCGAAGATCACGACCGGCCGCGCGGAGAACAAGTTCGGCGTCGCGATCGACGATGCGCTGGCGCTCTATCGCCGGATGGCCGCGCTGCCGGGCATCGCGCCGGTCGGCATCGCGACCCATATCGGCAGTCAGATCACCGCCGGCGTCAGCGCCTATCGCGCCGCCTATGCGCGGCTGGCCGAGATGGTGCAGGCGATCCGCGCCGAAGGCCTGCCGATCCTGCGCGTCGATTGCGGCGGCGGCCTCGGCATCCCCTATCGCGATGAGCCGGCGCCGATGCCCGAAGCGCTCGCCGGCGCCATCAAGGCGACGCTCGGCGGCCTCGGCCTGCCGGTGATGCTGGAGCCCGGGCGCTGGATCGCCGGCCCGGCGGGGCTGCTGCTGGCCTCCGTCGTCATCGAGAAGATCGGGGCGCAGCGCCGCTTCGTGGTCGCGGATGCCGCCATGAACGACCTGGCGCGCCCGGCCATGTACGATGCGTGGCACGGCATCGTGCCGGTGGCGCCGGACGCGCTGGTGGCGCCGATCGCGCCGGCCGACGTGGTCGGGCCGGTCTGCGAGACCGGCGATACCTTCGCGCGCGGCCGCGCATTGCCGCCGCTGCCGGCCGGGTCGCTGATCACCTTCCTGGATGCCGGCGCCTATGGCGCGACCATGAGCAGCACCTACAACGCGCGTCCGCTGGCGCCCGAGGTGCTGGTGGATGGCAGCCGCTTCGCGGTGGTGCGCGAACGGCAATCCTTCGATGCGCTGCTGCACGGGCAGCGCGTGCCGGAGTGGCTGCGCGAATGAGCCCTGCCCCGCTTCCCGGCCGGCTGCCGCGCCTGCGCCTCCTCGCGCGCGGCGTGCTGCTGTGGGAGCGGGTCTGGCCGGCGCTCTGGCCGCCGCTCGCGGTGCTTGGCGGCTTCCTGCTGGCGGCGCTCGCCGGCATCCCGCCGCTGCTGCCGCCGGCCCTGCACCTGGCGTTGCTGGCGGCTTTCGCGGCCGCCCTCGGCTACGCGCTCTGGCGCGGGTTCCATCGCTTCAGCCTGCCCGATTCGGCGGCGGCCGACCGGCGCATCGAGCGCGACAGCGGCCTGCGCCATCGTCCGCTCTCCACCCTGTCCGACCGTCCCGCCGGCCACGATCCGGCTGCGCTGGCGCTGTGGGAGGCGCATCGCCGCCGCGCCGCCGCGCAGCTCACCGCCACCCGCATCGCGGCGCCACGCCCAGGCCTGGCGGCACGCGATCCGCGGGCGCTGCGCGCCGGTCTCGGCCTCGCGGTGCTCGCCGGGCTGGTGATGGCCGGCGACAGCACCGGGGAGCGCCTGCGCCGGGCCTTCGAGCCCGGCTTCGCCGCCGCCGCGCTGCCGCCCTCGATGCGCATCGAGGCCTGGGCGACGCCGCCCACCTATACGGCTGCCGCGCCGATCTTCCTGTCGCCCGAGGGCGGCGCGGTGACCCTGCCGCATGGCAGCCGGCTGCAGGTCTCGCTCTCCGGCGGCACCGGCGATGCGCCCAGCCTCGCGCTCGATGCCGAAGCGCTGCCGATGCGGTCGCTGGATCGCACCAGCTTCGCCGGGGAAGCGGTGCTGCAGCATGGCGGGCGCCTGCGGCTGACCCGCGATGGGCAGCCGATCGCGGCCTGGACCATCACCGTGCAGGCGGATGCCCCGCCGCGCGTGAGCTTCACCGAGCCGCCGGCGCGGGCCCAGCGCGGCCTCGCGACCCGGCTGCCCTGGCGGGCCGAGGATGATTGGGGCGTGGCCGGGCTCGCGGCCGAATTCCACCTGGCCGCCCGCCCGGCCGCCGAGCCGCACCGGCTCGATATTCCCTTGCCCGGCGCCAATCCGCGCCAGGCCCAGGGGGCCGCGCAGCCCGACCTTTCCGCGCATCCCTGGGCCGGCCTCGACGTCACGGTCCGGCTGACCGCACGCGACGGCGCCGGCCAGGAGGGCCAGTCGGAGAGCGTCACCCTGACGCTGCCGGAACGCAGCTTCAACCACCCGGTCGCGCAGGCGCTGATCGCGCTGCGCAAGGCGCTGTCGGTCGATCCGGCGGCGCGGGAGCCGGCCTGGCGCGCGCTCGACCGCATCACCGCCGCGCCGGACGCCTTCGAGAATGACGCCGGCACCTTCCTCGCGCTCCGTGCCGCGCGCCACCGGTTGCAGCGCGACCAGCGCCCGGCCGCCATCGACGAGGTGCAGGCGATCCTCTGGGAAGTCGCGATCGCGCTGGAGGAAGGCCGCGCCGACCGCACCGCCCGGGCGCTGGCCGCCGCCCGGGAAGCGCTGCGGCAGGCGCTGGACGAGGCGCAGCGCAGCGAGGACCCGACGCCCGAGCAGCGCGCCGAGCTGGATCGCCGGATCCAGGCATTGCGGGAGGCGGTGCGCCGGCACCTGGAAGCGCTGGCGGAGCGGCTGCAGCAGCAGAACGCGGAATCGATGCCCTTCGACCCCGGCAACCGGCTGATGGACCGCCGCGAGCTCGACCGCCGCACCGAGCGCATGCGGGACGCGGCGCGCGAAGGCCGTACCGAGGACGCCCAGCGCGAGCTGGCGGAGCTGGAGGAGATGCTGCGCGCGCTGGAGGAAGGCCGCGTCGCCAACCCCGAGCAACGCCAGCGGCAGGAGCGCCAGCAGCGCGGCCGCCAGCAGATGGGCGCCGTGCAGGACATGGTGCGCCGCCAGGCGGAGATGCTCGACCATGGCCAGCAGCGCGCCGACGAGACCGATCGCCGCCGCGCGACCGATCGCCGGCTGCCGCAGCCCTTCCCGCCCTTCCGGCGGCCCGAACCCCCGCCGCAGGCGCCGTCGCAGGGGCAGGCCCAGGGCCAGCCCCAGGCGGCGGCGCCCGATGCCGCCGCCGATGCCCGGCGCCAGCGTGCCCTGCGCCGGGCCCTGGGCGAACTGATGCAGCAATTCGGCGACCTGACCGGCGAAGTGCCGCCCAGCCTGAGTGAAGCCGACACCGCCATGCGCGAGGCAGGCAGCCAGTTGGGTTCGGGGAATGACAAGGCGGCCGGCGCCGCCGAGCAGCATGCC
>DASYDR010000283.1:0-3743 GCA_036499545.1 Roseomonas sp. | reverse complement strand
GATGCCGCCGAGGCGCATCGCACGCTGGAAGCGCGCAAGACCACCGGCAGCACCGTCCTGCTGCCGTAGCAGGGCTCGGCTCGGGGGGGAGCGCGTCGGCGATGGCGCTTCACCTGGCCGGCAGGAAGTAGCGGTAGCGGTAGGTCTCCTGGAAGCCGAGCCCCGCGAAGGTTGCCAGTGACGCGGCATTGCCTGCCGCCACCTGCGCGTAAAGCCAGTGCGCGCCCTGCGCCCCGGCCCAGGCGGCGCCGGCCTGGAGAATCCGGCGGGCGAGGCCGCGGCGGCGGAACGCCGGCTGTACCGCAAGGTCGAAGGCGCCGGCCAGGCCGCCATCGACGACGACCGCGGCACAGGCGGCATCGGCATCGTCTTCCCGCAGCAGCAACCAGCCGCCCGTGGCGAGCAGCAACGGCGCGCTGTCCAGCTTCTCGGCGCGGCGTGCCTCGGTCTGGTATTCGGCGGTGCCGATCACGGCCATCCAGTCGGGGGAGGGCGCCTCAAGTACCGCCACGGCGGGATCGGGCCGGGCGATCGGTGCCAGCAGGCCCGCCAGGACCACCGTCTCATCCTTTTCGGTATAGCCGCGGGCGCGCAGGAAGGCAGCGAGGCCCTCGGGGTCGAGCGGTGTCGAACGGAAGCGCAGCGGCAGGCCAAGGGCGCCATGCAGGGCCTCGATCCGCGCGACCCGGGCCGGCATGTCCGGATCGGGGCGCGGGTCGAGCGCGCTGACGGCATTCGCCCGGCTGGTGCCGCCGCGAAAGGCACGCAGGACGAAAGGGCCGTCGAAGGCGACGCGTGGGGCAGGGACGGCGGTCAGCGCGGCACGCTCCAGGGCCCCGATCCCGGGGAAGGGGAAGCTGTCAGACGCCATGATGCCGGTGTCGCTCCGTGGTGGTGAAAAGCGGCATCCTGCGCCGCCGCCGGACAGGCGTCATGCGTTGCATTCCGTTGCCTGGGCGACATTCCGGCGTGACAGCGCCGCGGTCTGATCGCGCATCGTCGCCAGGAGGCCATGCGCCATGCAGCCGATCGCCACCCGCCGTCCCCTGATGCTGCTTGCCGCCGGCTGGATCCTCGCGGCCTTGCCCGCGGCCGCACAGGCTCCCGGGGCGGCTGCGTCGCCGCCGGCTGCTGGCCAGCGGATCCGGCGCGGCGAATTCCGCGGCCATATCGACGCGGCCCGAACCGCGATCGCCGGACGTCATGCCGATGTGGCGAACCAGGAGCTGGAACAGGCTGAGGCGATCCTGCAGCACCTTCGCGCTGCCCAGGCCGGGGCCGGTCATCCGGCGGGCCCCGGCCGGGCCGCCGCGGCGCTCAAACAGGCGCGGGACGCGCTCGCGGCGCATGATCTCGCCGCCGCTGACGCGGCGTTGCGGCCGCTGGCCGAACAGCTGCAGCGGCGGGGCTGAGGTGATGGAACCGACCAGGTTCGCCGCGGGCACGCTCTGGGCCGCGCTGGCCTTCACCTGGCTTGCCGCCAGCGCGCCGGCGCGGAAGGAACCCACGGAGCCGGCGCCGGCGGCCGCGACCCAGGCCGAGAGCGGGGCGCGGTCCGGCTGAGCCGGGGGGCCGCCTTCGGGCAATATCGACCGCTGTTTGCCGGCGGCGGTCAGCAGCCGCGGTGGCCGATCAGGCTTCGGCCGCGAGCCGCGTCAAGGCGGCGCGATAAGTCTCGTCGAACAGCGCGTCGAGTGCCGGATTGCAGCCCTTCAGCCCGGCCGCGACGCGGCCGGCCCAACCCACATATTCGACCCGCCGCGCGTGATTCCAGGCGGCCGGCGGGCTGGTGGCGATGGCGCGCAGATTGCTGATCTTGTCCGCGAGCTTGAGCTGCTTGGCCGGCACCGAGCATTCCAGGGCGTGGCTGATCTGCAGTGCCTTGCGGATCTCCTTGGGCAGCGACTTGTCGTCGGTGGCCTCGGCGACAATGCCGGCGATGCCGCCGCCGAATTCGGCGGCGAGGTCGGCCGGCGTCACCGTGGTGTCTTCGACCGTGTCGTGCAGATAGGCGGCCAGGATCGCCTCGCGCGGGGCGCCATGCGCCGCGAGAATCTCGGCCACTTCGATGACGTGGTTCACGTAGGGCTCGGCCGCGGCGCCCTTGCGCGTCTGGCCGTCATGCGCGCGGGCGGCGAAGGCCTGGGCGCGGGCGAAATCCGGGTCGGTGTCGGTCATGCTGGTCCTTGGCGCCGATCTGCTCCACGGAGACAGGGGCAGCCGCGCAGGGCCATATGTGGCAGCGAAAACCGCGGCCCGATAGGCCGCATGCCGGGCGCCGCGAAGCGCCCGGCCGGGAACACCGTCAGGTGTTCATCACGTCACGCCGGAGGCGTGCCCGAATCTGGGGATGCGGGAACACCGTCAGGTGTTCATCGCATCAAAGAAGTCCTGGTTGGTCTTGCTGTACTTCAGCTTGTCGAGCAGGAATTCCATCGCGTCCTGGGTGCCCATCGGGTTCAGGATGCGGCGCAGGACCCACATCTTCGACAGCGACCCACGCTCCACCAGCAGCTCCTCCTTGCGGGTGCCGGACTTGGTGATGTCGATGGCCGGGAAGACGCGCTTGTCGGACAGCTTGCGGTCCAGGATCAGCTCGCTGTTGCCGGTGCCCTTGAACTCTTCGAAGATCACTTCGTCCATGCGGCTGCCGGTGTCGATCAGGGCGGTCGCGATGATGGTCAGCGACCCGCCTTCCTCGATGTTGCGCGCGGCGCCGAAGAAGCGCTTCGGGCGCTGCAGCGCATTGGCGTCGACACCGCCGGTCAGCACCTTGCCGGAGGACGGCACGACGCTGTTGTAGGCGCGGCCCAGGCGGGTGATGGAATCCAGCAGGATCACCACGTCCCGCTTGTGCTCGACTAGGCGCTTGGCCTTTTCCAGCACCATCTCCGTCACCTGCACGTGCCGCGTCGCCGGCTCGTCGAAGGTCGACGCCACGACTTCGCCGCGCACGGTGCGGGCCATGTCGGTCACTTCCTCCGGCCGTTCGTCGATCAGCAGCACGATCAGGAAGACGTCGGGGTGGTTGGCGGTGATCGACTTGGCGATGTTCTGCAGCATCACCGTCTTGCCGGTGCGCGGCGGCGCCACGACCAGCGCGCGCTGGCCCATGCCGATCGGCGCCACCAGGTCGATGACGCGGTGGGTGTAGTCCTTGGCCGGGCCGCCCTTGGCGGTGGCGTCCTTCTCCAGCTCCGGGTTTTCCATCTTCAGCCGGCGCGTGGGGTAGAGCGGCGTCAGATTGTCGAAGTTGATGCGGTGCCGCAGGTTCTCGGGCGGCTCGAAATTGATGGTGTTGACCTTCAGCAGCGCGAAGTAGCGCTCCCCGTCCTTCGGCGCCCGGATCTGGCCTTCCACCGTATCGCCGGTGCGCAGGCCGAAGCGGCGCACCTGGGCGGGGGAGACATAGATGTCGTCGGGGCCGGGCAGGAAGTTGGCCTGCGGGCTGCGCAGGAAGCCGAAGCCGTCGGGCAGGATCTCCAGCGTGCCGTCGCCGTGGATCGCCTGTTCATTGTCCGCGAGCTGCTTGAGGATCGCGAACATCATGTCCTGCTTGCGCATCGCGCTGGCGTTTTCGACTTCGAGTTCCTCGGCGAAGGCGAGCAGGTCGGTGGGTGATTTGGCCTTGAGTTCGTGGAGCTTGAGTTCCTGGACGGTCATATGGCTGCTGCTGCTGGATGAGTGCTGATCGAACGGCCGGAAAGGCCGCGTCTTCGGGGGGGTCTTGGGGACGATGGCCG
>DASYDR010000282.1:0-4910 GCA_036499545.1 Roseomonas sp. | reverse complement strand
CGGTGGTGATCGACAACCGGGCCGGCGCCGGCGGCACCATCGGCGGCGATGCCGCGGCCAAGGCGGCGCCGGATGGCCATACCGCGCTGGTCAGCGACGGCGCGCTGGCCACCGCCCGCGGCCTGTATCGCAACCTGCCCTTCGACCCGCTGGCCGACCTGGCGCCGGTGACCGGCTTCGTCGCCCTGCCGCATGTGGTGGTGGTGCGCGCCGATGCCCCGGCCGCGACGCTCGCGGCCTTCGTCGCGGCGGCGAAGGCGCGCCCCGGCACGATCGATTTCGGCTCCGGCGGCATCGGCTCGCCGCTGCACCTCGCCGGGGAAGTGCTGCGCCTGGCCGCCGGCATCGCCTGGACCCACATCCCCTATCGCGGCGCCGGGCCGGCGGTGACCGCGCTGCTGACCGGGGAGGTGCAGGTCGCTGCCGGCGGTGATCGGCCATGTCCTGGATGGGCGCCTGCGCGCCCTGGCGGTGACCGCCGCCGCGCGCTCGCCCCTCTTGCCGGCGGTGCCGACGGTGGCGGAGGCCGGGCTGCCGGATGCCGAGATGGCCGGCTGGGTCGGGTTGCACGTCCCGGCCGGTGTGCCGGCGCCTGCCATTGCCCGGCTGCGCGCGGCCGCCACCGCCGCGCTGGCCGACGCCACGTTGCGCCAGCGGCTGCAGGACCAGGGCGCCCAGATCCTGGACAGCGGGCCGGACGCCTATGGTGCCTTCCTGCAGGCCGAGACGGCGCGCTGGCAGCGCGTCATCCAGGCCGCCGGCATCCAGCCGGAATAGCCCGGCTGGCATCCTTCGGCCGGCGGACCGATGCGGCGGCGTGCCGACGGGCCGGCCGAATTGTCGGCGTCCCTGCGCTCCATTAGGGTCCGGCCGGCCAGGCCGCCGGGGCCTGCGGTTTGGCCGGGTCCGGCCGGGCAAGGAGTATTCACGCAGTGCATGGCCATCCGTCGAAGCGGCCGCCCGCCGGCGCGGCGACCGCCCAGCACCGATGACAGGCGTCGCGCTTGCCGCCGGCGATCCGGTGCTGGTCACCGGGGCTTCGGGCTTCCTCGGCTCCGCCGTCGCGCGGGCGCTGCTCGCGCGCGGGGTGCGGCTGCGGGCGCTGGTGCGGCCGACCAGCCAGCGCGGCAACCTGGATGGGCTCGACTGCGAGATCGTCACCGGCGACCTGACCGACCCGGCTTCGCTGCGGCCGGCGCTGGACGGCATGCGCGGGCTGTTCCATGTCGCGGCGGATTACCGGCTCTGGGCGCCCGATCCGGACCAGATCCTGCGCGCCAATGTGGAGGGAACGCGGGCGCTGATGCAGGCGGCGCTGGCGGCCGGCGTGCAGCGCATCGTCTACACCAGCAGCGTCGCGGCGCTGAAGGTCGCGGGCGCTACCGCGCCGGTCGATGAAACCGCGCCGCTGGATCCGGACCAGGCGATCGGTGCCTATAAGCGCAGCAAGACCATGGCGGAGCGCCTAGTGGAGCAGATGGTCCGCCAGGACGGGCTGCCGGCGGTGATCGTGAACCCTTCGACGCCGGTCGGCGCGCGCGACATCCGGCCGACGCCGACCGGGCGGATGATCCTGGACGCGGCGCGCGGCAAGATCCCTGCCTTCGTGGATACCGGGCTGAACTTCGCCCATGTCGACGATATCGCCGAAGGCCATCTGCTGGCCTATGAGCGGGGCGTGGTCGGCGAACGCTACATCCTGGGTGGCCAGAACCTGTCGCTGCGGGAATTGCTGGCGGAGATCGCGCGGCAGACCGGCCGGCGCGCACCCCGCATCCGCCTGCCGCGCGGGCCGCTCTATCCGCTGGCGATGGCGGCCGAAGCGGTGGCGCGGCGCACCGGCCGCGAACCGCTGCTGACCGTGGATGCGCTGAACATGTCCCGCTACACGATGTTCTTCACCTCGGCCAAGGCGGAACGCGAACTCGGCTACCGCGCCCGTCCCTGCGCCGAAGGCGTGGCCGATGCGCTGGCCTGGTTCCGCGCCGCGGGCTACCTGGCATGAGCCTGATCCTGGGGCTGCTGGCGCTGGCGATCTGGGTCTGGCTGCTGGCGGCGCGCGGCGGCTTCTGGCTGGCGCGCGAGCGGGATGATGTGGCGCCGCCCGCCGCGCCTTCGCGCTGGCCCTCGGTGGTCGCGGTGGTGCCGGCGCGGGACGAAGCCGACGTCATCGCGCGTTCGATCGGCAGCCTGCTGGCGCAGGACTACCCCGGCGACTGGCGCGTGGTGCTGGTCGATGACGGCAGCAGCGACGGCACCGCGGCCGCGGCACGCGCGCTCGGCGGCGGCGATCGCCTGGCCGTCCTGGCCGGGGCGCCCTTGCCCGCGGGCTGGACCGGCAAGCTCTGGGCGCAGGCGCAGGGGGTGAAGGCGGCGGGGACGCCCGACTATTTGCTGCTGACCGACGCCGATATCGGCCATGCGCCGGATAATCTGCGAGCGCTGGTGGCGCGGGCGGAAGCCGGCGGCCACAGCATGGTCTCGCTGATGGCGCAGCTGTCCTGCGCCGGCTGGGCGGAACGCTTCCTGATCCCGGCCTTCGTCTTCTTCTTCCAGATGCTCTACCCCTTCGCCTGGGTGGCGCGGCCCGACCGGCGGGACGCCGCGGCCGCCGGCGGCTGCATGCTGGTGCGGCGCACGGCGCTGGAACAGGCGGGCGGCATCGCCGCGATCCGGGCCGAGATCATCGATGACTGCGCGCTCGGCCGCCGCATGAAGCAGGTCGGCCCGATCCGGCTGAGCCTGACGCGGCGCGCCGCCAGCCTCAGGCCCTATGGCGGCATCGCGGAGATCGGCGGCATGGTGTCGCGCTCCGCCTATGCGCAGCTGCGATATTCGCCGCTGCTGCTGGCGGGCACGGTGCTCGGCATGGTGCTGACCTATTGGACCGCGCCGCTGCTGGCGGTGTTCGGCGGCGGCTGGGCGCAGCTCTGCGGTGCCCTGGCCTGGCTGCTGATGGCGCTGTCCTTCCAGCCGATGCTGCGCTTCTACCGGGTCTCGCCGCTCTGGGGCCTGGCCCTGCCGGTCATCGGCGCGGCCTATACGCTGTTCACGCTGCAATCGGCGCTGCAGGTCTGGCGCGGCAAGGGCGGCATGTGGAAAGGCCGCAGCCAGGCCATGGCAGGTGAAGCGTGACGGATCTCGATTCCGGCAAGGGTCATACCGACGAGAATTTCCCGGTCGCCTCGCGCCTGGTGCGGCCGGAGCTGCGGCCGGCGGTCCTGGCTTTCTACCGCTTCGCCCGCGCCGCCGATGACGTGGCGGATCATGCGACGACGGCGCCCGAGGACAAGCTGCGCCGGCTGGACGTGCTGGAAGCCGGGCTGCGCGGTGCCGGCGGCAGTCCCGAAGGCGATGCGCTGCATGCGGTGCTGCGCGCGCGCGGGCTGACCGACCAGCACGCGCTCGACCTGCTGGAAGCCTTCCGGCGGGACTGCACGAAGACCCGCTACGCCGATTGGGCGGAGCTGATTGAGTATTGCCGCTATTCCGCCGCGCCGGTCGGCCGCTTCATGCTGGATCTGCATGGCGAGGCGCGCACGCTCTGGCCGGCGAATGACGCGCTCTGCGCCGCGCTGCAGGTGATCAACCACCTGCAGGATTGCGCGAAGGATTTTCGCGAACTCGACCGGGTCTATATCCCGCTCGATGCGCTGGCGGCGCAGGGCATCGGGGTGGAGGCGCTGCGCGCGCCGCGCGCCGCGCCCGCGCTGCGGCAGGTGATCACGGCGCTGGCGCTGCGCACCGGGGCCCTGCTGGACCAGTCGCGCGGCTTCGCGGGCGGAATCACGGACCGGCGGCTGGCATTGGAGGTGGGGGTGATCCAGGGCCTGGCGGACAGCCTCTGCGGCCGGCTGCAACGCCGCGACCCGCTGAGCGAGCGCGTGCATCACGCCAAGCCGGAAGCGCTGGGCCTCGCGGTCATGGCCGCTCTCGGCGTCCTGGCGGGGCGGGTGCGCCGGCGCTTCGGTGCGTCGCCGCTGGGGGCGCGCGGATGAGCGAGGCCAGCACCATCGACCCCGCGCTGCAGGCGCAGGTCGCCGGCAGTTCCTTCTACGCCGCCATGCGGCTGATGCCGCCGGCGGAACGCGCGGCGATGTTCGCGATCTACGCCTTCTGCCGCCTGGTCGACGACATCGCCGATGACGGAACCCGGCCGCGCCCGGTGCGGGCGATCGAGCTCGACGCATGGCGCGCCGATCTCGCGGCGCTCTATGCCGGGCAGCCGGCCGGGCGGGCGGCGTTCCTGGCCGCACCGGTGCGCGATTTCGGCCTGCGGCAGGCCGATTTCCTGGCGGTGATCGACGGCATGGCGATGGATGTCGCGGCCGATATCCGCGCCCCCGATCTGGCGACGCTCGACCTCTATTGCGACCGGGTGGCCAGCGCGGTCGGCCGCCTGTCCACCCGCATCTTCGGCATGGACACCGCGCCCGGGCTGGAACTGGCGCATCACCTGGGCCGCGCGCTGCAACTCACCAACATCCTGCGCGACCTCGACGAGGATGCCGGCATCGACCGGCTGTATTTGCCGCGGGAGCTGCTGACGGCGGCGGGCATCGCCACCGATATCCCGGCCGCGGCCGTCGCCGACCCGCGCGTCGATGCCGCGTGCCGGCCATTGGCCGACCAGGCGCTGGCGCATTTCACCGCGGCCGACCGCGTGCTGCGCGCCCGGCCGAAGGGGCGGCTGCTGGCGCCGCGGATCATGGGCGATGTCTATCGCACCTTGCTGCGGGACATGCTGGCGGCCGGCTGGGCGCCGCCGCGCCGCCGCGCGCGCATCGGCAAGCCGCGCCTGCTGTGGATCCTGGCGCGCCGCGGCCTGTTCGGATGACGGTCCATATCATCGGCGCCGGCCTGGCCGGGCTTTCGGCCGCGGTGGCGCTGGCGGCGCAGGGGCAGCGCGT
>DASYDR010000281.1:0-1621 GCA_036499545.1 Roseomonas sp. | reverse complement strand
TCCCGCCGCCGGCGCCCGGTGCTTCCGTCACCGTGGCGCCGCCGGCGCCGGTGGTGCCGGCCGAAGCGCTGGCGACCATGGGGCAGGACCGGCTTTCGGCCGCCGGCCGCGACGGCACCGCGCGCTTTATCATCCAGATCGCCTCCCTGACCCGCAGCGGCGGTAGCGGCGGCGGCATGTTCAGCAGCGCGACCGAGCGGCTGGATTGCGTGCTGCGCTGCCGGCTGGAGGTGACCTCCGCCGATGGCCAGCCGCGCGGCTTCGCGGAGGCCGAGGTGCGCCGCAACGCCACCCAGCCCGCCGAGGACAGCCGGGAACGTGCGCGCAACGCCGATGCGCTGGTGCGCCAGGCGATGGCGGACATGAATGTCGAGTTCGAGTTCCAGGTCCGTCGCAACCTGCGCGCCCTGCTGATGGACACCGAGCCGACGGCGCCGGTCGGCCCGCCGGTGGAGCAGGAACAGCTGCCGCAGGGGTGACCGCGATGCCCGTCACCATCCGCCCCGCGGCGCGCGGGGATCATGACCAGTGGCTGCCGCTGTGGGAGGGCTACAACACCTTCTATGGCCGCACCGGCGACAAGGCGCTGGACCCCGCCATCACCGCGATGACCTGGTCGCGCTTCTTCGACGCCTATGAACCGATGCACGCCCTGGTGGCGGAGAGCGAAGGCCGGCTGATCGGCCTGGTGCACTACCTGTTCCATCGCAGCACCATCGCGATCGGACCGAACTGCTATCTGCAGGACCTCTTCGCCAGTGAGGCCGCACGGGGCCAAGGCGTCGGCCGTGCGCTGATCGAAGCGGTCTATGACCGCGCCCGGGCCGCCGGCGCGGCCCGCGTCTACTGGCAGACGCATGAGAGCAACGCGACCGCGCGCCGCCTCTATGACCAGGTCGCGGAGCGGCCGGGCAACATCATCTACCGCAAGGCGTTCTGACGACGGAGAGCCCGTGTGGCGAGCCCCCTGGCCGAAGCACCCGCCCCGGAAGGGACCGCGAACCGCCGCGACATCGAGATGGCGTTGCGGCGGCAGGGAACGCCGCTCCGCTTCGCGGGCTGGGATCTGACGGCGGCGGATCTCGCCGGCCTCGATCTGCGGGACTGCGAATTCCTGCGCTGCCGGGCCGCGCGGGCGACGCTCTCATCCTGCAACCTGGCGGAAGCCCGCTTCATCGGCTGCGATCTGAACAACGCCGTCTGTCTGCAGACGCTGCTGTCCGGTACGCTGTTCCGCGACTGCAAGCTGACCGGCCTGCGGGTCGTCGCGGCCAGCACGCTCGGGCCGAGTTTCGAACGCTGCATCCTGGTCAGCGCGCAGCTGCACGGGCTGTCCTTCCGCCGTGCGGCGCTGGACGGCATCGACTTCCAGGGCGCCGACCTCGCCGAGGCGGATTTCCGCCAAGCGGTGCTGACCGGCTGCAACCTGCGCGACGCGAACCTGACCGATGCGCGCTTCGAAGGCACCGATCTGCGCGGCGCCGATCTCGGCGCGCTGCGGCTCATCGATGCGGCGCGGTTCAAGGGCGCGATCATCTCGAAGCGGCAGGCCGCCGAACTTTTGAGCGGCCTCGGCCTCAAGGTCCTCTGACGATCGGCTCCGGCCGCCATCCACGGTGAA
>DASYDR010000280.1:0-4861 GCA_036499545.1 Roseomonas sp. | reverse complement strand
GATCCCGGCCCTGATCGGCGCGGCCTGGTTCAGCCCGGCCGACGTCATCTATCTCGGCGCCGCCAACCTGGCCGGCTACCTCGCCGGCGCGCTGGCGGCGCGGCCGGTGGCGGCGCGCAGCGGCGCGGTGCCGGCGCTGCGCGCCACCATGCTGCTGGCGACGATCGCCTGCTTCGCCTGTTCGGCGCCGATCAGCTTCGCCTGGTTCTTCGCCTGGCGCTTCCTGGCGGGGGCGGCCGGCGGCGTGATCATGGTGCTGGCGGCCTCCGTCGTGCTGCCGCACACCGCGGCCGCGCGGCGCGGCCTGGTCGGCGGCGTGATCTTCGCGGGCGTCGGCCTCGGCGTCGCCCTCTCCGGCACGCTGGTGCCGCTGCTGCTGCGCGAAGGGCTGCGGGAGACCTGGTACGGGCTCGGCGCGCTCTCGGCGCTGCTCACCGCGCTCAGCTGGGCGGCCTGGCCGCGGGCGGGCGCCGTGCCGGCGGCGGCCGCATCGCGCGCGCCGGGCCCGGGCGCGCCGCCCGCCATCCTGCGCGCGCTGCTGCTGGGCTATGGGCTGAACGCCGTGGCACTGGTGCCGCACATGGTCTTCCTGGTGGATTTCGTCGCGCGCGGCCTGGGCCAGGGCATCGCCGCCGGGGCACAATACTGGGTGTTCTACGGGATCGGCGCCGTGGCCGGGCCGCTGCTGACCGGGCACCTGGCGGATCGCGCCGGCTTCGCCCCGGCGATCCGGCTGGCCTTCCTGGTGGAAGCCGTGGCGATCGCGCTGCCGGCGCTGACCGCATCGCCCGCGGCGCTGATCCTTTCCAGCATCCTGGCCGGCGGCTTCACCCCGGGCATCGTGCCGCTGGCGCTCGGCCGCATCCATGAGCTGGTGCATGGCGAGGCGGCGCGCCGCGCCGCCTGGGGCCGGGCCACGACGATCTTCGCGCTGTTCCAGGCCGGCGCCGCCTATGGCCTGTCCTGGCTTTTCGCGCGCGGCGGCGGCGATTATGCGCTGCTCTTCGCGCTCGGCGCCGGCGCGGTGACGCTGGCGCTGGCGATCGACCTTCTGGCCGCGCTGACCGCGCGGCGTCCGCACCGCAGGAGTGCCGCCCCGTGATCCGCATCGCCCGCATCGAAGCCTTCCTGTACCGCGCCGAGGTGCGCGAAGCGGTGAAGACCTCCTTCGGTTCCATCCCGCGCCGCTCCGCCCTGCTGCTGCGGGTCGAGGATGCGGAGGGCGCGCATGGCTGGGGCGAGGTGTGGTGCAACTTCCCGCCCTATTCCGCCGACAACAAGCTGCGCCTGCTGGAGACGGTGGTGGCGCCGGCCGCCTTCGCGGCGGGGCCGTTCCACGACGCGGCCGAGGCCTGGCACGCGCTGGCCGCCCGCACCCGGCGCTGGGCGATCCAGAGCGGGGAGCCGGGGCCGATCGCCGCCTGCCTGGCCGGGCTCGACCTCGCACTCTGGGACATGGCGGCGCGCCGCGCCGGCCTGCCGCTCGGCCGCCTGCTGGGTGCGGCCCCGGATCGCCGCAGCGTCCCGGCCTATGCCAGCGGGCTCAACCCCGACACCGCGGTCGAGACCATGCAGCGCGCCCGCGCCGCCGGCTTCACGGCCTTCAAGGTGAAGGTCGCCTTCGGGCTGGAGCAGGACCTGGCGGTGCTCGACCGCATGGCCGGGGCGCTCGGCGCCGGGGAGCGGCTGATGGTCGATGCCAACCAGGGCTGGGACATGCCGGATGCGCGGCGCGCGGTGCCGCGCATCGCCGAACGCGGCGTCGGCTGGATCGAGGAGCCGATCCCGGCCGACAGCCCGGCCGCCGATTGGGCGGAACTCGCGATGCTGTCGCGGGCGCCGCTGGCGGGCGGCGAGAATGTCGCGGGCTTCGCGGCCTTCGCGGCGCTGATCGAAGCGGGCAACCATCGGGTGGTGCAGCCGGATGCGCTGAAATGGGGCGGCGTCACCGGCGCGCTGGCGGTCGCGCGCCAGGCGGTGGCGCGCGGCCTGACCTATTGCCCGCATTGGCTGGGCGGCGGCATCGGGCTGCTCGCGGCCGCGCATCTGCTGGCCGCCGCCGGCGGGCCGGGCCTGCTGGAACACGACGTGATGGAGAACCCGTTGCGCGAAGCGCTGGCCGATCCCTTCCCGCGCGTCGCCGACGGCGCCTTCCCGTTGCCGGAGACGCCGGGCCTGGGCGCCGAGCCGGGGCTGGCGGCGGCGGCGCCCTGGCTGCTGGCGCGGCGGGAATGGGTTGCCTGAGCGTCCGATGACCGGAGGGATCCGACGTATACGTCGGACGGCCCGCAGGTCTGAATCGGACGCTCCGCCCCTAGCCGACCCATCACGCAGGCATGGTTTGACAGAAGCGCCGCCAGTCCCGGATGAGGGGCGGGAGAGACGGTCCGGGCCCCTCTGGTGCAAGCCTGCCGGCGCTTGCGCGATGTCGGATCATAGCGCCATCGCCGCCCGGCCGAAGGGAAGCCCAGCATGCTCCGCGACCTGTTCCTGCTGCTCGTCCAGGCGCTCGTCATCGATCCGGCCCAGGCGCAGCTCGGCGACCGCCTGGCGCGGTTCGCGCCGCCCGCGATCGCGCAACAGGTCACCGGCTGCATCGCCGCGGCCGGGCCGGCGCTGGCCGGGCTCTATAGCGACGCGCCGCTGCATGGCGTGGTGACCGCGTTCCGGCTGTGGACCGGCATGACGCGCTATGACGTCGTGCTGCGCGCCGAGGTGCCGGAATGCGAGCCGGCGCTGCGCGCGGCCGAGCCCTATCTCTCCGGCACCGCCACCTGAGGGGCGAGCGGGTCCGGCAGGCGCCGCCGAATCCAGCGGTTGAGCGGCTCGGCGTAACAGCGCGCGATGGCGGCGGCGATCGCGGCCGACAGCGCGAGGAAGGCCGCGAGCAGCAGTAGCTTCGCGTCGCCCACGACCCCGCGTGGCGGGAACACCGTGCGCAGCCCGCCCAGCACCAGCAGGTGAAACAGGTAGAGCTCATAGCTGTGCCGGCCGAGCCAGCCGAAGCCGGCCAGGACCGGGCCATGCGCACGGTCGGCGGCGCGGCCCGCATCCAGCAGCAGCGTTGCGGTGCCGAGCGCCATCGCCGTCACGCCCGCCACATGCGCCGCGCCGATCGGCCATTGCAGATAGAGCCCGGCCATGCCGCCCGCGGCCGCGGATTGCAGCACCGCCAGCCGGCGGCCGCCGGGTCCCAGCCGTCGCGCCAGCAGCGCGGTGGCGCAGCCGATGGCGATGCCATCGAAACAGGCGAGATAGGCATAGAGGAAGCCGCCCTCATCGCCGGCATGGGCCGCGCGCCAGAGCGGGCCGGCGACGATCAGCGCGGCCAGCACCACGGCCAGCCAGGCCGGGCGCCGCAGCGCCAGGCAGAGGAGGGGGAAGGCGAGGTAGAACACCTCCTCCACCGAGAGCGACCACAGCACGCCGAGCGGATAGTTCACCCAGCCGTCGCGGGCGATCAGCACATTCATCCAGAAGGTCAGCGCGGCCAGGTCGACCTGCCAGGCCACGCCCGGCGCGCGGGTCTGGAAGATCGCGATGCCGGCGGCGCCGAGCAGGTTCACCGCGACCAGCAGCAGCAGCAGGCACGGCAGGATGCGTGCCGCGCGGCGGATGTAGAAGGCGCGCGCATCGATGGCGGCCAGGCTGCCCCAGCGGCGCAGGGCATGGCCGGTGATCAGGAAGCCGGAGATGACGAAGAACATCGTCACCCCGTAATTGCCGTTGCGGGCGACGGCCCGCACCGCATCCCAGCCGAACAGCGCCGACAGCGCGGTGTCGTCCAGGCGATAGGCGATGTTGAAATGATGCAGCAGCACCAGCAGGATCGAGAGGCCGCGCAGAAAGTCTATGCGCGCACTCCGGATCTGGCCCTGCATGCTAGGCGTCGCGGCCGGGTTCCGTTCTCCGTGCGGCGCGCAGGCGGTGCCACACGAACCAGGCGGCCAGCGCCAGCACCGCGACGACGATCACCGCATCCAGCTTGTGCAGGATGCCGCGCAAGGTCGGGTCGCTGTTCCAGCGTTCGCCCAGGGCGGCGCCGATATAGGCCAGCGCATAGCACCAGAGCCAGGAGCCGATGAAGGTATAGGCCTGGAAGCGCAGCTGCGGCATGCGCGCCAGCCCGGCGGGCAGCGCGATGAAGGTGCGCACCACCGGCAGCAGCCGGCCGATGAAGACGGTGGGCGTGCCGTAGCGGTCGAAGAAGCGCTCCGCCCAGGCGACTTCCTTCGGGCTGATCAGCACGTACCGGCCCCAGCGCAGGATGGCGGCATGGCCGCCGCGGGAGGCCAGGAAGTAGACGATGGTGGAGCCGATATTGCAGCCGATCGCGCCCGCCGTCGCCGCGCCGACCAGGCTGAAATGCCCGGTCGAGACCAGGTAGCCGGCGAAGGGCATGATGATTTCGGACGGCAGCGGGATGCAGGCGGATTCGATCGCCATCAGCGCCGCGACCCCGGCATAGCCGGCCGCGAGGATGACGCTGGTGATCCAGGCCGCGAGCGCGGTGAGAAGGGGTTCGAGCATCGGGTTCCGGCTGCCTGCTGCGCCACACCAATGAACAGCGCCGCCGCCGCCGGCAAGCGCTTTGTCGCGCGCCCGCCGGCGGGCGCGCGGCCCCGGAAGGGCGCGTGGCGGCTGTGCCGCTGTGCCGCCCCTTACGGGGGCACAGCGGCACAGCGTGTGGAATCAACGCTGTGCCGGCAGTATCGCAGCGGCACAGCGGCACAGCTGGCGGAAATCGAGCGATATCAGCGCTGTGCCACTGTGCCCGCGCTCTCCGGCACAGCGGCACGGCCGGGCGCCGGCAGGCGGGGCATCCGGGATCAGGCGGGCAGCGCCGCCAGCACCTGATCCG
>DASYDR010000279.1:0-2964 GCA_036499545.1 Roseomonas sp. | reverse complement strand
TACATCGTCGTCCAGGTGCTCGGCGCGATCGTCGGCGCCGCGGTGCTGGCCTGCATCGCCAGCGGCAAGCCGGGCTTCGACCTGGCCGCCTCCGGCTTCGCCGCCAATGGCTTCGCGGAGCATTCGCCGGGCGGCTACTCGCTCGTCGCCGGCTTCGTCACCGAAGTGGTGATGACCTTCTTCTTCCTGCTACTGATCCTCGGCGCCACCTCGGCGCGCGCGGCGCCGGGCTTCGGCGGCCTGGCGATCGGCCTCGCGCTGGTGCTGATCCACCTGATCAGCATCCCGGTCACCAATACCTCGGTGAATCCGGCGCGCAGCACGGGTCCCGCGCTCTTCGTCGGCGGCTGGGCGCTGCAGCAGCTCTGGCTGTTCTGGGTGGCACCGATCATCGGCGCGGTCATCGCCGGCCTGGTGTCCCGCTTCCTCAACTCGAACGACGAAGCCTGACGCAGCCGGGTGGGCGGGGCACGGCCCCGCCCATCCAGGCGGCCATGCCGCCGGCTGAAGTGTGACCGCCCCAGGTTGAGGCGGCCACGCTCCCCATTCCTTGCCTGAGCGGGTGATTCACGGTTCTTGGTGCTGCCACCTCAACCGATGCCGTTCTCTTCCCTGATGCCGGTCGCGGGCACGCCGCCCATCAGCGACAGCGCGTGCAGCAGCGCTGTCCCCGCCGGATCCGTAGCCAGCATCCGCGCCAGCCGGTCGTCGATCGTCACCCGGCTGAAGGGAAAAGCGCGGAGCAGCGTCAGGGAGCCATGCTTCGCCCCGAAGTCGCAGAGGGAGACATGGACGCCCATGCCGCGCAGCGCCTGCAGTTGCGGCAGCGCCAGTTCGGCGTCGCGCAGCAGCGCGGTTTCGGCGATGTCGAGCTCCAGCCGGCCCGGGGGCAGCCCGCTGGCCTGCAGCGCCTGCGTCACGTCCCCGACCAGGTCTCCGCCCGCGAGCTGGGCCGGTGCGACGCGGGTGACCACGCGCAGGAAGCCATCGCGCCACTGCGTCGCCGTGCGGCAGGCGGTGGCCAGCATCCAGGCGCCGATCGCGCCCGCCAGCCCGGCTTCCTCCGCCGCCGGCAGGAAATCCGCCGGCAACAGCACGCCATGGCCTGGCCGATCCCAGTGCAGCAAGGCCTCATGGCCCTGCAGGACCGCGGCGGCATCCAGCCGCGGCCGATAAGCGAGTCGCAGCTCGCCCCGCGCCAGGGCCTGGCGCAGATCCTGTTCCAGCGCGCGCTGCGCGGCCATGCGGGCCTGCATTCCGGCATCGAAGACGCGGCACCGGCCGCGCCCATCGGCCTTGGCCTGCACCAGCGCCAGGTCGGCCCGCCGCAGGAGCGCGGCGCCGTGCCGTTCCTTCGCATCGCTCTGGGCGATGCCGGCGCTGGCACCGATCAGCGCCGTCTGGCCGCCAAGGGTGAAAGGCTGCCCGAGCAAGGCGATCAGCCGCGCGGCGATGGCGGCCGGGGCATCCCCGGCGGCCGGCGGGGTCAGCAGCACCGCGAATTCGTCCCCGCCGGTGCGCGCTGCGAGATCGCCGCCGCGCAGCCCGGCCGCGATGCGCCCGGCCGCGGCGCGCAGCAGCGCATCGCCGGCGGCGTGGCCCAGCCGGTCGTTCACCGCCTTGAAGCGATCGAGGTCGAGCGCCAGCACCGCATAGCCTGGCCAGGCGGCCTGCCGGACCAGCGTTTCCGCCACCGTCAGGGCCAGGCCGAAGCTGCGCCGGTCGGGCAGCCCGGTGATATCGTCACGCCCGATTCGCGCGGCCTGATCGGCGAGCCAGCCCGGCAAGGGGACGGATGCCGGCGAGGCCATCGCCCAGGCACGCCGCAGCGTCTTCCGTGGGTCGACCTGGCTAAATTGGCTTTGATCAGGCATCAGGACCCCGCGCCGTGCAGCCTGCCTTTCTGGGCCAGACGACGTTGCGGAATCGTGAAGCCCGGATGGGAAGTTGCGGGATCAACGCCAAAAACGCGGTCCGCGGGGAGCAACCCCGCGCCGCGTCATCGATATCGGATCCGATGGCAGCAATCCCCGCGCCATTGTCAGCGGAGCGTCCGGCTCAGACCTCCGGGCCATGCGGCCCTCCGGTCGTCGGATGCTCAACAGCGCGGGGCAGCGGGCTTCAGAAGCCCTCGCGCTCCAGGCGCTTGCGCTCGACCTTGCGGGCGCGGCGGACAGCCTCGGCAGCCTCGCGCGCACGGCGCTCGGAGGGCTTCTCGTAGTGGCGGCGGAGCTTCATCTCGCGGAAGACGCCTTCACGCTGCAGCTTCTTCTTCAGCGCCTTCAGCGCCTGATCGATATTGTTGTCACGAACGACGACCTGCACGCGGCACAACCTCCTATGGGTTCGCTGGTGGAAATGGAGCAAGCACGGACGAGCGGGCTCCGGCCCGGTCGCAACCGGGGCGGAGCCCGCACCATCACGGGGAGGACGTATCTAGCATGAAGCGGGGCCGCGCCGGAAGCCCCTCGCGCAATGGTCCGCCAGCCCTTACATCCCAGGTTATCCCGAGTTGAGGCCCGACGCCGCCATGGCCCTCCTGAAGATCGCCCGCATGGGCCATCCCGTGCTGCTCCGACGCGCCGATCCGGTGCCCGACCCGACGGCGCCGGAGATCCGGCGCCTGATCGCCGACATGGCCGAGACGATGAACGATGCCGGCGGCATCGGCCTCGCCGCGCCGCAGGTCCATGTGCCGCTGCGCCTTTTCCTGTTCCGCTCCGGCGCCGGCAACCCCATTGCCCTGATCAATCCGGAGGTCGAGCCGGTCGGCGAGGAGATCGAGGAGGCCTGGGAAGGCTGCCTCTCGATTCCCGGCATCCGCGGCGCCGTGCCGCGCCCCCGCCGCATCCGCTTCCGTGGCTTCGACCTGGAAGGGCGGCTGCTGGAAGGCGAATCGGAAGGTCTCGGCGCCCGTGTCATCCAGCACGAGAACGACCACCTCGACGGCAAGCTCTTCATCGA
>DASYDR010000278.1:0-8185 GCA_036499545.1 Roseomonas sp. | reverse complement strand
CAGCGTGGTGACCGGGCTGTCGAAGGGCGGGCAGCGCAGCGCGTCGAGCGCGATGTCGACCGTCCGCTCCAGCTCCCAGCCATTCACGGCGTCGATCTTCTCCTGCAGGTCGGCCTGTTCGCCGAGCAGGGTGTTCATCTCGTCATCCGACATCTCGTTGGCGAAGGCCTCCGAGATGGTGTTGAAGCGCGCCAGCCAGCCCTGCAGGTCGGCGAAGGCGTCCATGACGTTCTCGCCGACCGTCTTGGCGGGGTCCAGATGCGGCTCCTGCGGCAGGTAGCCGACGCGCACGCCTTCGGCCGCCCAGGCCTCGCCGCCGAATTCCTTGTCCTGCCCCGACATGATGCGCATCAGGGTCGACTTGCCGGCGCCGTTCGGGCCGAGCACGCCGATCTTCACATCGGGCAGGAAGGACAGGGTGATGCCCTTGAAGACCTCGCGCCCGCCCGGATAGGACTTGGTGAGATCCTTCATGACGTAGGCGTACTGGTAGGCGGCCATGGCGCGGGAACCTGCAATGCGGGGGTTTGGGGCGTTCTAAGCGCAGGGGCAGAAGCGGACAAGCGCGGCCGGCCGCACGAACGCCGTGTGGGATGGGCCCGGCAGGACTCGAACCTGCAACCAAACCGTTATGAGCGGTCCGCTCTGACCATTGAGCTACAGGCCCGTCACGCTATTCCTTGCCGTGCAAATCGCCGCGCGGCAAGCGGGCTCGATGCCGCTATTCCGCCAGGAAGGCACGGATGCGATCAGCGAGCGGGCCCATGTTGGCGACGCCGTTCAAATGGCCGAGCGGTCCCGCCACCTCCGCCACCTCGACCGGGCGGCCGACGCGGCGGAGCGTCTCCACCATCTCCCGCACGCCTTCGATCGGAAACACCCGGTCATTCGCGCTCGGCACCACCAGCCAGCGCGCCTGGCTGCGGCGGAAGGCCGCTTCCGGGCCGTCGTATTCGTTGAAGAACAGCTGGTTGGCCCGCACCAGGTACAGGAAGGCATTGGCATCCGCGGTCCGCGCCCGGGCAAGGGCCGCATCGTCCAGCCATTTCTCGATGGCGAAGCGGTCCAGCAGGTTGCGGGCCGGGTCATTGCCCTCGGCCGGGCGCGTGCCCAGGCCGCGCGCCCATTGCCGGTCCCGCGATTGCAGGGTGACGATGCGCAGCGCCTCGGCCAGGCCCGCCAGCGGCGGCTGCCGGCCTTGCGCGTAGTAATCGCCCTGGCGCCAGTTCGGGTCCATGCGGATCGGCGCTTCCCAGACATCGAGCCAGGCGAGGTTCCAGGGATCGATGTCATGCGCGATCACCGGCATCACGCGGGCCACCATCTCCGGATAGGCGGCGGCCCATTCCATGGCCTGCAGCGCGCCCATCGAGGCGCCGGCGACCAGTGCCAGCCGGCGGACGCCGAGATGATCCAGCAGCCGTTTCTGCACCTCCACGAAGTCGCGCATCGAGACCACCGGGAAGGTCAGGCCATAGGGGCGGCCGGTGCCGGGGTCGATGGTGGCGGGGCCGGTGGTGACCGTGTTCGGGTCCGGGATGTTCAGATTGGCCAGCGTGTCGGAGGAGACGACGAAATAGCGGTCGGTGTCGATCGCCCGGCCCGGCCCGATGATCGCGTCCCAATAGCCGACCGGGCCCTGCGGCCCGCCGAGCCGGCCGAAGGCATGGCTGTTACCGCTGAAGAAATGCGTGATCAGGACGGCGTTGTCGCCGGCCGCGTTCAGCCGGCCCATGGTCTGGTAGCCGATCCGGGTATTGGCGATGACGCCGCCGCTGCGGGTGCGGTAGCTGCCGGCCTCGAACACCTGTTTCTGCACGATTTCCTGCGCCCGCGGCGCGGCCGGCGACAGCAGCAGCGCGGCGGCCAGCGCCAGCAGCTTCAGGCGCAGCGACATCGATCCCTCCCAGGAGCTTGTTCCGGGTCCCAGCCTACCATGGCGGCGGCACGCGCGCGCCGGGCGCGCGCTTGGCGCCGCCGGTCGTCCGGGCGAAGCTAGATGGGCCGGATGGCCCGCGCCCGGCGCCCGAGGGCGCCATCGTGTAAGCTCGGAAATTGCACCCGGGCGGGCCCGCTGCTATGCGGCGGCGCAACATGTCCTTACTGGAGCCTGCGCCCATGCGCCTCGACGCCATCCCGATCGGCAAGAATCCGCCCGAGGACGTGAATGTCGTGATCGAGGTCCCGATCGGCGGCGAGCCGATCAAGTATGAGCTCGACAAGGCCTCCGGCACGCTGTTCGTGGACCGCTTCCTGTATACGCCGATGCGCTATCCGGGGAATTACGGCTTCGTGCCGCACACCCTGTCGGAAGACGGCGACCCGATCGACGTGCTGATCGCCAATACCCGCCCGATCCTGCCGGGCGCGGTCATCAATGCCCGGCCGGTCGGCGTGCTGCGCATGGAAGACGATGGCGGCATGGACGAGAAGATCATCGCGGTGCCGGCCAGCAAGCTCACCAAGCGCTATGATTCGGTGAAGACGGTCAGCGACCTGCCGCAGATCACCCTCGACCAGATCAAGCACTTCTTCGAGCACTACAAGGACCTGGAGCCCGGCAAGTGGGTGAAGGTCCAGGGCTGGGGCGATGCCGCCGAGGCCCGCCGCCTGATCGGCGAGGCGATCGAGCGCGCCAAGGGCCAGTAATACCGGCGGCCTCATTCGCCAAGGCCCCCTCAGACGCCGGACTGCCGGCGGGCCGCATTCGCGGCCTCGGACCGGTCAAACCACCGGTCCGTTGGCATAATCCAAGGCGATTGCGCCTCAGACGGAAGCCTGCCTAGGCTTCCCTCCAACCGGGCCGGGCGGACGGGTGCACAACCCGCCGTCACGGCCCGGACAAAATGGAGGGGAGAATTCCGTCTTGCTGACCTTGTGGTTGCTGGTGGCGATCGTGCTCGGCGCGCTCTCCATCGTCTATGGCGTGCTCACGGCCAAGGATGTGCTTGGGCGCGACGCCGGCTCGGCGCGCATGCAGGAGATCGCCCAGGCGATCCAGGAAGGCGCCCAGGCCTATCTGAAGCGGCAATACGTCACCATCGGCATCGTCGGCGTGGTGCTGGTCGTGCTGATCGCCTGGCGGCTCGGCATCACCGTCGCCATCGGCTTCCTGATCGGCGCCCTGCTCTCGGGCCTCGCCGGCTTCATCGGCATGAACGTCTCGGTGCGCGCCAATGTCCGCACCGCCCAGGCGGCGCTGGGCTCGCTCGCCGCCGGCCTCGACGTCGCCTTCAAGTCGGGCGCCATCACCGGCATGCTGGTGGCCGGCCTCGCGCTGCTCGGCGTCACCGTCTATTTCTTCATCCTGGTGGTCATCGGCGGCAACCCGATCAATAGCCGCATCGTCATCGACGCCCTGGTGGCGCTGGGCTTCGGCGCCTCCCTGATCTCCATCTTCGCGCGCCTCGGCGGCGGCATCTTCACCAAGGGCGCCGATGTCGGCGGCGACATGGTCGGCAAGGTCGAGGCCGGCATCCCCGAGGACGACCCCCGCAACCCCGCCACCATCGCCGACAATGTCGGCGACAATGTCGGCGACTGCGCCGGCATGGCCGCCGACCTGTTCGAGACCTATGCGGTGACCATGGTCGCCACCATGGTGCTGGCCGCGATCACCTTCGCGGGCTCCGAGCAGCGGATGGCGGAAGGCATGCTGTACCCGCTGGCGATCGGCGCGGTCTGCGTCGTCACCTCCATCATCGGCACCTATTTCGTGAAGCTGCCGGCCAACCAGTCGATCATGGGCGCGATGTATCGCGGCTTCGTGGTCACCGGCGTGCTGTCCCTGGTGGTCCTGCTGCCCCTGACCTTCCTGATGTGGGGCACCGGCCCGATCACCGCCGGCGGCGTCACCTTCGGCGCCATGGCGCTGTTCTGGTGCGGCGTGGCCGGCCTGGCGGTCACCGCCGCGATCGTCTGGATCACCGAATACTACACCGGCACCAATTACCGGCCGGTGCAGGCGATCGCGGAAAGCTCGGTCACCGGCCACGGCACCAACGTGATCCGCGGCATCGCCGTCAGCATGGAAAGCACCGCGGTGCCGGCGCTGATCATCATCGCCGGCGTGCTGGTGACCTACAATCTGGCCGGGCTCTACGGCATCGCCGTCGCGGTCACCACCATGCTGGCGCTGGCCGGCTTCGTGGTGGCGCTCGATGCCTTCGGCCCGGTCACCGACAATGCCGGCGGCATCGCCGAAATGGCCGGGCTGCCCAAGGAAATCCGCCAGACCACCGATGCGCTGGACGCGGTCGGCAATACCACCAAGGCGGTGACCAAGGGCTACGCGATCGGCTCCGCCGGCCTCGGCGCCCTGGTGCTGTTCGCCGCCTATACCCAGGACCTGAACTACTTCGCCGCCAATGCCGCGACCTATCCCTACTTCCTCGGCATGGGCAACCTGACCTTCTCGCTCGCCGACCCCTATGTCGTCGTCGGCCTGCTGTTCGGCGGCCTGCTGCCCTTCCTGTTCGGCGGCATGGCGATGACCGCGGTCGGCCGCGCCGCGATGGCGGTGGTCGAGGAGGTGCGGCGGCAGTTCCGCGAGAAGCCCGGCATCATGCAGGGCACCGACAAGCCCGATTACGGCCGCGCGGTCGACATGCTGACCAAGGCCGCGATCAAGGAGATGATCATCCCTTCCCTGCTGCCGGTGCTGGCGCCGCTGGTGGTGTATTTCGGGGTCAATGCCATCGCCGGGAAGGCGGCCGCCTTCTCCGCCCTCGGCGCCATGCTGCTCGGCGTCATCGTCACCGGCTTCTTCGTCGCGGTCTCCATGACCACCGGCGGCGGCGCCTGGGACAATGCCAAGAAATACATCGAGGACGGCCATCACGGCGGCAAGGGCTCCGACGCGCACAAGGCGGCGGTGACCGGCGACACGGTGGGCGACCCCTACAAGGACACCGCCGGCCCGGCGGTGAACCCGATGATCAAGATCACCAACATCGTCGCCCTTCTTCTCTTAGCTATGCTGGCGCATAGCTAAGAGAAGCGGGTTTGTTTTTGCCCTCAGACGCCGGGCGGGCGGCATCCGCCGCCCTTGGCTTCGCGCGGTGAAGTGCGCGCCCGGCGCGGCTGGTGGTCGGGCGCGGGCCGCATTCGCGGCCTCGGCCTGCATCGGCTGGCGCCTCGCAGTCCGGCCTTTCGGGTGACGGCCTGCGGCCGTGGGGGCCGGGTTTGTCGGTAGCGCCGGGCAAAGTTCGGTGTGGCTGCTATAAAGAAGGGCCGGCGGGGGTATCCGCCGGCCTTTCTTTATCGAAGCCCCCTTGCATCCTGCGCGAAGGGTATATTTCCTTTTGTCCATGTTCCGGCTGCTCCTCCCCCTGCTGACCCTGCTCGCCGCGCTGCCGGCGCGGGCGCTGGAAACCGCGCCCGTCACCTCGGCCCGCGCCACGGTCACAATGATCACGGAACCGGCGGCGATCGCCCCGGGCCAGCCCTTCCGCATCGCGCTGCGCCAGACGCTGGCGCCTGGCTGGCACACCTATTGGACCAATCCCGGCGATGCCGGGCAGCCGCCCGAGGTCACGCTCAACCTGCCCGAAGGCGCCACCGCCCAGCCGATGCGCTTCCCGGCGCCGCAGCGCATCCCCTTCGGGCCGCTGGTGAATTTCGGCTACGAGCACGAAGCGACCTTCACCATCCCGGTGACACCGCCGGCGACGCTCCGCCCCGGCGACAGCTTCTCCTTCACCGCCGAAGCAAGCTGGCTGGTCTGCGAAAGGGTCTGCATCCCCGAAGAGGGCAGCTTCACCATCACCCTGCCGGTGGAGGCGGCGGCGCGGCCGGATGCCGGGACCACGGCCTTCTTCACCGCCGCCGAAGCCGCCGAGCCGCGCGCCGCCCCCTTCGCGGCGCGGGTCGGCTTCGAAGGCCAGCAGGGCGTGCTGGAAGTCGCGGGGCCGGGCATCGAGCCCGGCGCGGTGCGCGACGCCTTCTTCTTCCCGGCCGACTGGGGCGTGATCGACAATGCCGCGCCGCAGCCGCTCACGGTGCGCGACGGCGCCCTGACCCTGGCGCTGGCGCGCGGCAATGGCGAAGCGCTGCCGGCGCGGATCGAGGGCATCATCGCCATCACCGACGCGGCCGGGGTGCGCGGCAGCTATACGATCGGCGCCGCTCCCGGCCTGGTGCCGGACGCCGGCGCCGGGCTGCCGCTGTGGCAGGCGGCGCTGTTCGCGGCGCTCGGCGGGCTGATCCTGAACCTGATGCCCTGCGTCTTCCCGATCCTGGCGATGAAAGCGGTGTCGCTGGCGCGGCTGTCCGGCGCCGCACGCGGCGCGGTCCGCGCGCATGCGGTGAGCTACACGGCCGGCGTCGTGCTGTCCTTCCTCGTGCTGGGCGGCGGGCTGATCGCGCTCCGCATCGCCGGCGGCGCCGCCGGCTGGGGCTTCCAGTTCACCAGCCCGGTCTTCGTGGCCGGCATGGCCTGGCTGATGCTGGCGGTCGGCCTGAACCTCTCCGGCGTCTTCGCCTTCGGGGGCCCGGTTTCGGCCGGCAGCGGCCTCGCCGGGCGCGGCGGCCATGCCGGTTCCTTCTTCACCGGCGTGCTGGCGGTGCTGGTCGCCACCCCCTGCACCGCGCCCTTCATGGCGGCCGCGATCGGCGCCGCCCTGGCGATGCCGCCGGCGGCGGCATTGGCCGTCTTCGCCGCCATGGGCCTCGGCATGGCGGCGCCCTATGCGCTGCTCGGCCTGTTCCCCGGCGCGGCGCGGATCCTGCCGAAGCCCGGGCTCTGGATGGAGCGGCTGAAGCAGGCGCTCGCCTTCCCGATGTATGCCGCCGCCGCCTGGCTGGTCTGGGTGCTGGCCGAACAGGCCGGGCCCGCCGGCGTCTTCGCGGCGCTGGCCGGTGCCGTGCTGGTCGGCTTCGGCGCCTGGGCGCTCGGCATCGCCCAGGGCCAGGGCTGGCGCTTCGGCCGCATCGCCGCCGGCGTCGCGGTGGTGGGGGCGCTGGCGCTGCTGCCCGGCCTGGCTGCCGCCCCGCCGGCCACCCAGGCGGAAGCCAGCCCCGGCAGCGAGCCCTGGTCGGAGGCCCGGGTCGCGGCGCTGCGCGCCGAAGGCCGCCCGGTCTTCGTCAACCTGACCGCCGCCTGGTGCATCACCTGCAAGGTGAATGAGCGCATGGCGCTGCAGACCACCGGCGTGCGCGACAGCTTCAGCAGCCGGAACATCGCCTACCTGGTCGGCGACTGGACCCGGGGCGACCCCGCCATCACGGCATTGCTGCGCGCGCATGGGCGCGACGGCGTGCCGCTCTACCTGTTCTACCCCGCGGGCGGCGGCGCGCCGCGCGTGCTGCCGCAGATCCTGACCGAAGGGATCCTGCGGCAGGCTCTATCCGCGCCCAACAACAGCTGAAGCCTGAGCGCGATCAAACGAAGCGCTTGCCGAACACACCACTGAGGAGAAGCGACATGACGATCATCAGCCGCCGCGCCGCCCTCATGGCTGCCGGGACCCTTGCCCTGGTGCCGCGCGCCGCCGGCGCGTCACCCGTGATCGGCGCCGCGGCGCCGGATTTCACGCTGCCCGACCAGGACGGCACCACCCGGCGCCTGGCGGAATTCCGCGGCCGCGTCGTGGTCCTGGAATGGACCAACCACGACTGCCCCTATGTGCGGAAGCACTACACCAGCAGCAACATGCAGACGCTGCAGCGCCTGGTCGCCGAACGCGGCGGCGTCTGGCTGTCCATGGCGTCCTCGCCGCAGGGTGAGCAGGGCCATGTGACCGGCGCCCAGGCCAAGGAACTGACCGCCAGCCGCAACGCGGCGCCGGCCGCGGTGCTGCTCGACCACCGCAGCGCCGCCGCCCGCGCCTACCAGGCGACGACGACGCCGCAGATGTTCGTCATCTCGGGCGATGGCATGCTGCGCTACATGGGCGGCATCGATTCCATCCGCTCGACCCGGGTCGAGGACGTGGCCCGCGCCGAGCCCTATTTCCGCGACGCCTTCATCGCCGTCGCGGAAGGCCGCCAGGTCGCCCGCGCCAGCACGCCGCCCTATGGCTGCGCCATCAAGTACGCGGATGTGTAATATCTAACCTGGTAAGTCTCGCGTAGGCGGAAGGGCTGGCGATAAGCTGGTTGCCGCGGTGGCGGAGGAGAGGCCGGTTTGGCCTGGGGCGTCCGAGCCCGTGCCTGAGCTTGAGCCCTCCTCCGTCGTTCCTGTGAA
>DASYDR010000277.1:0-27612 GCA_036499545.1 Roseomonas sp. | reverse complement strand
ACAGCCGGCGCCACCAGCAGCGCCAGCATCCCGGACACCAGGCCGATGCCGACGCCGGCGATCTGGCCGAAGATCGGGATCACATCCGCCAGCACCCGCACCGGCTGCAGGATCAGCGCGAAGCCGGCGAACACCCCGATCACGCCGAGCAGGCGCAGCGCCCAGGCAATGAGGTTATTCTCCCCTTCCGCCGCCTGGATCATCTCCCGCGCCGGGCGGGCGCCGGCGCTGACCATGTGCAGCGTCTCGCCATTGCGGGTCGCGTAGGGTGCAAAGCCCGGCCCGGTCTGCCGCGCGATAACGCTCAGCGTCTCCGGCTGCGCCACGGTGTAGGTGATGCGGAGGTCGCCGATCACCGGATTGGCCGGATCCTGCCCGACATAGATCTCCTGGCCCGCAATCCGCGCCGGGCGGCCGGCGATCACCGCCGGCGGCGTCGCCGGCGGCAGCGGCACGCCGGCCGACAGCGACCGCAGCTCCGCCTCACCCAGGGCGAAGCCGCCGAGCCTGCCGCCCTGCGCGAGAAGGCTGCGCTGGCCGAGCGGCATCCGCGGATTGCTCCGCCCTTCCCCCTGCCGGAAGCGGCTGCTGTCGATCGCGGTATCGGACCAGGCGCGGCTGTAGCTGTAGGTCGTCCGCGTCGTCTGGCTGCCGCCTAGATTGGTGCTGGTGCTGCTGTCGCTCTGCTCCCGCCACTGGAACATCTCGACCCGGCGGCGCAGCACCGCCGCGCCGGGCGCGCTGGTGCCGGTGTCACTGTCGGTCAGCGTGCCGGCGAACCGCGCCGCGCCGCTGACATGCACCAGCCGGCCTTCGTTGGCCGGATCCGGGCGTTCCGCGTTCACGCTGATGACGCTGCCTGCGCCTTCCGCCAGGGCGCGGGCGGTGTGCACCGCGCGGCCTTCGTTCCAGAACAGCAGCCAGCAGGCGAGCGGGATCAGGATGATGCCGAAGACCATGCCGCCGAAGGCCGAGCCGATCCGGCTGAACCAGGAGCGATGCGTGGTCTCGGTGACGCTGCCCTCGCGCCCTGCCTCATCGGCGGCCGCCTGCGACCAGCCCTTGGCACCGCCATCCGGGCCCGCCGCGTCCCAGCCGCCGCCCTTGGTCCAGGCGCTGCCGCCGTCACCGCCGTCCTTGTCGCCGCCCGACATGATCGCGCCCTCATCCCAGCCATTGCTTATGAGAGGGTAACGATCGCGGTGAGGCCGGCGCAAGCAGGCCGCGCGTCAGCCTGTGATGCAGGTTCCAGTCCGCGCGCTCAGCGCGCGCGGGCGATGCAGAAGTCGACGATGCCCAGCATCGCCTGGCGGGCCGGACTGTCCGGGAACATCGCCAGCGCCGCCCGCGCTTCCGCCCCGTAATCCTCCGCCCGGCGGATGGTATCGGCCAGGGCGCCGCGGTCGCGCATCAGCGCCGTCGCATGCTCGAGGTCGGCATCGGCCTGCTCCCGCTGCTCGATGGTGCGGCGCCAGAATGCGCGCTCCTCCTCCGAGCCGCGCGCGAAGGCGAGCAGCACCGGCAAGGTGATCTTCCCCTCCCGGAAATCATCGCCGACCGTCTTGCCGAGCGTCGCCTGTTCCGCGCTGTAGTCGAGCGCGTCGTCGACAAGCTGGAAGGCGATGCCGAGCGCGCGGCCATAGGCGCGCAGCGCCGCCTGTTCCGGCGCCGGCCGGTCCGCCACCACGGCGCCGACCTCGGTCGCCGCGGCGAAGAGGGCGGCGGTCTTGCCCTCGATCACGTCCAGATACTGCGCCTCGGTGGAGGTGGTGTCGTTCTGGATGACGAGTTGCAGCACCTCCCCTTCCGCGATGGTGGCGGAAGCGGCGGAGAGGATCGCCAGCACCTCGAGCGAGCCATCCTCCACCATCAACTGGAAGGCGCGCGAGAACAGGAAATCGCCCACGAGCACCGATGGCTTGTTGCCGAACAGCGCATTGGCGGAGGCCTGGCCGCGACGCAGCGCGCTTTCATCGACCACGTCGTCATGCAGCAGGGTCGCGGTGTGGATGAACTCCACGCAGGCGGCCAGCCGGATATGACGGTTGCCCGCATGCCCGCAGAGCCGGGCGGCAGCCAGCGTCAGCAACGGGCGCAGGCGCTTGCCGCCGGCCGCGACGATATGCGCGGCCAGTTGCGGAATCAGCGCCACCGGGCTCTGCATCCGGTCGACGATCAGGCGGTTGCAGGCGGCGATGTCGGTGCCGACCAGGCTGGTCAGCACCTCCAGCGCGTCCTCGCCGGTGGCGGCTTTTGGGCGAATGGCGGACGCGTTCACACAACTTGACCCCGGTTTGATGCCGGCACCATACCGGCGGGGTCCCGCAGCGGCAAGCCGCGGGAAATGCTGGAAAAACAAGGCGAAACGACCATGCGCGTGATAGTCAGGACGACGGATCCGGTGCGGCTCGGCTTCCTTGCCGCGCTGCTTGCCGATGCGGGGATCGACGCGGTGGTGCTCGACCAGCATATCAGCGCGATCGAAGGTGGCATCGGTGCCTTCCCGCGCCGCCTGGCGGTTGCGGAGGAAGATGGCGACCGGGCACTCGCGGTGCTGCGCGAGGCCGGTGAAGCCGACGGGACATCGTGAACGACACCACGGAAGACGGGCTGCTCGACGGCCGCGTGCGCCTGACCCAGCCGCGGGCCCGCGGGCTGCGCGCCGGGCTGGACGCCGTGCTGCTGGCCGCCGCCGTTCCGGCGCGCGACGGGGATGCGGTGATCGAGGCCGGCTGCGGCAGCGGCGCCGCCTTCCTCTGCCTCGCCGCCCGCATCCCCGGCCTGCGCGTCGCGGCGGTCGAGCGGGAGGCCGCCATGGCGATGCTCGCGGCGGCGAACGCCGCGGCCAATGGCGTGACGGCGCGGGTCGAGACCGGCGATGTCGCGGATGCGGCGCTGGCCCGCGCCCTTGGCCCCGTGCGGCACGGCTTCGCCAACCCGCCCTATTGGCCAGGCGGCACCGCGCCGCCGGAGGGGCTGCGCGCGCGCGCGACGCATGAGCATGGCGCCGGCCTCGATGCCTGGGCGGGGTTCCTGGCCGCCGCGATCGCGCCCGGCGGCACCGCGACCTTCATCCTGCCCGCCGCCCGCTTCGATGCCGGCGTCGCGGCGTTGCGCCAGGCGGGTTTCGGATCGCTGGCCCTGCTGCCGCTGGCGCCCCGCGCCGGCCAGCCCGCCAAGCGCGTGCTGCTGCAAGGGCGGCGCGCGGGCCGCGGCCCGGCCCGGGTGCTGCCGCCCTTCGTGCTGCACGAGGCGGATGGCCGTTTCACGGCGGCGGCGGAGGCGGTGCTGCGCGATGCCGCGGCGCTACCGCTGTGACCGGACCCATGCCGCACCGCGGCGCACCCTGGCGCGCCGGGCGCGGAGGGCCCATGTCGAAACAACCAGGGGAGGTCGATCCATGAGCGAACACATCACCATCCGGCGGGACGGCCCGGTGCTGGAGATCCTCTTCGCGCGTCCGGACAAGAAGAATGCGCTGTCCAACGCCATGTACCGCGCCGCCAGGGAAGCGCTGGAAGCGGCGCAGACCGACGATGCCATCCGCGTCGTCCTGTTCGGCTCGGAAGGCGATGCCTTCACCGCCGGCAACGACATCGCGGATTTCGCCGCCGCGGCCTCCGGCCAGCGGGACGAGCCGCAGGCGCACCGCTTCATCGAAGCGCTGGGGCGCGCGGAGAAGCCCATCGTGGCGGCGGTGCCGGGCTTCGCCGTCGGCATCGGCATGACGATGCTGCTGCATTGCGACCTGGTCTACGTGGCCGAGACCGCCAGGCTCTCGACGCCCTTCGTCAACCTCGCCCTGGTGCCCGAGGCGGCGTCGAGCCTGCTGCTGCCGCTGCGTATCGGCCATGCGCGCGCCTTCGCCATGTTCGCGCTGGGCGAGAGCCTGTCCGGATCGGAAGCCTTCGCGCTCGGCCTCGCCAACAAGGCCCTGCCGGCGCCGGAGGTGCTGCCGGCCGCCCGCGCCGCGGCCAGGGCGCTGGCGGCGCGGCCGGCCGGCGCGGTGGTCGCGACCAAGCGACTGATGCGCGATGTCGCAACCATCCTGGCGCGGATGGGCGATGAAGGGCGGGTCTTCGGGGAACGCCTGCAGAGCGCCGAGGCCCGCGAAGCCTTCCAGGCCTTTTCCGAGCGCCGGCCGCCGGATTTTTCCGGGCTCCGATCCTAGGCCCGACCGCCATTCGGCCCGCGCGGCCGTGCAGCGGTTCTTTTCCGCGCTGGCGGCGTTGCACGGCTCCCGGTGCTGAATGGCGAGCGGCCCTTAGCTTCGCCGCGCGTTCTGCAGCAGCCGCAGCCGCCAGACCAGCGCGAAGGCAAGCCCGGCCGAGATCAGGATCGCGCCCAGCGCCCACCAGAAGCCGCCCGGCGTGTCGGTCAGCGGCAGGCCGGCGGTGTTCATGCCGAAGAAGCCGGTGATGAAGGTCGGCGGCAGCAGCACGGTGGTCAGGACCGACAGCACGAGCAATTGCCGGTTCGCTTCCTCCGCCGCCTGCGCCGCCAGTTCGTCCTGGGCGATGCGGCCGCGATCCTGCAGCCCTTCGATCAGCTTGAGCCCCATGTTCACCCGGCGCGAAACCTTCGCGGCATCATGGCCGGCCGCGGCCAGCCACGGCGGTGCGGAATCCGCCAGTTCGTCATAGATCGTCGCCACCGGTTGCACCCGGCGGTTCAGCAGCAGGATGGAACGGCGCAGCTTCGCGAGTTCGCTCCGGCTGCCCTTGCGGTCGCGCAGCAGCCCTTCCTCGATGACGTCGAGCCTGGCGCCGAGTTCCATGCCGACATGGGCGAAACCGTCCAGCATGCCGCGCAGGACGTCGTCCCAGACCAGGGTCGGCGCCGCGCCGCGCCGCGGCGCGTCCCGCAGCGCCATCACGGCGCGCAGCGGGTGCCGGCGCGCGGTGACCAGCAGCGTCGGCGTCAGCACCATGTGCAGCAGGCCCATATGCGCGGGGTCGGGCTCGGCGTCGGAATCGCCGTGGAAATCCGGCAGCGTGCCCCAGATGGCGTGGTCGGTGATCTCGAGATGCGCCGTATCCGCCCAGTCGGTCAGGGCATCGCGCGCCGCCGCCGGAATGCCGTCCAGCGCGTGCAGGAAGGCGCGCGCCCGGGCGTCGAGCAGGTCGAAATGCAGCCACATCGGGCCGCCGGCGGCCTGCCCGCGTTGCCAGGCTTCCACTTCCAGCGGCTCCAGCGAGGTGGTCGCCTCCAGGTCCCGGGCCCAGATCAGGCCATGGCAAGGGGGGGAAGACAGCGTGGTATCGGACATGGCGGCCTCGCCTTGGAAAGCGTCTGGCCCCGGCGGCCGCCCAGATACCGGCTCGCCACGCGGGAAGCGAGGCCCCGCGACCGGCGGCGGGCGGTACCGCAGCAAACTTCAGAAAAGCGTCATCGGCGGCCGGAGGCCGGCGCGAGGGGGTCGGATTGGGCGCGCCAGCCGCGGCGATCCGGTGCAGACTGCCGGCATGCATCCCGTCCCGATCCTGCTCTCCGTCTTTCCGGCCGGCCCGGGCGGCGGCAACCCCTGCCCGATCGTGCTCGATGCCCGCGGCATGGATGCCGCCGCGATGCAGGCGCTGGCCGCCGCACATGGCCATGAAAGCGGCTTCGTGCTGCCGCCCGCGGACCCCGGCACCGCCGATCACCGCTTCCGCTTCTTCGTGCCGGCGCATGAGATGGAGATGTGCGGCCATGCGACGCTCGGCGCCGCCTGGCTGCTGCGCCAGGGCATGGCGGCGTCCCGCGACGGCCTGCGCATCGAGACCCTGTCGGGTCCGGTCCGGGCGATCTTCGGGCCGGCGGGATCGGTCGAGGTCACCCAGCCCGAAGGGCGCGTGCAGGAGGTTGCGGACAGCGCGGCCGTGTTGCGCGCATTGGGACTGACCGAGGGCGACCTGCTGCCCGGGGCGCGCCTGCTCAACGCCGCAACCAGCCGGGTGAAGACCCTGGTGCCGATCGCCGATCCGGCGCGGCTGCACGCGCTGGTGCCCGATCCGGCCGCGATCGGCGCGGTCTGCGCCGCGATCGGTTCCACCGGCCTCTATCCCTGGGCGCCCGGCATCGGCGACATCCTGCATGCGCGGCAATTCCCGCGCGGCTCCGGCTATCCGGAGGATGCCGCGACCGGCATCGCCGCGGCGGCGCTGTTCTACGGCGTGGGCGCTCCGGCCGGGGGCATCCGCGTGCGGCAGGGCGAGGCGATGGGCCGGCCGAGCGAGATCCGGGTGCGGCCGGATCCGGACGGCATGGGCTGCCGCATCGGCGGCCGCGTCGAGCGCCTGGAATAGGGCGCCCGGCAGCCGTTCACACGGCGGTCCGGCGGCAGCCGTCGAGGAAGATGCGGGCGCAGGCCCTCGCCCGTTGCCCGATCTCGGCCGCGTCCGGCGGGGCGCAGCGCCCCAGCATGACGGCCCGCTGCGGTTCCATGATCATCATCCCGCGCAGCATCCCCGTCGCGGATCGCGGATCCTCCAGGGCGATCAGGCCGCGCTCGCATTGCCGCCGCAGCCAGGCTTCCATGGCATCGCGCGTCCGGCGCACCGCCAGTTCGTGGAAGGCGGCGCCGATTTCCGGAAAGCGGTCGCATTCGGCGAGCACCAGCTTGCTCATCGCGATGGTCTGCCCGTCCAGCGTCAGGATCCCGTAGGCGAGCAGGATGCGTTCCAGCGCCGCCTCCACCGTCAGCCCCGCCGGGGCGTCCTCATCCACTTCCAGCATGAAGCCGGCGATCCGGTCTGACACCACGCTCTGGAACAGGTCGGCCTTGGTCGGGATCAGCCGATAGAGCGTCTTGGTCGAAACCCCGGCCCGTTGCGCGACCGTCGCCATGCTGGCGCCGGCATAGCCACTGGCCTGGAATTCCTGGCTCGCCGCCTCGATCAGCAGCCCGCGGGTCTCCTCATCGGGGCGGAGCTGCGGCCGCCCGCGGGCGCGTCGGGTCGCCTCTGCATTTTCGCACATAGTGGTTTTCCAAAATCCCTTGACAGTCCCGATGTAGGGCTTATTTTGGAAAACATCAAGTTTCCAAACTCGCTCCGGCCGGCAATCCCGGCTTTCGCGAAGGCAAGGATCCCGCCCCATGGGCCAGCAGCAGCGCGTCTTCCCGGAGACGACCATCCCGGCCAGCGAAGTGGCGCAGCCGCCCGCGCCGGACAGCATGGCCGCGGCGCCGGTCCCGGCGCGCACCGGCCGGCGGCGGTTCCGCCGGCTGCTGCTCGCCGGCGCCGGGCTGCTGGTGCTCGCCGGTGCGGCTGATCTCGGCTGGAACTACTGGACGGTCGGACGGTTCCAGGTCTCGACCGACGATGCCTATGTGCGCGCCGACAGCACCACCATCGCGCCCCGGGTCTCGGGCTATATCGCGGCCGTGGCGGTCGGCGACAATGCGCCGGTGCGCGCCGGCCAAGTGCTGGCCCGCATCGATGACCGCGACTTCCGGGTGGCGCTGGCGCAGGCCCGGTCGGATGTCGAGGCCGCCGAGGCCAGCCTCGCCACCAAGCAGGCCGGCATCGCCGCGCAGCAGGCGGTGATCGAGGCGGCGGGGGCGACCGTCGTCGTCGACCAGGCCAACCAGACCTTCGCCGAACAGGATGACCGGCGCTACAGCGCCCTCGCCACCTCCGGCTATGGCAGCGTGCAGAACGCGCAGCAGGCCTCCGCGCGCATCGCCACCGCCCGCGCGACCGTGGCGCGCGACAATGCGACGCTGGCCAGCGCGACGCGGCAGCTTGATGTCTTGCGGGCCGAACTCGGCCAGGCCCAGGCGGCGCTGACCCGGGCCCGGGCCGCGCAGGACCAGGCGGAGCTGAACCTCTCCTACACCACCATCCAGGCGCCGATCGACGGCACGGTCGGCAACCGCACGCTGCGGGTCGGCCAGTATGTGCAGGCCGGCACCCAGCTGATGGCCGTGGTGCCGACCCAGGCCGCCTATATCGTCGCCAACTACAAGGAGACGCAGCTGACCGAGGTGCGCGCCGGCCAGCCGGTGGAGATCGCGGTCGACATGTTCCCCGGCCAGGTCTTCCGCGGCCGCGTCGACAGCCTGGCGCCGGCCAGCGGCCAGGAATTCGCGCTGCTGCCGCCGGACAACGCCACCGGCAACTTCACCAAGGTGGTGCAGCGCATTCCGGTGCGGATCACGCTGGATGCCGGCAGCCCGCTGGCGGTGGTGCTGCGCCCGGGCATGTCCGTGAACCCGACCATCGACACCCGGCCCGGCGCGACGCAGGTCGCTGCGGCCCCGGCCGCCGTGAACTGAACCCAGGCGCGCGGCCCGCCGCGCAGGAGACATGACATGTCCAGCCTGACACTCGGGGCGCCGGCCGCCCCGGCGCCGGTCGAGCGCGCCAGCACCACCGCCTGGATCGCGGTGCTGGCCAGCATGATCGGCGCCTTCATGGCGATCCTGAACATCCAGATCACCAATGCCTCGCTGCTCAACATCGAAGGCGGCATCGGCACCGGCGTCGACAATGGCGCCTGGATCTCCACCTCCTACCTGATCGGCGAGATCATCGTCATCCCGCTCACCGACTATCTGAGCCGGGTGTTCTCCTTCCGGCGCTACATGCTGGTGAACGCCATCCTGTTCCCGATCTTCTCCATGGCCTGCGCCTTCACGCACGACCTGGGATCGATGATCGCGATGCGCGGGCTGCAGGGCTTCGCCGGCGGCATCCTGATCCCCATGGCCTTCACCATGGTGCTGACCAGGCTGCCCAAGGCGCAGCAGCCGATCGGCCTGGCGCTGTTCGCGCTGTCGGTCACCTTCGCGCCCGCGATCGGCCCGACCATCGGCGGCTACCTGACCGAGAACTACGGCTGGCAGACCATCTTCTTCGTCAACACCCCGCCCAGCATCATCATGGTGGTCGCGCTGTTCCTCACGCTCGAGAAGCAGCCGATGCGGCTGTCCCTGCTGAAGGAAGGCGACTGGGCCGGCATCGCGACCATGGCGATCGGCCTCGCCGCGCTGCAGACGGTGCTGGAGGAAGGCAACAAGGATGACTGGTTCGCATCCTCCTTCATCCTGAACCTCACCATCGTGGCCGCGGTATTCCTGACCGCCTTCATCACGATCGAACTGACGGTGAAGCAGCCGCTGGTCAATCTGCGCCTGCTGAAGCGGCGGAACTTCGGCATCGGCGTGCTGGTCAACGTGCTGGTGGGCTTCGCGCTGTTCGGCTCAGTCTACATCCTGCCGCAATATCTCGGCCAGGCGCAGGGATACAACTCGGAGCAGATCGGCAATGTGCTGGCCTGGACCGGCCTGCCGCAACTGCTGCTGATCCCGCTGGTGCCGGTGCTGATGAAGCGCTTCGACGCCCGCTACATCGGCGCGCTCGGCATCGCCATCTTCGCCGCGAGCTGCTTCATGAACATGACGCTGTCGCCGGACAGCGCCGGCGACCAGTTCCTCATCCCCAATATCGTGCGCGCCATCGGCCAGGCGATGGTGCTGACGCCGATCAGCTCCATCACGACCGCCGGCATCGCGCCGAGCGAGGCGGGTGCCGCTTCCGGCCTGTCCAACATGCTGCGCAACCTCGGCGGCGCCGTCGGCACCGCGACCTTGGCGACGGTGCTGACCCAGCGGGAACAGTTCCATTCCAACATCATCGGCCAGTCGGTGACCTTGTACCGGGAGGAAGTGCGCCAGCGCATCGCCGACCTGACCCAGTACTTCATGGCCCATGGCGTGGCCGATGCGGCTGCGGCGCAGCACCGGGCGATCGCCGCGATCGGCAACACGGTGCATCGCCAGGCGCTGATCATGGGCTTCAGCGACACCTTCGCGGTGATCGGTACCTTGCTGGCGATCGCGGCCATCGCGCTGATGTTCGCGGCGAAGGTGAAGGGGGCGGCCGGCGGCGGCGGCGCGCACTGAAGGCACCGGCGCCGGGACCGCCTACAGGCTGTCCTGGCGATCCAGCCATCCGCGGAACGCCAGCATCGCGGCACTCTCCCGCCGCGACTTCAGCCAGGTGAGCCAATAGGCGCCGGCGGCGATTTCCGTCCCGAAGGGGCGCAGCAGCCGCCCGCTGCGCAGGTCGCGCGCGAACAGCGCGACCGGCAGCAGGGCGACGCCGGCGCCCTGCGCCGCGGCTTCCGCCATCGCGACCGAGCTGTCGAAGACCACGCCGCGCAGCGCCGGGCAGGCCGCGCCGGCGGCGGCGAACCAGCGCGCCCATTCATCGGCGCGGTAGCTCCGCAGCAGCGGCAGGCTGCCCAGATCCGCCGGCTGCCGCAGCCGCTCCGCCAGGGCCGGCGCGCAGAGCGGGGATAGCGGCGCCTCCAGCAGGCGCACCGCTTCCGTCCCATGCCAGGCGCCGTCGCCGAAGCGGATGGCGCAGTCCAGCCCCTCACCCGCCAGGTCCACCCGGTTGTTGTTGGTCAGGATGCGCAGGTCCACGAAGGGATGCTCCTCCTGGAAGGCGCGCAGCCGCGGCAGCAGCCAGCCGACCGCGAAGGTCGCGACCGCGCCGACCGTCAGCACCTCCCGCACGCGGCCGCCTTCGAAGCGGTCGAGCGTGGCGCCGATACGGCGGAAGGCCTCCTCCAGCACCGGCAGCAGGGCCAGGCCCTCATCGGTCAGGGCGAGGCCGCGCGGCAGCCGGCGGAACAGCCGGACACCCAAGATTTCCTCAAGCCCCTTCACCTGGTGGCTGATCGCCGCCTGGGTCACATGCAGTTCCAGCCCGGCCCGCGTGAAGCTGAGGTGCCGGGCGGAGGCTTCGAAGGCGCGCAGCGCGTTCAGCGGCAGCGTCGGTCGCACTGTGCCTGCATCCCCAAAATTTCCTCATGCCTCGCGCAAGGGATGATCCTTTGTCCAGCCCGGCGGCAGCTGGCAAAGCCTCGGTCCGCAACAACCGGAATGGGATGCCTTCATGATCGGCAGACGCAGCCTGGCCCTGGGGGCGACCGTCATTCTCGCGGGGGCGCGCGGCGCCCGGGCGGCGGCGGCGGACCTGCCGGCGGCCCTGGCGCAGATCGAGGCCGGCAGCGGCGGCCGGCTCGGCGTCGCCGTGCTCGACACCGGGACCGGCTTGCGGGCCGCGCATCGCGGCGGGGAACGCTTCGCCATGTGCAGCACGTTCAAGCTGGCACTGGCCGCCGCCATCCTGGCCCGCGCCGATGCCGGGCGGGACAGCCTGGACCGCCGCATCGCGATCCCGCGTCAATTGCCCGATTACTCGCCGGTCACCAGGAGCCGGGCCGGGCGGGACATGGCGCTGGCCGAGCTCTGCGCCGCGGCGACCACCCTCAGCGACAATGGTGCCGCCAACCTGCTGCTGCCGGTGCTCGGCGGCCCCGCCGGGCTGACCGCCTGGCTGCGCGGCATCGGCGACCCCACCACCCGGCTCGACCGCATGGAGCCGGCGCTGAACGTGGTGCCGCCCGGCGGGGAGCAGGACACCACGACGCCCGAGGCCATGCTGGCGGACCTGCAGGCGCTGCTGCTCGGCAGCGTGCTGTCGGCGCCCTCGCGGGCGCAGCTGCTGGGCTGGATGCTGGATTGCCGCACCGGCGATACGCGGCTGAAGGCCGGGCTGCCGGCCGGCTGGCGGATCGGCGACAAGACCGGCACCTGGAATCCGGGCACCGCGAATGACATCGCCATCCTCTGGCCGTCCGGCCGGCCGCCGGTGCTGGTCACCGCCTATCTGACGGAGAGCCGGGCCAGCGCCGCGCGCAACAACGCGACCCTGGCCGCGGTCGGCCGCGCCATCGCGACGGCCATCGGCTGAGCTGGCTGCGGCGGGCGGCCCCGGCACGCGCCGGGCGCAGGCCCGCCCTGGTGGCGCCCCCTTCCCGCCGCTGCTATACGGCGCCAGATTCTGTCGGACATACCCCCAGCCCGACGGCCGCAAGGATTCCGATTCAATGGCGCGACGCCGACAGCTCTATGAGGGCAAGGCCAAGATCCTGTTCGAGGGCCCCGAGCCCGGTACGCTGGTGCAGTACTTCAAGGACGACGCCACCGCCTTCAATGCGCAGAAGAAGGGCATCATCACCGGCAAGGGCGTGCTGAACAACCGCATCAGCGAATACCTGATGACGCGGCTGGCCGAGATCGGCGTGCCTACCCATTTCATCCGCCGCCTGAACATGCGCGAACAGTTGATCCGCGAAGTCGAGATCATCCCGCTCGAGGTCGTGGTGCGCAACGTCGCCGCCGGATCCTTCGCGACCCGCCTCGGCATCCAGGAAGGCACCCGCCTGCCGCGCTCGATCATCGAGTATTACTACAAGAACGACGCGCTCAGTAATCCGATGGTGTGCGAGGAGCATATCACCTGCTTCGGCTGGGCCGCGACCCAGGACCTGGACGATGTCGTCGCGCTGACGCTGCGGGTGAACGACTTCCTGACCGGGCTGTTCCTGGGCGTCGGCATCACGCTGGTGGATTTCAAGCTGGAGTTCGGCCGTCTCTACGAGAATGACGAGATGCGCATCGTCCTGGCCGATGAGATCAGCCCGGATAACTGCCGCCTCTGGGACACCAAGACCGGTGAGAAGATGGACAAGGACCGCTTCCGCCGCGACCTCGGCAAGGTCGAGGAAGGCTACCAGGAAGTGGCCCGCCGCCTGGGCATCCTTCCCGAGGCGGGCGTGCGCGACATGAAGGGTCCGGAGGCGATGCAATGACCTCTGGTCGTTGCATGGCGCATCCCCACCCCACGAAGCGCGGCTTCGTGGCCCCCCCGGAGCCGGAGGCGAGCACCGGAAACGTGAATCAGAGGTCCAGACCATGAAGCTGCGTGTGATCGTGATGCCGAAGAACGGCGTCCTCGACCCCCAGGGCAAGGCGATCGCGCAGGCCCTCGGCACCCTCGGCTTCGACGGCGTCAACGATGTGCGCGCCGGCAAGGTGATCGAACTCGACGTCGCCGAGACCGATCCCGCCAGGGCGCGCGCCGCGGCCGAGGAGATGGCCCGCAAGCTGCTGGCCAATACCGTCATCGAGAGCTTCCGCGTGGAGACGGCCTGACGCCATGCCGATGAAGCTCAGCCTGGTGGTACTGATCGCGCTGACGGTGCTGATCGCCATCGGGCTGCGCTGGCGCGAGGAGCGCGCGGTGCATGCCGGTCGCCAGCCTCGGAAGCGCCTCGGGCTCATCGGTGGTTTCAAGGCCAAGGCCAACCGCTACGTCACCGCCGCGGCGCTGGCCGCCCTCGCGACGATCGCGATCATGGGCGGGCTGCACTGGCTCCGCGTTCTGCAAGGATAGATGCCATGAAGGCCGCCATCATCGTCTTCCCCGGCACCAACCGCGAGCGCGACATGAAGATCGCGCTGGAGCGCGTGTCCGGCCACAGCCCGGCGATGCTGTTCCATCGCGAGACCGCGCTGCCGGCCGGCACCGACCTGGTGGTGCTGCCGGGCGGCTTCTCCTATGGCGACTACCTGCGCTGCGGCGCCATGGCCGCGCAGTCGCCGATCATGGCCGCGGTGCGCGCGCATGCCGATCGCGGCGGGCTGGTGCTCGGCGTCTGCAACGGCTTCCAGATCCTGATCGAGGCGGGACTGCTGCCCGGCGGCCTGCTGCACAACGCGACGCTGCGTTTCCTGTCGATGGATTGCCGCATGCGGGTGGAGCGGGCCGGCACGCCCTTCACCAGCCGCTGGCAGAAGGGAGCCACTTTCCGCGCGCCGATGGCGCATGGCGACGGCAACTACTTCGCCGATGACGCGACGCTCGACCGGCTGGAAGGCGAAGGCCTGGTCGCCTTCCGCTATGTCGACGAAGGCGGCGAGGCCACGCCCGCGGCCAACCGCAACGGCAGCGCCCGCAACATCGCCGGCATCCTGTCCCCGAACCTGCGCATCTGCGGCCTGATGCCGCACCCCGAAGACCTGGTGGACCCGCTGATGGGCGGCGTCGACGGCTTGCCGCTGTTCGAGAGCCTGACGGAGAGCCTGGCCGCCGCCTGAGGCAGGCGGGTGCCCTACTGCACCCGCACCGCCTGCACACGCCGGTTCAGGGAACGCCCATCCTCGGTCGCGTTGTCCGCGATCGGCTCCTCCTGCCCGCGTCCCACCGCGGTGAGCCGCCCGGCCTCGATGCCGGAGGCGATCAGCCATTGCCGGACCGCTTCCGCCCGGCGGTAGGAGAGCGGGATGTTGATCGTGGCGCCGCCGCGGTTGTCGGTATGGCCGACCAGCCCGAGCCGCAGCGCGGGATCGGCCGCCAGCGCGTCGCGCAGTTGCGCCAGCACCGCGGCGGCCGAGAGGTCGAGATCGGCGGAGTTGGTGCGGAAGGTGATGTAGAGCTGCACCTGGCCGGTGCGGCGCAGCGTTTCGCCGACCGGTGCCTGCACCGGCGCGCCGCCCTGCCGGGCCGCCTGGCCGCCGCTGAAGCGATAGCTGGACCGGTAGGCGCCGAAATTCATGCTCTGCACGCCGCGTCGCGTGGTGCCGATATAGCGCGGCTGCCCCTGCAGCATCTGCAGCGTCACCTGGCCGCCGGTCATCGGGATCACGCCGGCATGCACCGCGGCCCGGCAGGTGGCCGAATCGCCGGAATAGAGATCGCTGCCCCAGACCGAGCCGCGCAGCGTCGCCTCGCCCGGGCAGAGGCAGGTCACCGATTCGTCACTCCCGTCATAGGCCATCATGTTGTCCGGGCAGAGCGTCGGCTCGGTCGCGGCCGAGGTGGCGGCCTGCGGGCGCGATTCACCCTCGAAGCGGTAGCTCGAGCGATAGGCGCCGAAATTGACGCTCTCGACGCCGCGCCGCGTGGTGCCCGGATAGCGCGCCTGGCCCGGCAGCATGCGCAGCGTCACCGGGCCACCCTGGCGGCCGATGGCGCCGGCATGCAGCGCCGCCCGGCAGGTCGCGGAATCGCCAGTATAGGTATCGGTGCCCCAGACCGAGCCCTGCCCGACCTGCGCGGCCGGGCAGACGCAGGTCACCACTTCGTCGCTGCCGTCATAAGCCGCCATGTTGTCCGGGCATTGTGTCGGCGCCTCGGCCGCGGCTGACGGCACCGGCGCGGCCGGCTGCGCCGCCGCCCCCTCGAAGCGATAGCTCGAGCGATAGGCGCCGAAATTGACACTCTCCACGCCACGGCGCGTGGTGCCCGGATAACGCGCCTGGCCCGGCAGCATGCGCAAGGTCACGGTCCCGCCCTGCCGGCCGACCGCGCCGGCATGCAGCGCCGCCCGGCAGGTCGCGGAATCACCCGAATAGATGTCGGTCCCCCAGACCGAGCCGCGTCCCAACTGCTCCGCCGGGCAGGCGCAGGTCACCACCTCGTCGCTACCGTCATAGGCCACCATGTTGTCCGGGCATTGCTGTGGCGATGCCGCCGGGGCCGGCGGCGCCCCCGCGGCCGGCGGCTTGCCCTGCGCCAGGGCGCTGCCCGCCCCGGCCAGCAGCAAGAGAAGAAGCGCGACGAAGCCCCTGCGACCCAGCATCAACCACCTCCCGAGAAACCCACCGCCACCATGGACGACGGCCGACGCCCTAGTCGATGCGAAACGCCAACATTATGGCCGTTCGCCTACACGACACTGTGTAGCCGCCACGTGCATGGCAGGGCGTCATCCTTCCGGGTGATGAGCGCCGTGCGGCCGGCCGTCTGTATCGGCCGTCACAGTCCGGCCCAGCCCCCGGTGCCAGCATATCCATCGTGGGGGTCGTCGGTCCGATGCGGGCGCTGCGTTCAGAACTGATCGAAAGCATTTACGATGGCGCGCTCGACGGCTCCGCCTGGGCGCCGATGCTCGATGGCATCTGCGCGGAAGTCCCGAGCAGCCAGGCCCTCATGATGCGGGCCGGCGGCGCGGTGTTCGAGCCGGTGGCCGTGACCGGCACCATCGACACCATCGCCAACAGCACCGTCAGCCTCTTCTTCACGGAGTACAGGTCCAATCCCTGGATGCATGGCGTGCTGGCATCCGCGGGCCGGGCGGCGCTGCTGGATGCGCACACGCCGCTGCGGGAACTCGAAAAAACCGGCTTCTACGCCGATATCCTGTACCCCAACGGCATGATCCACGGCACCGGGATCACGGTGGCGGCGGATGATGACCAATGGGTCAATATCGGCCTCGCGCGAGGCCGCGACACCGGCCCGTACCAGCCGGAAGAGGGCGCTCTCCTCGAAGCCTATATCCTGCATCTGCGCCGCGCCCTCGCGCTCTCGGCGCGGTTCGACGCCTTCGGGCAGCTTCGCCGGGCGGAACTCTCCGCGCTGGACCGGATCGGCACCGCGGCCCTGCTGGTCGATCGCGCCGGCGGCCTGCTGACGGCGAACACGGCCGCCCGTGGCCTGGCCGCCCGCGGGGTCCTAGTGCTGCGCGAGGGCGAGGTGCCGGCCTGCGCCGATCGCGTCGCCGCCCAGGCCTTCCTGGCCGGCACCATGGCCGCCACGCGCGGCCTGGCGCCGCCGCCATTGCGAATCCACGACACGGCGGCAACGCCGCTCATCGTGGTCGCGGCACCACTTGGCGAGGCCACCGCGATGCGCCTCGCCGGCGCCGGCGCCCCCCGGCACGCGGCCGCCGTGCTCTTCATCCACGGCACCCGTGGCGATGCCGGCCCCGCGCCGGCGCTGCTCCATGACCTCTTCGGCCTGACGCCGGCCGAAGCGCGGGTCGCTGCCGAGATCGCCCTCGGCGATGGTGAACGGGAAGCGGCGCGCCGCCTCGGCATCAGCGCCAACACGGTCAGGACCCATCGTCAGCGCATCTTTGCCAAGATCGGCATCACCCGGCGCGGCGAGCTGATCCGCCTGTTCAGCGCCCTGCCGCGATAGCGGCCGGGGCCCGGCTCCGGTCCCGGAATGGCGGCGGGACGCGCATCGCACCGGTGCCATGCGTGCCGTGACGAAGGCCCCTCTGGACATTCCACGCGCGCCTGCCGACAACGCGTCTATGTCCGCCCCCGCCCCCCTCGATGCCGCCCGCGCGCAACAACTCGCCGCCGAATTCGGCCTGAAGCCGGAGGAGTATGAGCGGGTGCTGGCCATCCTCGGCCGCACCCCCTCCTTCACCGAGCTCGGCGTCTTCAGCGTGATGTGGAGCGAGCATTGCTCCTACAAATCCTCCCGCGTCTGGCTGCGGGAGCTGCCGACCAAGGCGCCCTGGGTGATCCAGGGTCCTGGCGAGAATGCCGGCGTCATCGATATCGGCGAAGGGCTCGCCGCCGTCTTCAAGATGGAGAGCCACAACCACCCGAGCTACATCGAGCCCTATAACGGCGCGGCGACCGGCGTCGGCGGCATCCTGCGCGACGTCTTCACCATGGGCGCGCGGCCGATCGCCAACCTCAACGCGCTCCGCTTCGGCAGCCCCGACGCCCCGCGCATGAAGCAGGTGATCGATGGCGTGGTGCGCGGCATCGGCGGCTACGGCAATTGCGTCGGCGTGCCGACGGTGGGCGGCGAGGTGAATTTCCACCCGGCCTATAACGGCAACCCGCTGGTCAATGCGATGACCGTCGGCATCGCCCAGGCCGACCGCATCTTCCTCAGCGCCGCCGCCGGCATCGGCAACCCGGTGGTCTATGTCGGATCCAAGACCGGCCGCGACGGCATCCATGGCGCCACCATGGCCAGCGCCGAATTCAGCGCCGACAGCGAGGAGAAGCGCCCGACGGTGCAGATCGGCGACCCCTTCGCCGAGAAGCTGCTGATCGAAGCCTGCCTGGAGCTGATGGCGACCGACGCCATCGTCGCCATCCAGGACATGGGCGCGGCGGGCCTGACCAGCAGCAGCGTCGAGATGGCCGGCAAGGGCGGCGTCGGCATCGAGCTGCAGATGGAACGCGTCCCCCAGCGCGAGGAGGGGATGAGCGCCTATGAGATGATGCTCTCCGAAAGCCAGGAACGCATGCTGATGATCCTGAAGCCCGGGCGGGAGCCCGAGGCCGAGGCGATCTTCCGCAAGTGGGAGCTGGATTTCGCGGTGATCGGCCACCTGACCGATACCGGCCGCATCGTCATCCGCCACCATGGCGTGGTGGAGGCGGATATCCCGCTGGCGCCGCTCGAATCGGAAGCGCCGCTGTACCGCCGCCCGATCGCTGACATGCCGAAGCAGCCGGTGCTGCAGGCCGCCGATATCCCAGACCCGGTCGGCGTGCTGCCGGCGCTGACGACGCTGGTCGGCTCGCTCGACCTCTGCTCGCGCCGCTGGATCTGGGACCAGTATGACAGCCTGGTGAACGGCCAGACCGTGCAGCGCCCGGGCGGCGCCGATGCCGCCGTGGTGAAGATCGAAGGCCGCCGCCGCGCGCTGGCGATGACCACCGACTGCACCCCCCGCTACTGCTATGCCGACCCCGAGGAAGGCGGCCGCCAGGCGGTGACGGAGGCCTGGCGCAACCTGACCGCGGTCGGCGCCCAGCCACTGGCGATCACCGACAACATGAATTTCGGCAATCCCGAGAAGCCGGAGATCATGGGCCAGTTCGCCGCCGCGGTGCGCGGCATGGCGTCCGCGTGCCACACGCTCGACTTCCCGGTGATCAGCGGCAACGTCTCGCTCTACAACGAGACCGAGGGCCGCGCGATCCTGCCGACCCCGGCGATCGGCGGCGTCGGCGTGCTGGAGGATGCGGCCCAGTCGATCGGCCTCGCCTTCGATGCCGGGCTCGACCTGGTGGTGCTGGGCGAGACCCGGGGCTGGCTCGGCCAGTCGCTCTGGCTGCGCGAGATCGCCGGGCGGGAAGAAGGCGCGCCGCCGCCGGTCGACCTGGCGGCGGAGCGCCGTGCCGGCGATTTCGTCCGCGCCCGGATCCTGGATGGCACCGTCAAGGCCTGCCACGACGCCGCCGATGGCGGGCTGCTGGTCACGGTCGCGGAAATGGCCATGGGCAAGGGCATCGGCGTGACGCTGGAGCCGGCGCCGGAGACGCTGCCGGCGCATGCCTTCTGGTTCGGCGAGGACCAGGGGCGCTACGTCGTGGCGGTGGACAGCGCCGACGACATCAAGATCGCCGCCGCCGCGGCCGGGGTTCCGGCCTTCCGCCTGGGCCGCACCGGCGGTCAGGCCTTGGCGCTGGCGGGTGGCGGTTCCATATCCGTGAACGAGCTGCGGGCGGCGCATGAGGCGACGCTCCCGGCGCTGATGGGGGGCTGAGGGCATGGCGATGCAGCCGGCGGAGATCGAGGCGCTGATCAAGGCGTCGATCCCCGATGCGACGGTGACGATCGAGGACCTCGCCGGCGACGGCGACCACTATGCCGCGACCGTCATTTCCGAGAGCTTCCGGGGCATCTCCCGCGTCAAGCAGCACCAGATCGTCTACGCCGCGCTGCAGGGCCGCATGGGGGGCGTATTGCACGCCCTCGCCCTGCAGACGGCGGCACCGGATTGAAGGATCCAACCATGACCGAAGCCGTCCACGCCCGCATCCAGGGCGAAATCGACCAGAGCCCCGTGCTGCTCTTCATGAAGGGCACCCCGGTCTTCCCGCAATGCGGGTTCTCGGCCCGGGTCGTGCAGATCCTGTCCCACATGGGCGTGCCGTTCAAAGGCGTGAACGTGCTGGAAGACGGCGAGCTGCGCGAGGGCATCAAGAGCTTCAGCAACTGGCCGACCATCCCGCAGCTCTATGTCGCGGGCGAGTTCGTCGGCGGCTGCGACATCATCACCGAGATGTTCCAGTCGGGCGAACTCTCCACCCTGCTCGCCGAGAAGGGCGTGCCGCACAAGGCCGAGGCCTGAGCGAACATCAGGAGCGCCGGCCGGGATGCCGGCTCTCCTGGCGATCCGCCGCCCGGGTCGCGTCCGGCCAGGCAGGGCGGCCGCCCGCTGCGCGACGGTGGCCATCCTGGTCATCGGGCTGCTTGGCGCCGGCGGCGCCCGGGCCGGGCTTGCCGATTTCCTCGACCATTGCATGGCCACGGTCGCCGATTTCGGCCAGTTGCCGGCGGGACTCGCGGCGGCGGGATATGCCGAGGCCGATCCGGCGACCGGCCCGCACGCCCCCACCATTGCGCCCACCGAGACCGGCCGGCACCTGTGGCTGCGCCTGAACCCGGAGCAGCAGCCGGGGGACTACTACACCGGCCTGACCGCCGCGACCCCGGACCGGCCGTTCGAAATCTGCTGGCATATCAGCCGCCCCGGTGAGAGCGCCGCCGAAGCCCTGCCCATACTGAGGCAGCGCTTTCCGCCGATCGAGGGCACCACCGAGACCGGCACCGTGGTGTTCTACGCCGGCGATGAGCACTGGCTCGCGCAGGTCGGCGCGGAGGTGGTGATCATCGGCGTCATCTGGCCCATGGAGGGCGTGCCCGCGCAGGGTGTCGGCGAATTCTACGTGGTGCGGCCCCAGGTGTTGATCCCGGACTGACGCGCGCCGAGCATCCGGCAGCATCCCCCCCGACCTGGAGCCGGCCTCCATGCCGCACCGCTCGCCCGTGATCGACTGGCTCCTGGCCTCCGACCCCGCGATCCGCTGGCAGGTGATGCGCGACCTGCTCGACGCGCCGGAAACGGCCTGGATGGCGGAGCGGGCCCGGGTAGAGACCGAAGGCTGGGGCGCCAGGCTCCTCGCTCACCAGGATGCCGACGGGCAATGGGCAGGTGGCGCCTTCCTGCCGCGCGATTTCGATCCGCGCGAATGGCGGGAGCTCGGCCAGCCCTGGACGGCCACCTGCTTTTCGCTGTCGCAGCTCCGCGAATTCGGCCTGGATCCGGCATCGGCGGCCGCCCGGCGAACGGTGGCGCTGGTCGGCCGCCATTCCCGTTGGGACGCGGGCGGCCAGCCCTATTGGCAGGGCGAGGTCGAGGAATGCATCAACGGCCGGACCGTCGCCGACGGCGCCTATTTCGGCGTCGACGTGACCCCCATCGTCGACCGGCTGCTCGGCGAACGACTGGAGGAAGGCGGCTGGAATTGCGAACGGGTCAACGGCTCGGTCCGTTCCTCCTTCGCCACCACGATCAACGTGCTGGAAGGCCTGCTGGAATTCGAACGCGCCACCGGTGGCACGCCCGCCTCACGCCAGGCGCGCGAGTCGGGCGAGGCCTATCTGCTGGCGCGCCAGCTGTTCCGCCGCCTGAGCACGGGCGAGCCGGTGGACGCGGCATTCCTGTCCCTGCGGCATCCCTATCGCTGGCACTACGACATCCTGCGGGCGCTGGATCATTTCCGCGCCGCCGCGGCACTGACCGGCACCGCGCCCGATCAGCGGCTCGGCGAGGCGATCGCCGCGTTGCGCGCCAGGCGCCTGCCGGACGGCCGCTGGCCGCTCGACCGGAGCCCGGCCGGGCGGGTGTGGTTCCCGGTGGATGACGGGCCGGGCGCGCCGTCCCGATGGGTGACGCTGCGCGCGCTGCGGGTTCTCCGCTGGTGGGAGGCGGCGCCCGGCTGACCGGCGGCGGCGCATGAAAAAAGCCCGGGAAGCGGTGCTTCCCGGGCCTTTCGCAATCCAGCTCGGACGCTGATCAGCGCGAGTAGAACTCGACGACCAGGTTCGGTTCCATCTGCACCGGGTAGGGCACATCGGACAGCTTCGGGGCGCGCAGGAAGCGGCCCTTCATGGCGCGGTGGTCGATCTCGACGTATTCCGGCACCTCGCGCTCGCCGCTCTGGGCGGCATCGAGCACGGCGGCGAGCTGCTTCGAGCTCTCCTTCACCTCGATCACGTCATTGTCCTTCACGATGTAGGACGGGACGTTGAGGCGCTTGCCGTTCACGGTGACATGGCCGTGGTTGACGAACTGGCGGGCGGCGAAGGGCGTGACCGCGAGCTTCATGCGGTAGACCACCGCATCCAGGCGGCGCTCCAGCAGCTCGATCAGGTTCTCGGAGGTGTCGCCCTTGCGGCGCACGGCCTCCTCGTAATACTTGCGGAATGCCTTTTCGCCGATGTTGCCGTAGTAGCCCTTCAGCTTCTGCTTCGCCATCAGCTGAATGCCGAAATCGGTCGGCTTGTTCTTGCGGCGCTGGCCATGCTGGCCGGGGCCGTAATCCCGCTTGTTGACGGGGCTCTTCGCCCGGCCCCAGAGGTTGACGCCCAGGCGGCGATTGATCTTGTACTTGCTTTCGGCGCGCTTGGTCATGCGCGTGTCCTTCGTCGTCGTCGCGCGGGCCCCTGAACGGTGCCTCGTCGCCCTGTTGTCCCGGTAGTCCAGGGCCCCGGATGGGCCCCGGCGGGCGCGGGCCGCGAGGGCATGCGCATGCGTGCGCCGCCCCGGCCCGTCCACGTTCCCGGGAAGAGGCGCGCCTATAAGGGCGCCTCCGGGGCTTGTCAAACCACGCCGCTTCCCCCTACTCCGGCGGCATGGTGACGCGCGAAGAAATCCTGGTCCTCGGCCTGACCGCGGGGGTCATGGGCAGCCTGGTCGGCGGGTTGATGCTCGGGCTCGGGCTCGGGCTCGCCGTGCAGGGCGCCCATATCGGCTGGGTGCTGGTGCTGCCGGCGGCGCCGCTTTCCGGCATGATCGGCTATCTCCTCGCCCGCCGCCTGGCGCGCCGGGTGGATAGCGGCCTGCGCTGAGGGCCGTGGTTCCGTATCCGCGGTTCCGCATGGGCGCTGAATCCCACCGCACTGGACAGCGTCCCGAATAGCCCTCTCGCACTGATTTTCATTGGGTGGCGGCTTCACTGGCGGGCCCGCAACGTTCTAGGCTCACGCCGCGTTCCACGCCCAGTCCGCAGAACCCTTCCGGGAGCCCGTCGATGCGCATTTCCGCTCTCTGCCTCGTCGCCGCCGGCCTGGCCGCGCTGCCGATGGCCCAGGCCTCGGCCTATGGCGTCAGCCAGATCCATTTCTCGATCAATCGCAACAGCCCGATGCCGGATTGCCACCAGCGCGCCCGCGACGTGCTCGAGCGTGCCGGCCTGCGCGTGCTGGGCACCGGCAATGCCAGCGTCGGTGCCGAGCCGCAGGACGGCCAGACGCTGGCCACCATCTACTGCATCCCCTCGGCGGGCGTGGTCGTGGCGACCGTCGCCGGCGAGAACACCGCCGCGACCGCACCGGTGCTGGAGCGTATCCGCGAAGCCTGGAATGGCCAGGTCAGCGGCGGCGGTCAGCCCGGGGGCGGCCAGCTTGGCGGCGGCCAGCCCGGCGGCGGGACCCCGGGCGGCGGTGGCCCGCGCGTGGTGAAGTAAAGGCCGGGCGTTCCCGGTAAGCGTGGGCGAAGGCCAAGGCCTTCGCCCACCAGGCCGGATCTGCCAGGGCCGGCCCGGCCGCACCCGTGCCGGACTCAATCGGCGCGAACGCCGCTCATCCGCACCGCATCCGCCCACATCGGCCGTTCGCGGCTGGCGCGTTCGGCGGTTTCCGCGGGCGTGGTCCAGCGGATGCGGGCACCGGCCGCCACGAAGCGCTGCTGCACCGCCGCATCCTCCGCCGCCGCCCGCAGCGCGCCGCCCACCGCCGCGACGATCGGATCCGGCGTGCCGGGCGGGGCCACCAGGTTCACCCAGACGGTGATCACGAAGCCCGGTACACCGGCCTCCTCGATGGTCGGCACCTCCGGCAGGTCGGGCCAGCGCTCGGCGCTCGATACCGCCAGCGGCCGCAGCATGCCGTCCCGGATCATCGGCTGATAGGTCGCCAGGTTGTCGAGCATGAAATGGACGTCGCCGGCCAGCAGCGCCGGCAAGGCATGGGCGCCGCTGCGGAACGGCACATGCGTCGCCTGGAAGCCGGTCCGCGCCGCCAGCATCGCCACCGAGAGATGGGCCGTGGTGCCGCTGCCGGGGGAGCCGTACATGATCCCGCCCGGCTGCGCCTTCGCCCAGGCGATGAATTCCGCCAGCGTCCGCACCGGCACGCGCTGGGGCGCCACCAAGGCGACATTCGGCAGTTCCCAGAGCAGCGACACCGGCTTCAGGTCCCGCTCCGGATCGAAGGGCATGCGGCCATACAGATACTGGTTGATGGCCATCACGCCGATCGGCGCGGAGCCGAAGCTGTAGCCATCCGGCGCCGCCTTGGCGACCACATCGATCCCGAGATTGCCGCCGGCGCCCGGCCGATTCTCCACCACCACCGGCTGGCCGAGGCGCTGCTGCAGCTGCTCGGCGATCAGGCGGGAGAGAATGTCGATCGAGCCGCCGGGCGGGAACGGCACGATGTGGCGTATCGGCCGGCTGGGCCAGCCGGGCTGGGCCAGCGCCGGACGGGACAGGGAGGCCGGCAGCGCCAGCAAGGCGCGTCGAAGCAGGCGCATCGGATCATGTTCCCCCTGGGACGCGGCTATCCCGGTACGCATCGGATGCCGCGACTTGGCGGGCCCGTTCGGCGGGCCCGCGATCGTCATGCTGCCCTGGGGGTCAGAGCCGGTAAACCCGCTTCGAGGTGCCCGAGAACAGGGCGGCCTTCTCATCCGCCGAGGCGCCGGCGGCGAGATGCTTGAAGGCATTCCAGATCTCGGCGTAGCCGATACCCATCTTCTCGACCGGGAAGTTGCTCTCGAACAGGCAGCGATCGGCGCCGAACAGCTCGATGCAGGTGTGGATATAGGGGCCCCACAGCGCCGCCAGCTCGGCGGAGGTGGGCGGCATCGGCAGGGCGCCATAGTCATACGCCGCCAGCCGCATCAGCATGCCGCCGAGCTTCACCACCACGTTCGGGCAGGCGGCGATCGGCGTGATGCCCGCCTTCCATTGCGCGAAGACCTCGTCTTTGCGCCCGGCATAGGGGCCGTAGCCGAGCGGCCCGCCGCAATGGCCGAGGATGAAGCTGGTCTCCGGGCAATCGCGGGCCAGTTCCAGCGCTTCGTCGAGCTGGGTGTGGAAGACCCAGAGGTCGAAGCTGAGGCCGAGCGCCGTCAGCCGCGCCAGGCCGGCGCGGAATTCCGGCCGCCGCAGCAGGTGCGGTGCCTGGGCGCCATTGCCGATGATGGGGTCGGCATCCCAGGCGGCGGAATGACGGACGCCGCGGAAGCGGCCGCCGCCGGCGCGGATATGGGCTTCCAGCACTGGCTCGACCCGGTCGCCGAGGGCGAGGTCGGCGAAGCCGACGATGCCGGCGGCGATCCGGCTGGGGCCATAGCCGCCGCTGTCGCTCATCGCCGCGATGCCGGCGACGAATTCGGTCTCGCCGACCGGCCGCATCTCGACCGGGCCGGCGGCGCGGTACATGGCATGGCACTGCACGAAGACCGTGGCCTCGATGCTGTGCCCGGTGTTCATGTCATCAAGCAGTTCCGGCAGGAAATAGCGCTGGCCGGGCCGGTCCCAGAGATGGTGGTGGGCATCGACGATCGGCAGGCCCGGATCCAGGATCGGCTCCGGCGGGCGTTGCGACAGCCAGGCCGGGTTGGGCGGGAAGATGCGGCCATAGCGCGTCGGCTCGTCGAAGTTCCGCACGGTGTTTCCTCTCTCCGTTTCGGGAACTAACGCATGCCCTCGGATGATCCGCAATCCGCGGCGCCGCGACGCGGCACGACCTGGCCCGACGCGCGGCAACACCAGGTCGACAAAGTCTTAACCCACACCGTATCGTTTTGGGGCATCATGGCCCGACCGCTCCCCCCGGCGAGGCGATGCCCCCATGCGCGACTTCCTGATCAAGCTTGTCGTCTGTGCGGCGCTCATCACCGGCGTCATGGCCCTGGCCGCGGCGCTGCCCACCAGCGCCTCGAACCTGCGGCTGAACCAGTTCGCCGCCTTCGAGTAAGGCGGCGCCGCCGGCCGGTCCGCGAGGCCGCGCTCAGGCGCTCCGCACCCGCGCCAGGAAGGCACCGACCTCCTCCCGCAGCGCCGCCGCCTGGTCGGCCAGGGCCGAGGCGGACTCCAGCATCTCGCCGGCCGCGGCGCCGGTCCTGCCGGAGGCGGCATTCACGCCGGTGATGTTCTCCGACACATGCCGGCTGCCCGTGGCGGCCTGCTGGACGTTGCGCGCGATTTCGCGGGTCGCGGCGCCCTGCTCTTCCACCGCCGCGGCGATGCCGCCGGCGATCCGGTTCATCTCCATGATGGTCTCCCCGATGGCGCGCAGCGCCGTCACGGATTCCGCGGTCGCTTCCTGCATCTCGGCGACCTTGACGCCGATCTCCTCGGTCGCGCGTGCCGTCTGGGTCGCCAGGGTCTTCACCTCGGAGGCGACCACCGCGAAGCCCTTGCCGGCCTCGCCGGCGCGGGCCGCCTCGATCGTCGCATTCAGGGCCAGCAGATTCGTGCGGCTGGCGATGTCGTTGATCAGGCGCACGACACCACCGATCTCGGCCGCCGCCGCGCTCAACCCCTGCACCTTGCCGTCGGTCGCGCGCGCCTGCTCGACCGACCGGTTGGCGATCCCGGTCGAAAGCCCCACCTGGCGGGCGATCTCGCCGACGCTCGAGGCCAGTTCCTCGGTCGCGGCGGCCACCATCTGGATGTTGCCGGACGCTTCCTCCGTCGCAGCATTCACCTCGCCGGCAAGCCGGCTGGCCTCGCTCGCGGTCGCGGTCAGGGACCGGGCGGAGCCCTGCATCGTGCCGGCCGCGGCCGAGACACCAGTGACGATACCGCCCACCGACACCTCGAAGGCATCGGCCAGCGACTGCATCGCCGCCGTCTTCTCCGCCTCCGCCCGCCGCGCCAGCGCTTCCCGCTCCAGCGCCGCCTCGCGGACCGCCACGGCATTCTCCTTGAAGACCTGCACGGCGCGCGCCATGGCCCCGATCTCGTCCCGCGCCGCGATATGCGGGATCGCGGTATCGAGCTCGCCCGCCGCCAGGCGGGTCATGGCGGCGGTCATGCCCTGGACCGGCCGCGCGATGGAACGGCCCAGCAGCCAGGCGATCACCAGCGACGCGAGCAGGACGGCGCCGCCGAGCCCGAGCATCCAGCCGCGCTCCCGCGCCGCCTCGGCTTCCGCGGAGCCGCGGTCGAGCAGGATCTCCGCGACCGCGACCGGCTGGCCGACGGAATTGGTCAGGCGGATCAGCCGCAGCATCGCCGGCCGCCCTTCGAGCATGCCGCCGCGCGCGACGGTGCCGCCGCCCAGCGCTGTGCGCAGCTCCCCATCCTCCGCCATGCGATGATGGCCTTCGGTCGCACCGAAGGTGCGGATGCCGTCCGGGCGGACCACATGCATCGCCAGTTCGAGGCCGGTCTCGCTGCGGATGCGGTTGAGCTGCGCCGCGTTGAAGACGGTGCTGACGTTGAGCACGCCGACCACCCGCCCATCCAGCCGGACCGGCATCAGCGCCGCGACGCCCGGGCCGGCCGGCAATTGCTCCACGCCCGTGCTCTCGCGGTTCTCGCGCATCGCCGCGATCATGTCCTGCCGGCGGGCGCTGACATCATCGCCGAAGCTCTCCGGCTGGTGCGAGCGCATCAGGATGACGCCGTTCGGCAGCACCGCCGACAGGTTGGTCGCATCATTGCCGCGCACCAGCGACTGGAAGGTGGGCGAAAGGAAGTTCAGCGCCGCCGTCCGGTCGGCCGCGGCAACGGCACGCGCCAGCGGCTCCAGCGCCGCCACGCTGCGGGCGATGGACAGCTGCCGCCGCTGCTCCAGCTCCAGCGCGCGGTGGAGCGCGGCCTCGCCAGCCTCCAGCGCGGCATCGGCCGCCGCCGCCTGGCGCAGTTCCATCTGCCGCCAGGACCAGGCCGAAAGCCCGACGCAGGAGAACAGGGCAACGATCAGGAAGCCAAGGCTCAGGCGGCCCTGGATGGAACGAAGCAGGCGCATGGGAATGGTGCTC
>DASYDR010000276.1:0-12958 GCA_036499545.1 Roseomonas sp. | reverse complement strand
CGGTACACCTCCGGTGTCGTCCGGGCCGTCCCGCTTGCTTGTCCCGGGCATGGGACCGAGGTCGTCCTCGCCCGATCTATCTGGTTTTGGTCGGGGCCGAGGTCAAGCCTGCAACAGGCTTCTGCCCGTCATCGCCGCAGGCTGGTCGAGCCGCATCAGCGCCAGCAGGGTCGGCGCCACATCCGCCAGCCGTCCTTCCCGCAGGCTGGCGCCCGCCGGCCCGCCCAGCAGCAGCACCGGCACCGGATTGGTGGTGTGCGCGGTGTAGGGGCCACCGGTCGCCGGGTCGCGCATCAGTTCGGCATTGCCGTGGTCGGCGGTCACCAGCAGCGCGCCGCCGGCCGCGCGGATCGCTTCGGCGATGGCGCCGAGGCCGCGGTCCACCGCCTCCACCGCCGCGGTCGCGGCCGTCAGGCTGCCGGTATGGCCGACCATGTCGGCATTCGCGAAGTTCAGCACGGCCAGGTCATATGTTCCGGACCGGATCGCCGCCACCGCCGCCTCGGTCAGCGCCGGCGCCGACATCTCGGGCTGCAGATCGTAGGTCGCGACCTTGGGGGAGGGGATCATGATCCGGTCTTCGCCCGGAAAGGGCGTTTCCTCGCCGCCATTCAGGAAATAGGTGACGTGCGGGTACTTCTCGGTCTCCGCCAGGCGGATCTGGGTGCGGCCGGCCTTGGACACCACGGCGCCCAGGATGTCCGCCATGGATTGCGGCGGGAACAGCGTGGCGATGAAGGGATCGAGCGCCTTGGCATAGGCGGTCATGCCGAGGGCGGCGGCGAAGCGCGGCTGCCGCTGCACCGGATAGCCGTCGAAGCCGGGATCCAGCAGCGCCGCCAGGATTTCCCGCACACGGTCGGCGCGGAAGTTGAAGCACAGCACGCCGTCGCCGTCCCGCATGCCGGCATAGTCGCCGATCGCGGTCGCCGGCACGAACTCATCCGACTTGCCGGCGTCATGCGACGGCGCCACCGCGGCTTCCGCATCCTCGGCATGGGCGCCCTCGGCGTCGACCATCACCGCGACCGCCTGCGACACCCGCTCCCAGCGATTGTCGCGGTCCATCGCGAAATAGCGGCCGGTCACGGTCGCGATGCGCACGCCCGGCAGTTCGCGGATGCCGTTGATGAAGCGCGCCAGGTACTCCGGTGCCGCCTGCGGCGGCGTGTCGCGGCCGTCGGTGAAGCAGTGGACGGCCACGGGGACGCCGGCCGCGCTCAGCAACCGGGCCAGCGCCACCGCGTGGTCCTGATGGGCATGCACGCCGCCAGGCGACAGCAGCCCCATCAGGTGGCAGGTGCCCTTGCTGGCCAGCATCTTCTCGATGAATTCGGTCAGGGCCGGCATGCCGCCGAGCGACCCATCCCCGGCCGCGGTGTCGATGCGCGGCAGGTCCTGCATCACGATCCGGCCGGCACCGATATTCAGGTGCCCGACTTCCGAATTGCCCATCTGCCCGTCCGGCAGCCCGACATCGCGGCCGGAGGTGTGCAGGAAGGCATGCGGGCATTCCGCCCAGAGCCGGTCGAATGCGGGCGTCTTCGCCTGGCGCACCGCATTGTCGGCGGGATCCTCCCGCCAGCCCCAGCCATCGAGGATGACAAGCATGACGGGACGAGGGCCGGGATTGGTATTCGACATGAAGCGCAGCTATTCCGCGGGCTGGTTTCTGACAAGCCCTCAACCCGGCGGCGGCGGCCCCGGGCCGCCAGGGGGCAGGAGCAGCAGCGCGAGCCAGAGGACGGCGCCGAGAAGCACCGGCCGTGTGAACGCCCCCGGCGCCGGGCGGTTGCGCCCGGCAAGGCCGGAGCGCCTGACGCCGGCGGCGCTCGCCGGCGCCGGGTCCGCCGCGCCGTTCGGGGCTGAGGCCGGCGGGGCGGCCGGCCGAGGCGCCGCGGCCTCCTTCGCCGATTTCCTCCCCTTCCGGGTGTTGAATCTTGCCCCGGAGTGTCCAGGCTCGGTTGCGGCCCCCAACACCCTATGCTAATCGCCGCGCGCCGCCAGGGGCCGGGCTGATTGGCCGGTTTCCGCGTGGAAACCGCGCCATCCATGGCGCCCAAAGCGCCGCAAGAACAGGACCGGGACCGCTCGTGGCCGCCATCGACCAGACCACCGCCTCCGACCAGGCCCCCAATGTCACGGGCCTCGCCGCGCGTTACGCGCAGGCACTTCTGTCCCTGGCCGACGATGTCCGCCGCACCGAGCCGGGGGCAATCGACCGCATCGCGGCCGACCTCGATCGCCTCTTCGCGCTCTGGCGCGAGGATGCCGATTTCCGGGCCTTCGTCGCCGACCCGCGCATTGATACCGCCGCCCAGAAGCGCGGCGCCTTCGCGGTGATCGAGCGGGCCGGCATCGGCACGGAGATCCGTAATTTCGTGGGCGTGCTGATCGCCAATCGCCGCCTGCGGGCGCTGCCGGACGTGGCGGCCGCCTTCGGTGCCCTGCTCGCCGCCCGCCGCGGCCAGCAGACGGCGGATGTGACCAGCGCGCATGCGCTGACCGACGTGCAACGGGCCGCGATCGCTGCCCGGCTGACCGACGCGGGCTATTCGGGCGTCAGGCTCGTCGAGCACGTGGACGCTGCGATACTGGGTGGGCTGATCGTCCGGATCGGCTCGCGCCTCTATGATAATTCCATCAAGTCCAAGCTGCAGCGCCTGCAGTACGCCATGAAGGGGGCCGCCTGATATGGACATTCGTCCCGCGGAAATCTCGGAAATCCTGAAGTCGCAGATCGCGAACTTCGACGCCGAGGCGAATGTTGCCGAGGTCGGCACGGTGCTGACGGTGGGCGACGGTGTCGCCCGCTGCTACGGCCTGCAGAACGTCATGGCCGGGGAGATGGTGGAGTTCCCGGGCGCCGGCGTCCGCGGCATGGCCCTGAACCTCGAGAACGACAATGTCGGCGTCGTCATCTTCGGTGATGACCGCGGCGTGCGCGAGGGTGACACCGTCAGCCGGACCGGCAACATCGTGGACGTGCCCGTCGGCAAGGGCCTGCTCGGCCGCGTCGTCGACGCGCTCGGCAACCCGATCGACGGCAAGGGCCCGATCGTCGCCACCGAGCGCCGCCTGATCGAGGTGAAGGCCCCCGGCATCATCCCGCGCAAGTCGGTGCATGAGCCGATGCAGACCGGCGTGAAGGCGATCGACTCGCTGATCCCGATCGGCCGCGGCCAGCGCGAGCTGGTCATCGGCGACCGCCAGACCGGCAAGACCGCGGTGATCGTCGACACGATCATCAACCAGAAGCCGATCAACGCTTCGGGCGACGAAAAGAAGAAGCTCTACTGCATCTACGTGGCCGTCGGCCAGAAGCGCTCCACCGTGGCGCAGCTGGTCAAGACGCTCGAGGAGCAGGGCGCGCTCGAGTATTCCATCATCGTCGCGGCCACCGCTTCCGACCCGGCGCCGATGCAGTACCTGGCGCCTTACGCCGGCTGCGCGATGGGCGAGTTCTTCCGCGACAACGGCATGCACGCGGTCATCTTCTACGATGACCTGTCGAAGCAGGCCGTCGCCTATCGCCAGGTCTCGCTGCTGCTGCGCCGTCCGCCGGGCCGCGAAGCCTATCCGGGCGACGTCTTCTACCTGCACTCGCGCCTGCTCGAGCGCGCGGCGAAGATGAGCGACGATTTCGGCGCCGGGTCGCTGACCGCGCTGCCGGTCATCGAGACCCAGGCCGGCGACGTCTCGGCCTATATCCCGACCAACGTGATCTCGATCACCGACGGCCAGATCTTCCTCGAGACCGAGCTGTTCTTCAAAGGCATCCGCCCGGCGGTGAATGTCGGCCTCTCGGTCAGCCGCGTCGGTTCCGCCGCGCAGATCAAGGCGATGAAGCAGGTCGCCGGCAAGATCAAGCTGGAGCTGGCGCAGTACCGCGAGATGGCGGCCTTCGCGCAGTTCGCCTCCGACCTCGACGCCACCACCCAGGCGCTGCTGGCTCGCGGCGCCCGCCTGACGGAGTTGCTGAAGCAGCCGCAGTTCAAGCCGGTCCCGGTCGAGGAGCAGGTGATCGCGCTGTTCGCCGGCACCCGCGGCTACCTCGACAAGATCACGGTGGCGAAGGTCGGCGAGTTCGAGCGCCGGCTGCTGGCCGAGATCAAGTCGGCCCAGCCTGGCATCGTCGAGGCAATCCGGACCGAACAGACGATCTCGGGCGATACCGAGAAGAAGCTGCTCGCCTTCCTGGACAGCTTCGCCAAGTCCTTCGGCTGAGGCGGGGTAGGGAAGCCGGGCCATGGCCAGCTTGAAGGCGCTCCGCATGCGGATCAACAGCGTGAAATCCACGCGCAAGATCACGCAGGCGATGAAGATGGTGGCGGCGGCGAAGCTCCGCCGCGCCCAGGCGCAGGCGGAAGCCGCGCGCCCCTATGCCGAGCGGATGGAACGCATGCTGGCGGCGCTCGGCGCCGCCGTCGCCGGATCCCCGGACGCGCCGAAGCTGCTGATCGGCACTGGCGCCGATGCGGTGCATCTGCTGGTGGTGGTCACCGCCGATCGCGGCCTGGCCGGCGCCTTCAACACCGGTGTCGGCCGCTTCGCGCGCGCCCGCATCCGGGCGCTGGAGGCCGAGGGCAAGACGGTGAAGATCCTCTCCGTCGGCCGCAAGGGCGCCGTCTACCTGAAGCGCGAATTCGCCTCCCGTTTCGTGGGCGAGATCAGCTATCAGGGCAAGAAGAGTGTCGGCTTCGCCGAGGCGCACGAGATCGCCGAGCGCATCACCGGCATGCTGGAGGCGGGCGAGTTCGACGTCTGCACGCTGGTCTACAACCGCTTCCGCAGCGTCATCGCCCAGATCCCGTCCGAGCAGCGCCTGATCCCCGCGCCGCTGCCGGAGGTGCAGGCGGAAGCCGTGACCGGTCCGCAGGCGCTCTACGAATACGAGCCCTCGGAAGAGGAGATCCTGGCGGCCCTGCTGCCGCAGAATCTCGGCGTCCAGATCTATCGCGCGATCCTCGAGAACACGGCGGGCTTCTACGGCGCGCAGATGAACGCGATGGACAACGCGACGCGCAACGCCGGTGACATGATCAACAAGCTCACCCTCAACTACAACCGCACGCGACAGGCCAACATCACCAAGGAGCTGATCGAGATCATCTCCGGTGCCGAGGCGGTCTGAGGAGCAGATGGCATGAAGAACAACGTCGGCAAGATCGCCCAGGTCCTCGGCGCCGTCGTGGACGTGCAGTTCCCGCAGGAGCTGCCCTCGATCCTGAACGCGCTGACCACCAAGGTCGGCGACCGCACCCTGGTGCTGGAAGTCGCGCAGCACCTCGGTGAGCGCACGGTGCGCACCATCGCGATGGACACCACGGACGGGCTGGTGCGCGGCTCCGAGGTGGTGGACACCGGCGCCGGCATCTCCGTGCCGGTCGGCAACGGCACCCTCGGCCGCATCCTGAACGTCATCGGCGAGCCGATCGACGAGCGCGGCCCGGTCACCGCCGAGACCCACTACACCATCCACCGCGAAGCCCCCTCCTTCGAGGACCAGTCGACCTCGGCCGAGATCCTGGTGACGGGCATCAAGGTCATCGACCTGCTGGCCCCCTATATCAAGGGCGGCAAGATCGGCCTGTTCGGCGGCGCCGGTGTCGGCAAGACCGTGACCATCCAGGAGCTGATCAACAACATCGCCAAGGGCCATGGCGGCGTGTCGGTCTTCGCCGGCGTCGGCGAGCGCACCCGCGAGGGCAACGATCTCTATCACGAGATGATCGATGCCGGCGTCATCAAGCTCGGCGAGAATGGTTCCACCGAAGGCTCCAAGGTGGCGCTGGTCTATGGCCAGATGAACGAGCCGCCGGGCGCCCGCGCCCGCGTCGCCCTCTCCGGCCTCTCCATCGCCGAGTATTTCCGCGATGAGCAGGGCCAGGACGTGCTCTTCTTCATCGACAACATCTTCCGCTTCACCCAGGCGGGCGCCGAGGTCTCGGCGCTGCTCGGCCGCATCCCCTCGGCGGTGGGCTATCAGCCGACGCTCGCCACCGACATGGGCGCGCTGCAGGAGCGCATCACCTCCACGAAGAAGGGGTCGATCACCTCGGTGCAGGCGATCTACGTGCCGGCGGACGATCTGACCGATCCGGCGCCCGCGACCTCCTTCGCCCACCTCGACGCGACCACGACGCTGAACCGCTCGATCGCGGAGCTGGGCATCTTCCCGGCCGTCGATCCGCTGGACAGCACCAGCCGCGCGATGGATCCGCGCATCGTCGGCGAGGATCACTACAACACCGCCCGCGAAGTGCAGAAGATCCTGCAGACCTACAAGTCCCTGCAGGACATCATCGCGATCCTGGGCATGGACGAGCTGTCGGAAGAGGACAAGCTGATCGTGGCGCGCGCGCGCAAGATCCAGCGCTTCCTCAGCCAGCCCTTCCACGTGGCCGAGGTGTTCACCGGTACGCCGGGCGTCTTCGTGAAGCTGGAGGACACCATCCGCAGCTTCGCGGCGATCTGCCGCGGTGAATACGACCACCTGCCGGAAGCCGCCTTCTACATGGTCGGCACCATCGAGGAAGCGGCCAAGAAGGCCGACACCCTCAAGCAGGCGGCGTAGTTTTTTTCGCCCTCAGGCGCCGGGCGCCGGCATCCGCCGGCTTGGCTTTCGCGCTGTCGGGGCGCATTGGCGACTGAGGTTGGTCGCGCGCGGGCCGCATTCGCGGCCTCGGCCTGGGCCGTAAGCCCAGGCCGCAGGTTGCGCTGGTCGGTCGGCCGCGCTGGCAGGGAAAGGTTGATTACATGGCGGGCACCTTCCAGCTCGAACTCGTCTCTCCGGCGAAGCTGTTGCTGAGCCGCCCGGTCGAGATGGCCGTCCTGCCCGCCGCCGAGGGCGAGATGGGCGTGCTGCCTGGCCATGCGCCGATGATCGTGGCGCTGCGCGGCGGCGTCATCAGCGTCACCGAGGGCGGCCAGGTGACCGAGCGGCTGTTCGTCGCCGGCGGCTTCGCCGAAGTGACGCCGGAGCGGGTCACCGTGCTGGCCGATGAGGCGACGCCGGTCGAGTCGCTCTCCCGGGCCATGGCCGAGACCCGCGTGGCCGAGGCTGAGGCGGCGCTGGCCGAAGCCCAGTCCGCCACCCCGGAAAAGCGCGATGCGGCGATGGCCCGCGTGCTGTCCGCTCGCGCGATGGTGGCCGCGGCCGGGGTTGCCTGACACCCTCGCGCGCAACCACCGACTTGAAACCTGCCGCCGTCCGCAGAACATTGCTCTGCGGACGGCGTTCTCGTCTCTGACCATCGGGACGCGGCGCGCCGAACGACTGAACGGGGGCCTTATGAAGCACTGGCACATCGATCAGATCGCCTGGGATCGCTTCGATCCCGCCAAGGTCGATCCTGAGATCGTGCCGCTCGTGAAGGCGGCCGCGATGGTGGAGCGCAACGCGAGCGACTACACCACCTATCTTCAGAACGTCTTCAAGGACGACCCCGATTTCCGCCAGGCCGCCGGCAATTGGGCGGTGGAGGAGATCCAGCACGGCGACGCCCTCGGCCGTTGGGGCATGTGCGCCGACCCCTCCTGGGATTTCGAGGCCGCCTTCGCCCGCTACCGCGCCGGCTTCAAGATCGAGGTTAACGCCGATGCCTCGATCCGCGGGTCGCGCACCGGCGAGTTGATTGCCCGCTGCATGGTCGAGACCGGGACCAGCAGCTACTACACCGCCCTTGGCGATGCGTCCGAGGAGCCGGTGCTGAAGGAGGTCTGCCGCCTGATCGCGGCCGACGAGTATCGCCACTTCAAGCTCTTCTACGATCACATGAAGCGCTATCTGGCGCGGGAGAACATCTCCTTCGTGAAGCGCCTGCGCGTCGCCGCGGGCCGCATCGGCGAATCGGAGGATGACGAACTCGCCTACGCCTATCACTGCGGCAATGAGAGCGAGGCGCTGCCGTATAGTCATGAGCGCTGCATCGCCGCCTATATGGGCCGCGCGATGAGCTTCTACCGCTACCGCCATATCGAACGCAGCACCGGCATGGTGTTCAAGTCGATCGGGCTGGAGCCGCGGGGCCGCCTGTCGGATCTCGCGACCCGGGCCGCCTGGCGGCTGCTGCAATGGCGCCGCGATCGCTATGCGGCGGCGCTGCGGAAGGCCGCGAACGAGAATGCCACCGGTCCTGTGGCGCAGGCCGCCTGACGTGGCTGAAACCCGGCGGTGATTGTTGCGTTCCTCCCCCGATGCCGCGCTGGGCGGTATTTCGGAGGAGAACAGCATGTCCCGCCTTCTGCACGGCTCTTTCGTCGCGACCGCCTTGGCGCTTGGCCTCGCCGCCTGCGCGCCCGCGGGCAGCAACCCGCCGGGCACCGCGGCGCAGCGCGCCTATGACCGCGAGGCCGGCACCAATACCTCCGGCGCCTATCCGCGCCAGTCGGATGGCCGCCCGGGCAATCCGCCGGGCAATGCGGTCGAGCGCACCTATGACCGCAATGCCGGCACCAACACCTCCGGCGCCTATCCGCGCCAGTCGGACGGCATGCCGGGCAACCCGCCGGGCAATGCGGTGCAGCGTACCTATGACCGGGCGACCGACAGCAACACCTCCGGCGCCTATCCGCAGAACCGCTGATCTGCCGTTCCTGGCGGACGGGGACCGGACAGGGCGGCCCGGCATGCGGGTCGCCCTCGTACTGAACCCGGCCTCCGGCACGCTGTCTGCCATGGCGGCGCCCGCCCTGGTGCTGGCCCGGGCGCTGGAAGGCGCCGGCTTCACGCTGGCGCTGCCGCCGGCCGGCGCTCTTTCCCTGGATGCGCAACTGGATGCCGCCATCGCGGCCGGGCCGGAGGCCATCTTCATCGCCGGCGGGGATGGCAGCATCGCCGCCGTGGCCGGCCGGCTGACCGGGACCGGCATCGCGCTCGGCATCCTGCCCGGCGGCACCATGAACCGCGTTGCGGCCCGTCTCGGCCTGCCGGCCACACCGGAAGCCGCCATCGTGGCGCTGGCCGCGCCGCGCCTCGGCGGGCTGCCGGTGGCGGAGGCCGATGGCCGCCCCTTCCTCTATCAATCGATCATCGGCCCGCCGGCGCGGCTGGTGCGCTTCCGGGAAATGCAGCGCGGCGCCGGGCTGCTCGGCTGGCGGCCGTTGATCCTGGCCGCGCTGCGCGCCCTGCTGCGGCCGCGCAGCGGCGGCCTGCGGCTGGCGGCGCCGGGGCATCGGCGCCTGCGCGCCAGCGTCGCCGTCGTCAGCACCCCCGAAACGGCGGATGGCGCGGCACTGCGGGTCGAAGCGGTGACGCGGCACACGGCCTGGAGCCGGCTGCGGCAATTGCTGCGCTGGACGCGGGGCGCGCTTGGCGCCGATCCCGGCGTGGTTTCCTTCACGGCGCCGCATCTGGTGGTGGGCGGGCGCGGCAAGTGGCTGCGCCTGACCCTCGATGGAGAACTCGTCCTGCTCCGCGCGCCAATCCGCATCCGCCTGCGCCAGGAGGCGCTCAAGGTGCTGCTGCCGGCACGATGATCCGTATCGCGCATCTTTCCGATGTCCATTTCGGTGCCCACCGGCCGGAAACGCTCGACAGCCTGATGGCCGATATCGCTGCCGCGGCGCCGGATGCGATCGCGGTCAGCGGCGACCTGACCCAAAATGCTCGGGTCAGCGAATTCGAAGCCGCTGCCGCCTTCCTGCGCGCGCTGCCAGTGCCTGCCGTCGTCGTCCCCGGCAACCACGACATCCCGCGCCTCGACCTGCGCGCCCGCTTCATGGAGCCGCGGGCCCGTTGGCGCCATCACCTCGGCGCCGAGACCGAGCCGACCTTGCTCCTGGATGGTGTCGCGCTGCTCGGGCTCGATACGGTGCGGCGCGCGCAATGGCATCTCGACTGGTCGGCCGGCGGCATCTCCACCGCGCAGCGGCTGCGGCTGGCGGCCCGGCTTGCCACGATCGGCGACCGGGTGCCGCTGCTGGTCGCGCATCACCCGTTGCGCAACCCGCCGGAGATGGCGCGCACCCGCATGCTGCCGCATGGCCACCGCGCACTCCGCGCCATGCTGCGCGCGGCCGGGGTGCCGGCGGTGCTCTGCGGCCATCTGCACCGCGCCGCGGTGCTGCATGCGCCGGATGCCGGGCCGGCCATGGTGATCGCCGCCAGCGGCATTTCCCACCGCGTGCCGGAGGCGGCCAATGGCTGGAACCTGCTGCGGGTCGAAGCCGGCCGGATCAGCGTCGAACTGCGGGGCCGCCGCGACGGCACCTGGCGCCCACTTGCCGATGAGGCCTTGCCCTGACCTTCACGGGTGGCGCCGGGTGATCCTCCAGCGGGCCGCCGTGCGCTTCGGCGCCGTGCGCTGCGGCCACGCGAAGCGCGCACCGTTCTCGGTCTTCACCAGCTCCAGCGTGCGGTTGTGGAAAGCATCGAGCCCTGGCCGATGGCCGATCGAGATCACCGCCGCATCCGGCAGTTCGTCCAGGATCAGCTGCATCATCTCGTCCTGATTGCCCTCGTCGAGCGCCGCCGTCGCCTCATCCAGGAAGATCCAGCGCGGCTTGTGCAGCAACAGCCGGGCGATCGCCAGGCGCTGCTGCTCGCCGAGCGACAGCACCCGGTCCCAGCGTTCCTTGTCGTCGAGCCGATCCGCCAGGTGGCCAAGGCCGACGCGTTCCAGCACCGCCACCTGCTCGGTCCGGTCGACCTGATCCGCCGGCCTGGGATAGCAGAGCGCGGCATCCAGGGCGCCGAGCGGCAGATAGGGGCGCTGCGGCAGGAAGGCCATGGCGTCGCGCCGCGGCACGGTGATTTCGCCGGTGCCCCACGGCCAGATGCCGCCGATCGCGCGGAACAGTGTCGACTTGCCGCTACCGGATTGCCCCTTGATCAGCACCCGTTCGCCAGGTTCGATCCGCGCCGAGGCACCGGCGATCACCGTCGTGCCGTTGGCGAAGGCGATTTCCAGGTCCTGGAAGGCGAGCTCCTCCGGCGCGCCTTCCGCCGTCTCGGTGATGGTGATCGTGGGCTCACCGCCTTCGCCGCACAGCTCGTCCAGATCCTCCAGCGCATCGGTGAAGGCGACGACGCGGCAGACGGCGCTGCGCCATTCCGCGATGCGGGGAAAATTGTCGACGAACCAGTTGAGCGAGGTCTGCACCTGGCCGAAGGCCGCGCCGATCTGCATCAGCCCGCCGAGCGAGAGGGCGCCCGAGAAATAGGCGGGCGAGGCGACCACGGTCGGAAAGATCATCGCCAGCGTGCCATAGGCGCTGGTCAGCCACATCAGGTTGCGCTGGCTGCGCATCAGGGCGCGCATCGCTTCGCGGACTTCCGTGAACAGCGCCGCGATGCCGCGCCGCTCATCCGCCTCGCCGCGGATCAGCGCGATGCTCTCGCCGCTTTCGCGCGCGCGGGTCAGGCCGAACCGCAGATCGGCCTCCGCCGCCGTGCGGCGGATGTTGATGCCGACCAGCGGCCGTCCGACGAGATAGGTCAGGGACGACCCGATGGTCGCATAGAGCAGCGCCGCCCAGACCATGTAGCCCGGTATCTGCAGCGCGAGATTGCCGAGCGCGACGTCGAGAGGGCCGGACAGCGACCACAGGATGCCGATGAAGGCGATCAGCATGGACAGCGAGATCAGCAGGCCGAGCGTGAATTCCACGGCGAGCTCGGTCGAGACCCGCACATCCTCGGCAATGCGCTGGTCGGGATTGTCGGCTTCGGTCGCGCCCATCTCCAGCTGGTAGTGCCGGCCGTCGCGCAGCCAGTGCCCGGTCAGCCGCCGGGTCAGCCATTCCCGCCAGTTCAGCTGGATGAGCTGCTTCAGATAGAGCTGGTAGACCGCGCAGGCCATGGAGATGGCGGCGAGGCCGAGGAAAGTCAGGATCTGATGGGTGAAGGCCTCGGAATCGCGCCGGTCGAGGGCATTGAAGAAATCGCGGTTCCAGATGTTGAAGCGGATCTGGATGCCGACCTGCGCCATGGTCAGCACGAAGACGCCTAGGATGAGCCAGCGCGCCGCGCCGCGATCCGGCGCCGTCAACCAGGCCACGGTCCAGCGCCGGAAGCCGCGCAGGTCGGGCGTTGCCGGCCTGGCCGGCCGGGTATCGGTGGCGGGATCCGTCATGGCACGGCTCCGGGCGGTGTTCACGTCACGACGCTTCTACCGCTCGGGCCCTGCGGGAAGGGTGACCCTGCCGATCGGCGCCCGGCGCGGCAGCTTGGCACGGAGCCGGCGGCGGGCCGTCAGGCCCAGCTGCGCCCGAGGACCAGGGAGGCGATGAACAGCACCAGGAAGATCACGAACAGCACCTTGGCGATGCCGCCGGCCGTCGACGCGACGCCTCCGAAGCCGAGGATGCCCGCGACCAGGGCGACCACGAGGAAAACCAGGGTCCAGTACAGCATGGCGTTCTCCACTATCTTATCCGATGTGACATGAACGCGGCGTCTGAACGGCGGTTGCGGCCGATCCTGGCCCGGATACGCAAACGCCGTCCCGGTCATCGGGACGGCGTTTCGTGGAGCCAGGACAGCGGGCACGACCGGTGGTCGCACGATCGGATCGCTGTGGCGGTGTCAGCCCATGGGTGGCCGCCCCGCGGTGATCGCCTGGTAGGTCGCGATCGCCAGCGCCAGCGGCTCGAAGGGCTTGCTGATGATGAAGGCGGGTTCGGAACGCTCGGCGGTCAGCAGCCGCTCCGGATAGGCGGTGACGAAGATCACCGGCACCTTCAGCGTCTGCTGGATGCGCGCCACCGCGACGCTGCCATCGCCACCGCGGCCGAGATTGATGTCGGCCAGGATCAGCCCCGGCTGCCGGTTCGCCGCCAGCCGGATGGCCTCGGCCTCGCTGGCCGCGACGCCGACGACGCGGTGGCCGCAGGCTTCGATGAGGCGCTGCACATCCATGGCGATGATCGGCTCGTCCTCGATCACCAGCACGTCGGTCGCGGTCACGGCGCGCAATGCCGCGCGCGCCGTCTCGGCCTCCTGCTGCGCCTCCGG
>DASYDR010000275.1:0-2230 GCA_036499545.1 Roseomonas sp. | reverse complement strand
CGCATCCATCACTGCATGCGCGCGATCGGCATGGCGGAGCGGGCGCTGGAGATGACCTGCAGGCGGGCGCTGGACCGGAAGCCCTTCGGCAAGCCGCTGGCGGATCAGGGCGTGATGGTGGAGCGTATCGCGAAGATGCGCATCCTGATCGAGCAGTCGCGGCTGCTGGTGCTGCATGCGGCGTGGAAGATGGACCAGGTCGGCAACAAGGCGGCGCGGGCCGATATCGCGGCGATCAAGGTCGCGGTGCCGGAGATGGCCTGCCAGGTCGTGGACATGGCGATCCAGGCGCATGGCGCGGCCGGCGTGACCGAGGATTTCGGCCTGGCCTTCATGTTCAAATATGCCCGGACGCTGCGCATCGTGGATGGGCCGGACGAGGTGCATCGCCACCAGCTCGGCCGGCTCGAGCTGCAGAAATACAAGCCGCCGCGCGCGCACTGAGAGCCGGTCCCGGCATGGCGCGGCGGCGATCTGGCGGCCCTTTTCCGCCCCTACCGCGCCATCTTCCTCGCCGATGCAACCAGCATCGGCTGCGTCAGCCGCCACGACGGAGACGAAAAATGCCTCGCCAGTTCACCACCGTACCATGCCGAGACCGGCTCTGATGCAGCAGGCTTCCGAACTCGTGCCGGTTCTGGAACGGCACCGCTTCGACGAGGCGGCGCTGGCCGCCTGGCTGCGCGACCGGCTGCCTGGCTTCGGCGGTGCGATCACGGTGCGGCAGTTCCAGGGCGGGCAATCGAACCCGACCTTCCATATCGCGACGCCGGCCGGCGATTACGTGTTGCGCAAGAAGCCGCCGGGCAAGCTGCTGCCCGGCGCGCATGCGGTGGAGCGGGAGTACCGGGTGATCGCGGCGCTGGCCGGGAGTGCGGTGCCGGTGCCGCCGGCGCGGCTGCTCTGCGAGGATGCGGCGGTGATCGGCACGCCCTTCTTCGTCATGGATGCGGTGGAGGGGCGGGTGCTGCCGGACCGCGTGGCGCGGGTCGGCACGCCGGCCGAGAAGCGCGCGATCTATGCGAGCATGGCGCGGGTGCTGGCGGCGCTGCACGGCGTCGACTGGCGTGGCGTGGGGCTGGAAGGCTTCGGCAGGCCGGATGGCTATATGGCGCGGCAGACCGCGCTCTGGACGCGGCAATGGGAGGCTGCGCGGGCGATGGATCTGCCCGCGATGGATGCGCTGGCGCGCTGGCTGCCGGAGAATCTGCCGCAGGATGCCGAAGCGACCATCGCGCATGGCGATTTCCGCCTCGGCAACATGATGCTGGCGCCGGATGGGACGGATATCGTCGCGGTGCTGGATTGGGAACTGTCGACCATCGGGCATCCGCTGGCCGATCTCGCCTATTGCTGCGTGACCTACCGGCTGCCGCCGGAGCAGGGCGGGCTCTACGGCATCGATCCCACGGATGGCGGCATCCCGAGCGAGGCCGAATTCATCGCCGATTATGCGGCGGCAGCCGGGCGTGCGATCCCGCCGGGCTTCGACGCCTTCGTCGTCTTCTCGATGTTCCGCCTCGCTTCCATCGCGGCTGGCGTCTACCGGCGCGGGCTGGACGGCAATGCGGCGGATGCGCGCGCCCTGCAATGGGGCGAGCGCACGCGCAGCATCGCGGAACGCGCCTGGGAGATCGCGCGGGCGCTTTGAACCGACCTGCCCCTCATGCCAGCCAGCCTTTCGGCTGACTCGGTATGATTCCAGGCGAGGGCCTTCGGCTGGCCATTGCCATCGGCCCTTGGCGCGGGGCTCTTCCGACGGAAGAGGACAGGAAACCGCTCGTCTTCATGTCCTGGCGAACCAGCCAAACAATGGACGGCGAGCGGGGGCGGTGCGCTGGCGCTCAATCGAAGGAAGCCATGGTTCTTGACCGCGCCGGCGCCTGGAGCAGGATGCGTTCGCAAGCGCTCACGCATCCTGCTCCAGGGCTTTGTTTGATCGCGTGATTCACGGTTTTCGGTGAGTTTACCTCAACCGATCACGCTCTAGTTGTCGTTAGCAAGGAGGTTGTCCTTGGCGATGCGGGCGATAGGTGGCAATCCGGCGAGAGCTGAATGTGGTCGGCAGCGGTTGTAGCTGCACAGCCACGGGATCATGGCGGCGCGGCGCTGGTTGGAAGTGGCGAATGGTGTGGCGTAGGCCCATTCGCGCAGGCTGGTCTGTATGAAGCGCTCGGCCTTGCCGTTGGTCCTGGGCGTATATGGCCTGGTGCGCTTGTGGGTTACGCCG
>DASYDR010000274.1:0-17118 GCA_036499545.1 Roseomonas sp. | reverse complement strand
GGCCAATGGTCAGACGGTGCCGGCCTGTTCCATCATGGGCCTGATGATGCTGGGCGCCGGCAAGGGTGCCCAGATCACGATCGAGGCCGAGGGATGGGACGCACGCGAAGCCCTGGACGCTGTGGCTGGCCTCGTCGAGGCCGGCTTCCATGAAGACTGACGCGCCGAAGGAAGCGCCCGCCGCCCCCAAGGGCAAGCCCGCGCGCGGCAAGCCGCGCGAGGTCAGGCTCGGCGGTATCGGGGTCGCCCCCGGGGTCGCGATCGGCCCCGTCTACGACACCTCCGAAGCGCCGACCGAAGCGCCGCGGCGGACCATCGCCGACGCCGCCGTCGAGGATGAGCGCGCGCGGCTGACCGCCGCGGTGGCCCTGTCCCGCAAGCAGGTCGTCAAGCTGCGCAACCGCATTTCCGTCCTGCCCGAGGAAGCGCAGGAGGAGATCGGCCCGCTGCTGGACGCCTATGGCCTCATGCTCGGCAATTCCCGACTGATCCGAGGGGCGCGCAAGCGGATCGAGACCGACCTGCTGGCGGCCGAGACCGCGGTCGGCGACGAGGCGGAGGCGATCGCGGCGGTCATCCTCGGCAACCGGGATGACGACAAGGCCGGGCTCAACCGCCGCGCGGCGGAAGTGCGGGAGATCGGGCGCCGCCTGGTCCGCAACCTGACCGCGCAGCCCTTCCGGACCCTCAAGGACCTGCCCGAGGGCTGCATCCTGGTCGCCGAGGAGCTGCGCCCGGCCGATGCCGCACTGCTCGACCCGTCCCGCATCGCCGGCGTGGCGACCGATGAAGGTGGGACCGACGGGCATACCGCGATCATGCTGCGGGCACTCGGCATTCCCTCCGTCGTCGCCTGCGTCGGCCTGACTGAGGCGGCGCAGCGCGGCGACATCGTGGCGCTGGATGGCGCCACCGGCGCCGTCGTGCTGCACCCGACGGCCGCGACGCTCGCCGGCGCGAAGGAGAAGCTCGCGGCCTTCGCCAAGGAGCGTGCCAAGCTCGCGAAGCTGCGGCGGCTGCCCGCCGTGACCACGGATGGTGAACCCGTCGAGCTGATGGCCAATCTCGAGATCCCGCAGGAGCTTCCGCTGATCGCGCAGGCCGGCGCCCAGGGTATCGGCCTGCTGCGGACCGAGTTCCTGTTCATGAACCGCGAAGACCTGCCGGACGAGGAAGCGCAGGTCGCCGCCTATTCCGAGATCGTCGAGGCGCTGGGCGGCGACCCGGTCACCATCCGCGTGCTCGACTGGGGCGGCGAGAAGGACATGGAGGCGCTGGCCGATGGCGTCGTGCCGTCGCATGCCGGGCCCAATCCGGCGCTTGGCCTGCGCGGGCTGCGCATGCTGCTGAAGCGGCCGGAGCTGCTGGAAGTGCAGTTCGCCGCCATCCTGCGCGTTGCCGCCCGAGCCCCGGATGGCGCGGTGCGCGTGCTGCTGCCGATGGTCACCATCCCGAACGAGGTGAAGCAGGCGCGGGAGATCTATGACCGCGTCGCGCGCCGGCTGCGCCGCCGCGGCGAGAAGCTGCCCGAGAAGCTGCCGATGCTGGGCGCGATGATCGAGACGCCGGGCGCGGCCCTCGCCGCCGATGCCATCGCGCTGGAGGCGGATTTCTTCGCCATCGGCACCAATGACCTGGCGATGTACACCCTGGCCGTCGATCGCGCGGAAGCCGAGGTCGCGCATCTCTACGACCCGCTGCATCCCGCCGTGCTGCGGCTGATGCAGTTCGCCACCGAGGCGGCGCTGCGCATCCGCATCCCGGTTTCGGTCTGTGGCGAGATGGCCGGCAATGCCAAGCTGGTGCCGCTGCTGCTCGGGCTCGGCATCCGCAACCTGTCCATGAACGCGTCGGCCCTGCCGCGCGCGAAGCAGGCGGTGCGATCCCTCGACATCACCGACTGCGCCCGTTTCGCACGCCGGGTGATGGAGCAGAGCGACCCGTCCCGCATCCGCGAGCTGGTCGACGGCTTCGGTACCGACAAGGCGTAACCCGCGGCGAGGCGCCTTGCCGGTCCGGTATCCGATTCATACCGGCCAGCCTATCGGCTGCCCCGCAGAGGGTGATCGCGAACGGGTCAGCGACAAGGCTCGGCGATCTCAGGCCTTCGGGCCATTCGGCCCTCCGGCCATCGGACGCTCAGGCGCCGGCCGCCGCCCGCTTCTCCCGCGCGTTTCGCAGCAGCGCCAGGCCGCGATACACGCCATGCACCATCTTGCTGTAGGGCATGGCCACGAAGAGTGCCAGCACCAGGCCGAGATGGATCGCGAGCATCACGCCCATCGCCCCGGTGTGACGCACCGCCAGCAGCAGCAGCCCGGTCGCGCTGACCAGGAACAGCAGCATCAGCATCGCATATTCGCCGCCCAGCACCTGCTTGGCGACCGGCACCGGATCGGTGACGACCTTCAGGCGCATCAGGCCCGCGGTGCCGAAGCACAGCGATAGCCCGCCCCAGAAGCCGAGCTGCACGGGCAGGCTCAGGAAGGCATAGGGCGAGTGCCAGCCGAGCACATTGTGATAGATGGCGCCCACCGTCGTCGCGGCGAAGCACAGCATGAAGCCGCCGAACATCGCCTGGTGCAGCCAGCGCTTCTGCATGGCGAAGCTGTCGTCGACATCGTTGCAGCCATGCCCGCCGCCGCCGAGGTTGCGGAGCGTCACGATGTCGATCGCCGCATCTGCGACCGGTGCCGCGGTCAGGGCCGCACCGCCGCTGCCGGTGCCGCGCCAGTAGCGCAGGCCGCCGATCGCCATGGCGATGATCGCGTAGCCGAAGGTGAGCGTCGCGATGGTCATCATCAGCCAGAGCGGGATGACGCGGAAGAAGGCGCCTTCCCCGCGCTGCGCGCTGTAGAGCACGGTCGGGTCCTGCAGCGCCGCGGTCAGGATCAGCACCAGCGCGACGCCGAGGGCGGCGAGCAGCGACACCAGCGTGCCGTTGCGCTCGAAGGCGCCGCCCATGCCGTCCGGCCAGGCATAGGCCGCGTAGCTTTCCTGCCGGATGGTCGAGAAGGTCGCCGGCAGGTTGATGCCGAAGGCATGCGGCGGCGCGTACTGGCAGGCGTGGTAGCAGCCCTTGCAGCCATGGCAGAGATTGGCCAGGTGCGTCAGGTCGCCGGTCGAGAATTCCCGCCGCATCGCCATCGCCGGGAAAACCGCGCAATAGCTTTCGCAGTAGCGGCAGGAATTGCAGACCTCGAGGTTGCGGCGCGCCTCGCTGGTGGCTTCAGTTTCTTGCATGGCGCGCGGCCTCCTCGCCCGCGAGGCGTCCGAAGACGGTGCCGATCGCCATCCCGAAGCCGGCCAGGTAGCCCTGGCCCAGGATGTTGCCGGCCATGATCTCGCCCGAGGCGAAGAGATTGGCCGAGGGCTTGCCGTCCGCCATCAGCACCCGGGCCCGGTCGTTCACCTTCACGCCGAGGAAGGTGAAGGTGATGCCCGGCCGCAGCGGATGTCCATAGAAGGGCGGCGTATCGATCAGCCGCGCCCAATGGCTCTTCGGCGGCACCAGCCCTTCGGTGCGGCAATCATCGGGCTTCATCGGCGTGAAGGTGCCGGGCCGGACGGAGGCGTTGTAATCGGCGACCACGCGTTCCAGCTTGCCGGCATCGAGACCGAGCTTGCCCGCGAGTTCCGCGATGGTATCGGCCTTCTCCGGCGGGAAGACGCTCGGCAGGTAGTTGTGCAGCGCCTTGCTGTCGGTGATGGCGAAGGCGCGCTGGTCGGGCTGCTGCGCGATCAGGCGGCCCCAGATGGCGTAGCGCTTCGGCCAGACATCCTCGCCTTCGTCATAGAAGCGCTCGACATCGCGGTTCACGACGATCGCGAAGGGCACGCAGTCGAGCCGCATGGCGAGGCCGCCATCTTCCATCGGCGCCCGCGCGTCATTGGCCACCGCGTGGAACTGGGTGGGGTCGCCGACTTCCTGGATGCCCTGGGCCAGCAGGTCCTTCAGCACGGTGCCCTGCGCATAGGGGGTGCCGCGGATCTGGAAGTTGTCGGCCGCGTCGCCCCAGTATTGTCGCAGCCATTCGCGATTGGCCTGGAAGCCGCCGGCGGAGGCGATGAAGGTCTTGGCGCGCACCCGCTCCGGGAAGCCGCGGCAGCTCAGGATCGCTTCGGTCGCGAAGCCGTCCTGCACCTCGATGTGCCGGACCTCCGTGTCGTAGAGGATGGCGATGCCGAGCTTCTCCGCCGTGCGGTACAGCGCATTCATCAGCGCCTTGCCGCCACCGAGGAAGAAGGCATTGGTGCGCGACAGCGACAGCGTGCCGGACAGGGAGGGCTGGAACACCACCCCGCATTCCTCGAGGAAGCCGGGGGCGTGCTGGGAGGCGCGGATGGTGGTGCGCGCCAGATGCTCATCGGTGCGGCCGCCGGTGACCCGCAGCAGGTCGTCCCAGTATTCCTCTTCCAGGTAGCTTTCGGTCAGCACGCCGGTCGGCTGCGGATGCAGGGCGCGGACATTGCGCGTGTGCCGGCTGTTGCCGCCGCGCATCGCCTTCGGCGCATGCTCCGCGATCAACACCGACGCGCCCGCTTTCCGCGCCGTGATGGCGGCGCAGAGCGCGGCATTGCCGCCGCCCACCACCACCACGTCCCAGATCCGGGTCAGGTCCACCATGAACGGTCTCTCTCCCTTCGGCATGCCTATGTATCCACGGGTATCCAGTGAGGTCCAGATGGTTCTTCCATTCGCCGGACCCGATCCGCTACACCGGCGTCATGCTCCGCAGCTCCACGCCTCCGCCGGCCGCGCGCGACCTGGGCCAGGAAGCCTATGCGCGGGTGCGCGACCAGATCCGGGACGGCTCCCTCGCGCCGGGTATCCGGCTGACCGAAACCGACCTTGCCGCGCGCCTCGGCGTGTCGCGCACGCCGATCCGCCAGGCGATCGCCCGGCTGGAAGCGGAAGGGCTCGTCACCCATGAGCCGCGCCGTGGCCTGACCGTCAGCCGCCCGGACCACCACCAGGTGGTCGAGCTCTATGTCATGCGGGAAGTGCTGGAAGGTGCCGCCGCGCGCTTCGCCGCCCAGCATGCCAGCGAGACCGAGATCGCCGCGATGGCCGAACTGGTGGCGCAGGAGCCGGAGCATTTCGGCGATACCCATGCGCTGGCGGAAACCAACCAGCGCCTGCACGGGCTGCTCTATCTGGCCGCGCATAACCGCTACCTGCTGCGCAGCCTGGAACAGATCGCCGCGACCATGGCCCTGCTGCCATCCCTGCTGACCCAGGACGGCCGGGCCGAGCAGGCGCATGGCGAGCATCGCGCCATCCTGAAGGCGCTGCGCCGGCGCGATGGCGATGCCGCCGAAGCCGCCGCCCGCCTCCACGCCGCCGCGGCGCAGCGGCATCGGCTGGCCTGGATGGTGCGCACCATCGGCGTGCCGATGGCCACGCCGGGCGGCTGAGACATGCATCGGCATCTTCCCGGCCGGCCCTGATGCGATCGCGCGTCGCCCTGTCCGCGCTGTTGGCCGTGGCCGGGCTGGCGCTGGCACCCGGCATCGCGGCCGCGCAGCGGCGACCGAGCCCTGCCTGCCCCGACATCCTGCTCGGCGACAGCCTCGCGGTCGGCATGGGCCCGCATGCGCGTGAGGCCGGCTTCCTGGTGATCGCGCAGACGGGCGCCGGCATCGCCTGGCTCCGCGAACAACGGCCGCCGCCCTGCGCCAACCGGCTCGTCCTCATGTTCGGCACCAACGACCTGCGTGCCATCGACAGCGAGGCCGCGGCCGAAGCCTATGTGCGCGACATCATCGCGATCACCGACCGCTGGGAGGCGGACCGCATCATCTGGGCGACGCCGGGCTGCTTCGACCGCGACCCGGCGCTGGAAGCCGGCTCCGTCATCCTCGATCGGACCCTGCTCCGCCTCCGGGCCGCGGGCCTCTGGGCCTATCGTTTCCTGCCGGCGCTGAACCGGGGCCGGACGGAGCGGTGCCGCTACGAATCCCGCGACGGCGTCCACCCCGCGGGGGCAGGCTATCAGGCTTGGTGGTCCGGCATCGCCGCCCGCATCGGGCTGCGCGCCGCGGGCAGGCCCACCGCGATTCAGGCGCGGCCGATGGCCAGCACCTCCCTGAGCCAGGCCAGCAGGTCCTTGACGCCGAGCGCGTCCATCCATCCGTCCCAGCGATCGGCCAGCCCGATCAGGGTCTCGGAGCCCGGCAGCAGGGGCAAGCCATAGGCCGCGCTGGCGATCTCCGCCGAACGGCCCGCCGCCAGCAGCAGGACGGCGATGCCGAGGACGATCAGCGCGCCGCGCAGCGGCAGCGTCGTGGAGCGGGGCGAGAAATCATCCTCCGCGGCCGCCTGCCGGGGCCGCGCCGCTTCTTCCCGTTGCAGCCAGGGTTGCCGCATGCCCCGCTCCTCAGAACTGGAAGTAGATGAAGGGCGCCACGCCTTCCGGACCGGCCAGCAGGATGAGCAGCAGCACCAGCCCGGCCAGCAGGCCGAGCGCCAGGGGCGGCCAGGGCCGCAGCGCCGCCTCCAGCCGTTCGCGGAAATCCGGCGGCAGGAAATGCAGCCCCAGGCCGAGGGCGCAGAGCAGCACCAGCCGCGGGGTCATCTGGTCGGCGCCCGGCGCCCGGCCCATCAGCCCGTTCGCCATGGCCCGGACGGTGGCGAGATCGGATGCGCGGAACAGCACGAACAGCAGCACGACGACATGGAAGGTGATCACCCACCGCAGCAGCCGGCCGGCGCCATGGCCGGGCACGTCGGGGGCTCCAGCGGGCACCGCCATCCGGGCATCCTGGCGCCGGACCCTGGTCTTCCCGCCCAGCCACCGCTCGAGGATCAGGGCGGCGCCATGCAGGCCCCCCCACAGCACGAAGGTCCAGGCGGCGCCGTGCCAGATGCCGCCGAGCAGCATGGTCAGGAAGAGATTGCGGGCGGTCCGCGCTTCCGACCCGCGATTGCCGCCGAGCGGGATGTAGAGGTAGTCGCGCAGCCAGCGGGACAGGGAAATGTGCCACCGCCCCCAGAATTCGGAGAGCGAGAGCGCGCGGAACGGCTGGTTGAAGTTCTTCGGGAAATGGTAGCCGAGCAGGGCCGCGATCCCGATCGCCATGTCGGAATAGGCGGAGAAGTCGCACCAGATCTGCACGCTGTAGCCGTAGCAGGCCAGCAGGATCTCGGCCGCGCCATAGGCGGTCGGATCGCGGAACACCGGATCGACGATACCGGTGCCGAGTTCGTTCGCGATGATGACCTTCTTGAACAGCCCGCCCAGGATCAGGATGCCGGCCATCACGACCGGGATCCGCCCGGGATCCGGCCTGGCCGCGACCTGCGGCAGGAAATGCGCCGCCCGCACGATCGGACCGGCCGCGAGATGCGGGAAGAAGGTCAAATAGACCAGGACGTTCAGGGCGCCGCCGGGCCCGGTTTCGGTCCGTGCGTCCCCGCGATGCACGTCGATCATGTAGGAGATCGCCTGGAAGCAATAGAAGGAGATGCCGACCGGCAGCACCACGTCCAGCAGCGGCGGAGGCGCCATGCCGAAGACGCCATCGAGGCGGCCGACGATCTCCTGCAGGAAGAAGTTCGCGTATTTGAAGTAGCCGAGCCACAGCAGCGTCAGCCCGACGCCGAGCGTCAGCCAGGATCGCCGCCGCGATGCGCGCGCATCGCCGAGCTTCAGCCCGATGAACCAGCAGCCGAGGCCGAGCGCCACGAGCCCGAGGCAAAGGCGCGGGCTCCAGAAGGAATAGAAGGCCAGGTTCGCCGCGAGCAGGAACCATCGCACCAGCCCGGGGCCGTGGCGGACCAAGCCCCAATGCACCACGAACACGACCGCGAAGAAGAGGGCGAAGGCGCCCGTCGGAAAGAGCATCGAGACCTGGATCCCGGTTCACGCCGCCTGCTGGGACACTCCCGCCGAGCGCATGATGTGGTTGAAGAGGCGATCCGCGGTGAAACGGTAGCCATCCGCGGTGAAATGCACGAGGTCGCGCTGCATCATCGGCGGCGCGTCCCGCGCCATGGCCGGCACCCGGCACGGATCGTGGGTCACCTCCGCGCTCCAGTCGAAATGGGCGCAGCCTTCCGCCCGGGCGACCTCGCGCTGGATGGTCTGGATCTGCCGCAGCGCCGGCAGCGGCGTGATGCCGGCGCAGCCCAGCCCCCGGCGCGGGCGGCCGGAATCCGCCGGGCCCATGAGCATCAGGCCGGTGCGCGGCAGGGCGGTGCGCAAGGTCCGCAGCCAGCGGACCAGCGCCGCCCGGTAGGCATCCTGGTCGAAATCCCGGTCGGTGGCCTCGTTGGTGCCGAATTCGAGAACCAGCAAGGCGGGCGGCATGGCCGAAAGCTCGTCCAGCAGGATCTGCCGGTCCCGGTTGTCGAGCGAGGCGAGTGTCGCGCCGATGATGCCGAAACCTTCGACGATGACGCCGCGGGCCCGACGCTCGACACCCCAGCCCAGCAGTTCCACCGGGCCGTCGCCCGCCAGTTCCAGGCTCAGTTCGCGGCAGCCGCGGGGGGCGTCGAACCGCAGGCGCCGGAATTCCCGGCGCGCGCCGCCGATCCGCGGGACCGGGCCGCCACTGCCATCCATGCGGATCCGGAAGCTGCCGCTGTCCGGGCCCGCCATCAGCGCGATCTGCACCCGGTCGAAGCTTTCGCCGCCGGCCATGCGCAGGGTGATGCTGTCCCCGGCCTGCTCGCCGGTCAGACGGTAGCCGGTCAGGCCGAAGGGGCCGGGATTGCTGGACCGCAGGGCGTTCTGCGCCACCCAGCCGCCGCGCTGCTCGACCCGGAAGCCACTTGGGTTGAAATAGCGCTGGGCGCGTCCCGGCGGCAGGCGCCCGAGCCCGGCGGAGCCGAACCGGGTCTGGAACAGCTCCCGCAGTCGCTCGACCAGGAAGGGGCCGGCCGTGTGGCTGTCCCCGATCAGCGTCACCAGCCCCTTCTGCTCACCGCGCTGGCGCTGCAGGGTGCGCAACACGCCACTGAGCGGCGCATAGGGATCATTCCCGGTCGCCACGGGCAGGATGCCGGCAAGCGCCGGCTCCGGCCCCGGATCGATCAGGAGATTGCCACCCATCCACGGGATGGAGGTGCCCGAGGCGGCACCGGTCTCGCCATTCGGCGCACAACCGGCGGTCGCCAGCGCCAGGGTCGATCCGGCGCCCATGATGAAGCCGCGGCGATGGAGCATGAGCTGCAGATGATCCCCTCTGGCGTAACGATCCAGTTGCTATAAAAAGCGAATATCGTCTTTCATCCAGGGGTCCTTTGGTGATCTCGCGCAAATCGCTGCCTTGCTCCCGCCGCGGCCTGCTCGGCGCGTCGATCCTCCTTCCCCTGATCGCTCCGGTCGCCAGTCGCGCGCAATCCGCGTCCGCCGCGGCGACGCCGGCTGCCGCCGTGGCACCGCCAGTGGAGAAGCCCGGTACGCCGCCGCCGCAGCTCAGCCAGGTGCAGATCCTGTTCCTGGGCGATTCGCTGGCGCAGGGCCTGTTCCTCGCGCTCAACCCGTTGATGCGCCGCCGCGACGGCCTGCATCTGACCAACGGCACGCAGCACGCGACGGGGCTCACCCGGGTCGATGACCACAACTGGCCGGTGGTGTCGCGCGAATTGCTGAACCGCTACCGGCCGGAGCTCGCCGTCTTCTGGATCGGCGCCAATGACTTTCGGCCGCTCGTCGATCGCGAGGCCCGCGCGCGCTACGAATTCGGCGGCCCCGCCTTCGAGCAGGCCTATGGCCGCCGCGTCGCGACCATGGTGGAGAACGCCAAGGCGGTGGATGCGCGCGCGGTCTGGATCGGACTGCCCAATATGCGGGACGCGGCCTTCGCCACGGCGGCCCGGCGCCTCAATGATATCCAGCGCGCCGCGGCCGAAGCCGCCGGTGCATCCTGGATTTCCACCTGGGAAGCGACCAGCGACGAACAGGGACGCTACGCGGCCGGCGGCCAGCGCCCGCTGCGGGCCGAGGACGGCGTCCATTTCGCCACGCCGGGCTACCGGCAGATCGCCGATCTGGCCTTCGATGCCGCCACCGCCAGGTTTCCGGAACTGGCGGAAGCCCTGGGGCGCCATCTCCCGCCGGCCAGCGGTACGGGCTGATCGCGGTACCCTGCCGCACGCATCATGCGGCAGTGCCGGACCGTGTGATTCAGGCGGTCGCGCGCCCGTGGCGAGCCTATTCGGTTTCGCGCGACAGGGCGTCGTAGGCCGCCGCGAAGCCGCGGAAGGACAGGGCGACGCCCGCTTCCTGGCCGGCCGCATCGCGCCACTCCAACCGGGCCGCGGCGTCGGCGGCACGGCTGCGCAGGCGCTGCAGCAGGGCGGCATCGCGCATTTCGAGCTCGGCGAAGCAGCCACGCGGGGTGCAGCTCTTGAAGGGCAGGACCAGGGCCGGCTCGATCGTGATCCGAGCCGCCTGCGCGGTGGTGATGTTGACGGGGACCTGCGCCACCAGGCGCAGCGGCTCACCGCGCGCGGGGCGGCCGAGCGCCAGGACGGCGACGGGCTGCTGGCGCTGGTCGGTGCTGGTCTGCGCCATTTCGCAGCCGCGGCCGCCGGCGGGCCGCTGCTCGCAACGGACCACCCAATCCCCGAAGGAGGACAGGGTGCGCTCCGGCGTGGACGCTGAAGGCGCCGGCGCGGGGGCCGCCGCCGGTGCTGCCGGCGGCGTGGCCGGGCGTGTCTGTGCCAGCGCGGCGGTGCCGGCGAACAGAGGGAGCAGGAGAAGCAGGCGCGATGCGACGTTCATGCGCCGCAATTCAGCAGGTCTTGCGGACCTGCACCAGAGTGAACAATCCGGCAGGCGCACAAGATTCGACAGCTTCGACCTTCACCTCGGCGGGATCGAGAAGATCGCGCAGCGCGAAGTCCGGATGCCAACCCAGCACGCGGGACAGGGGCGCCATGGTGCGTTCGACCCACCAGCGCGGACCGCCTTCCGCCGCGAAGTGGTTGACGAAGAGGATATGGCCGTTCGGGCGCACCACGCGGTTCATCTCGGCGAAGAGCTTCTTCGCGTCCGGCACCACGCTGGCGGTGAACATGGCGACGGCGACGTCGAAGCTTTCATCGGCGAAGCTCATCGCTTCGGCGTCCATCTCGATCAGCGCGTCGACATGGGCCAGCCGGTCTTCGGCGACGCGCTGCCGCGCCTTGTCGAGCATTTCCCGCGACAGATCGATGCCGGTGACGGTCAGGCCGGGGCGGTAGCGCGGCAGCGCCAGCCCGGTGCCGACGCCGACTTCCAGCACCTTCGGCCCGGGCAGCCGGTTGACCGCGGCGACCGCGCGCCGGCGGCCAAAAGCGGAGATGCCGCCGAACAGCGCATCGTAGACATTGGCCCAGCGGCGATAGGCGTTGCGAACACTCTCGGCATCCAGCGCGGCACGAGGATGCGCCTTGCCGCCGAGTTCGTTCCTGAGTTGTTCCAGATGCGCCATGGGTCCACCCACTTCTCAGATGGGGCTAGACCAGTGCGGTCTTACACGCAAGTGTCACGTTATCTTGGTCTCAGGCGCCGGCGGCCGCATGCGCGGCCTTGGCTACCGCGCTGCCAGGGTACGCCGGTGGTGAGTTCGTCGCGCACGGGGCCGCGTTCGCGGCCCCGGAGCATCGGCTTCGCCTCGCTCCGCCGGAACCGGTGGCGGCCTGCGGCCGCGGGGCGGTCTGCCGTGTCACGTGCGCCGCGCCGCATAGGCGCCGAACAGGTCCAGTTCCCGTTCCAGCCGCGCGCCTTCGAAGCCGGCCTCGGCCAGCGCGGCCAGGATGGTCGCGGGCGGCACGCAATGCTCCACCGTGTCCCAGTAGTAGCGCATCAAGGCCTGTGCCTCCCCGCCACCGCGCCCGAATGCGGTGACGTGCGACAGCGCCGGCACGCCGAGCCCGAACCAGGCATGGGCACCGGCGCGCCAGAGAAGATGGCGCGGCCGCGTCTTCTCCAGCACCAGCACGATGCCACCCGGACGCAACACGCGGCGGAATTCGGCGAATAGCGGGCGCAGATCGGCCATGTGCCGCAGCGCGTAGCCCAGCGTCACCGCATCGAAGCTGGCATCGGCGACCGGCAGGTTCTCACCCTCTCCACGCAGCAGCGGCAGGCCCGGGCCGAGCGCGGCGCGGCAGGCGGCCAGCATGCCGGCGCTGGGATCGAGCCCGACCACCCGACCGGACGGGCCCACCAGCGCCAGCACTTCCCGCGCCAGGATGCCGGTGCCGGTCGCGACATCGAGGACCTGCATCCCCGGGCCGATGCCGGCCCGGCGCAACGCCCGGCGCCGATAGGCGCGGCCGGTGCCGAGTGAGAGGATGCCGTTGATCCGGTCATAATGCCGGGCGGTACGGTCGAAGAGGCCGCGCACCCAGGGCGCGCGCTGCGCATCGGCACCGTACCAGGCGGGCAATGGCGGATGCGGACGCAGCGGCTTCATTCGAAAGATGCCTTGCGCAGCGTCACGGCCACGCCGTCCTCCCGCCATCCTTCGCCCTGGCGGCTGCGCATGGCGGTCCGCGTGACGCCGGTCTGCAGGGCGAGCAGGCCGGTACTTTCCTCCACTGCCACCCGCATCAGGATCTCCATCCGCGCCGCGCTCCCCGGCAGCAATTCGCCATCAAACACGCCTGCGCAGTCGGCGACCAGCACATCCCGCCCGCGATAGGTGGCGCGGCCGCCGATCGTGCAGGCCAGGTGGTGCTCCGCCTGGCCGCCATCCAGCGCCGGCTCAGGTGCCGCCGGCGGCGTGAAGCGGTCTCCGGCACCAAGCTGCCGCGGCGTCACCGTCAGCGCCGTCAGCATCCGGGCGAAGGCATCCAGCAGCGCCGCGCGCCGCTGCGGTGTGACCGGCGGCAGGCCGGCATCGGGTTCGACATCCACCCCTTGCACCGCGCCCTCGGCATCCCGCCGCAGGCGGATGGTAGCACCGGGCGATACGCCTTCCACCCGCATCCCGAGCCGCGCCGCGATGCCATCCGCCGCCGCGGTGATCGCGATGCAGCGGGGGGCGGTGGTCAGCGTCGCCTCACCACCCGGCTGCAGGATGCGGTCTTCGGTGCAGAGGCGGCTGAAGCCGCTCCAGGCCCGCCCGCCCACCGCGCGCGGCGCATCCAGCGGGGTCACCGGGCCATCCAGCGCCAGCGCCGGCAGCCGGTCCCGCCAGCCCGGGGCGGCCGGCTGCGCGGCGGCGGCCAGCGGCATCAGAAGGGCGAAGGCCGGCGCGGCCAGCCAGCGGATGTGGACCATGGAGTGTACTTACCCCAGATCCCGCGCGAATGGATCGATGCCATCGTGATCGCGGCCGCCCCGCTGGCCGAAAGCCCCGGGCGCTGTAGGATCGCGGCATGAGAATGACCGGATGGATGCCAGCGATGGACCGTACGCCGTGATGCGGGGCGTGGTCGCCGCGATCCTGCTCGCCCTTGCCGGCTGCGCGGTGCCGCCGACGGCGCGGGAGCCGCCGTTGTCCTACCCCCCTTCGGCGCGCGACCGGATGATCCGCATCGCCATCGCCGAATGGGAGGATTGGGGTCGGCTGACGCCGGAGACGGTGCCGCCGCGGGCCGAGGGCCAGACGGCCAACTTCCCCCGCGTCATGGCCTATTGGCGGGCGCTGGACCCCGGCGCCGATGCCGGGGCGATCGCGCTGAACCGGGCACGCTACGCGAACGGCGCCGGCGATGTCTGGGACGACCCGCCCTGGTCGGCCGCCTTCATCAGCTTCGTGATGCGGAGCGCCGGCGTCGATGCGCGGGAATTCCCGCCTTCGGCGTCCCATTCCAGCTATGTCGACGCCATGATCCGGGATGCCCGCGAATTCCCGGACCGCGCCCCCTTCATCCCGCACGACCCGGCCGAACGCGCGCCGGAAACCGGGGACATGATCTGCGCCGACCGGTCCCGCCACCCGATCGCCGACTGGCGCGAACGCGCCGCCGATGCCGGGCGCTTCCGGCCCATGCATTGCGACATCGTGGTCGCGACCGGCCCCGGCCGCGTCGAGACCATCGGCGGCAATCTGCGCGACGCGGTCACCCGCGTGACCCTGCCGGTCGATGCCTCCGGCCGGCTGGTCCTTGTACCCGGGGCGAACCCCCGCATCTTCGCCATATTCGAAAACCGGCTCGGCCGACTGCCGCCCTGGCGTCCGGCGCCACCGCTTTCGCAGGGAACCCCCATCTCGTGACCCATCTCTTCGATCCGCTGACGCTGCGCGGCGCTACCTTCCGGAACCGCATCGGCGTGGCGCCGATGTGCCAGTACTCGGCGGCCGAGGATGCCCGCCCCACCGAATGGCACCTGGCGCATCTGCTGCAGCGGGCACTCGGCGGCGCCGGGCTGGTCTGCGTCGAGGCGACCGGCGTGGTGCCGGAAGGCCGGATCACGCCGACCTGCCTCGGCCTGTGGAACGATGCCCAGGAAAGCTCCCATGCGCGGCTGGCGCAGGCGATCGCCCGCGGCGGCGCGGTACCGGGCATCCAGCTGGCGCATGCCGGCCGCAAGGCGAGCCGCCGCCCGACCTGGCTGCATGGCCCGGCCGAGCCGGGGTGGGAGGTCGTCGGCCCCAGCGCCGCCGGCTTCGGCAACTACGCCACGCCGCATGCCCTGACGCCGGAGGAGATCGAGGCGCTGCCCAAGGCCTTCGCCGACAGCGCCCGCCGGGCCGTCCGCGCCGGCTATGGCTTCATCGAACTGCACGGCGCCCATGGCTACCTGATGCACCAGTTCCTGTCGCCGCTGTCGAATGCCCGCAACGATGCCTGGGGCGGGGATTTCGCCGGCCGCGCCCGGTTGATCCTGGACACCACCGACGCCGTCCGCGCCGCGATCCCGGATGCCATGCCGCTGATCGTCCGCCTGTCGCATACCGACTGGGTCGCCGGCGGCTGGGACACGGAGGAGACGGTCGCCCTGTCCCGCCTGCTGAAAGCCAAGGGCGTCGACCTCATCAGCGTCACCTCCGGCGGGCTCGACCACCGGCAACAGATCGACCTCGTGCCGCTCTACCAGGTGCCGGGCGCCGAGGCGGTGCGGCAGGGCGCCGGCATGCCGGTCGCCGCCGTCGGCCTGATCACGACGCCGGAGGAGGCGCAGGCCGTCATCGCCGAAGGCCGCGCGGACATGGTGCTGCTGGCCCGCGCCGTGCTGCGGGAGCCCTACTGGCCGGCCCAGGCCGCGATCGCGCTCGGCCGGCCGGAAGCGCTGGTGCCGCCGCAATACGAGCGCGGCTGGAACTGGGGCAAGCTGCCGATCGACCTGGCGGTGGCGGAGCCGATGCCGGCCCTTTGAACGGAAACGGGGCGCCGGTCTCCCGGCGCCCCGCTGCGATCCGCTGACGAGCTGGCTTACCGCCCGGTCAGGATGCGCTCGACGAGCTGCTTCACCGTCGGGATGAAGCCGTTCGAATAGAAGGGGTCGCTGGCGAAGCGGTAGGCGTTGTGGCCGGCGAACATCAGGTTGTGCTCGGTCGTGCCGTCATGCGCGATCTCCTGCAGCGTCTTCTGGATGCAGAAGCTGCGCGGGTCGGCCTTCTTGCCGTTGGTGTAGTCGGGTTCGTGCTGCGACCAGTTGGAGAAGCGGCATTGGCTGAGGCAGCCCATGCAATCCACCTGGTCCTTCACGATCGCCTTCGAACTGTCGGGCGTCACGAAGATCAGCGTGTTGTCCGGGGTGCGCATGGCTTCGGTGAAGCCCTCCGCCTCCCACTGGTTCACGCGGGCCAGGTCGTGCGGGGTCAGCCAGACCAGGCGCTTACGCGGCCCGACGCCGTATTCGGCCATGTGATCGCCGACCGGCTCCCCGGTATAGGCGACCTGGCGCTCGTTCCGCTCCTCCAGCTCGATCAGGAAATCATTGCGGACGGCGGAGGAATAAAAGCCGGTCGGGCTGAAGGGCTGCAGCGAGACATCGCCCTTCTTCAGGTTCAGCAGCCGCTGCTTCCAGGCATCCGGGATCGGGCTTTCACGGGTCAGCAGCGGACGGGTGCCGAACTGGAAGGCGATCGGGCCGAGATCCGGATTGTCGATCCAGTCCTCCCACTCCTCCAGCCACCAGACGCCGCCGGCCATGATGATCGGCACGTCGCCCAGGCCGAATTCGCGCATCTGCTGGCGCAGCTTCAGCACCCTGGCATAGGGCGCCTCGGGCTTCTTCGGGTCCTCGCTGTTCGACAGGCCGTTATGGCCGCCGGCGAGCCACGGATCCTCGTAGACCACGCCACCCAGCCATTCCCGCGTCTTGCTGTAGGCGCGCTTCCACAGCGCGTTGAAGGCACGGGCCGACGAGACGATCGGGTAATAATGGATGCCGAAATCGCGGGCGATATCGGCCAGGCGATAAGGCATGCCGGCGCCGCAGGTGATGCCGTTGATCAGCCCCTTGGCGCCTTCCAGCATACCGCGGGCCACCCGCTCCGCCCCGCCCATCTCCCACAGGATATTGGCGTGGATGCGGCCCTTGCCGCCGGCACGCTCGAAGGCTTCGCGGGCCTGGGCGATGGCACCCTTGATGCCGTACTGCACCAATTCCTCATGCCGTTCCCGCCGGGTCTTGCCGGCATAGGTCTGGGGAATGGGGTTGCCGGCCGTGTCGTAGCTGTCCGCATTGACCGCGGAGAAGGTGCCGACGCCGCCTGCCGCGGACCAGGCCCCGCAAGAGGAACCGTTGGAGACGGACACGCCCTTTCCGCCCTCGACCAGGGGCAGGACGTCGACGCCGCCCATGCGAATGGGGTTGATGACCTTCAAGGACGCGGGCTCCAGGGGTTCATGCGTTTGTCACAGGGACTTATGGCGAATCGGCCCGTGAGGTCCAGCGCATATGGCACGGCCGGGGGCGGGTTTGAGCCCCCGGCCGCGCTATTCTTACTCAGTCGGCGGCGTGGCCGCGATCGCGCCGCTCGCCGCGGTCACGCCGCTCGCCGCGCTCCGGCCGGTCGCCCTCACCTTCGGCACGGGGGCGCTTGGCGCCGACCTGCTCGGTGATGTCGGCGCCGGTCGCCTGGTCGACCTGTTTCATCGACAGCTTGACCTTGCCGCGATCGTCGAAGCCCAGCACCTTGACCTTCACGGGATCGCCGACCTTGACGATATCGGTGGTCTTGCCGACGCGTTGCCCCGCCAGCTCGCTGATATGGACGAGGCCG
>DASYDR010000273.1:0-24098 GCA_036499545.1 Roseomonas sp. | reverse complement strand
TCGGAAAATGGAGGTTCTCGACATGGATATTTGTCCATGAGGCAGGGGCCCGGGAGGAGCGCCTCCCGGCGCTGCGACGGCAGATTCGCCCGAACAGCACTAGCGCGCTGATTTCTATGGAAAATTTACGGCGTATGGCCGGCTGCGGGAAACGACTTTCGGGCCGTAAGGAAGTCCTCGCCAACCCGGCTTGTTCCAGTAGATACTCGCCAATAATATGCAAAACCTGACGGTCTCAGGAGGACGTTCCATGGAATCAGCGACACCTTCAAGGTACAGGGATTATGTCGGCGGCTTAATACTTCTGGTCGTTGGCGCCGCAGCCGCGTTCCAGGCGCAGACCTACCAGATCGGTACGCTCACGCGCATGGGACCGGGCTTCTTCCCCTGCGCCCTCGGCATCATCCTGGCTTGTGCCGGCGTGGTGCTGCTGATCACCACCGCGCTCCACAATGCCCGGACCCCCAGGGTCATCGGCGGCACGCCGGGGCATCCGCCGGAATGGCGCGGCTGGATCTGCATCTGCCTGTCCGTCATCGCCTTCGCGATCCTCGGCGAATTGACCGGCCTGGTGCCGGCGACCTTCGCCTGCGTCTTCATCGCGGCGCTGGGTGACCGCGACAACAAGCTGCTCGACATCATCCTCCTGTCGATCGGCGTCACCGTCGCCGGCGTCATCGTCTTCTGGTGGGGCCTCGGCATCCTCTTCCCCCTGTTCAGCCGGGACTACATGTGATGTGGCAATCCCTCGTTGACCTCGGCTACGGCTTCGGCCTCGCCCTCGAGCCGCATAACCTGTTCTGGTGCTTCGTCGGCGTGCTGGTCGGCAACCTGATCGGCGTGCTGCCGGGAACGGGCGCGCTGACCGCCATCTCCATGCTGCTGCCGCTGACCTTCTCGATGCAGCCGGTCCCGGCGATCCTGATGCTGGCCGGCATCTTCTATGGCTCGCAGTATGGTGGCGCGATCGGCGCCATCCTGCTGAACCTGCCGTCGCACCCGCCGCATGCGGTGACCTGTCTCGACGGTTATCCGATGACACGGGCGGGAAAGGGCGGGACAGCGCTTGGGCTGACCATGCTCTGTTCCTTCTTCGCGGCATCCTTCGGCATCATCGTGATGGTGTTCGCATCCCCGCTGCTGGTCGCGGTCGCCTTCAAGTTCGGTCCGCCCGAGCTGTTCTCGATCATGCTGCTCGGCCTCATCGCCGGCTCCACCATGTCGCGCGGGTCGCCCGTCAAGGGCATCGCGATGACGGTGATCGGCCTGCTGATCGGCTGCGTCGGCACCGACGTGCAGACCGGGCTGCAGCGCTTCAACTTCGGCATCCCCGAACTCGCCGACGGCATCGAGCTGGTCTCGATCGCCATGGGCGTCTTCGGCATCGCCGACTTCCTGAAGCATGTGAACCGCATGAAGCATATCGGCAGCCTGGCGCCGGTGCGGCTGCGTGACATGCGGCCGAGCAAGGCGGAGATGAAGGAAGCCTTCTTCCCGATGCTGCGCGGCACGCTGGTCGGCACGCTGTTCGGCGCCATGCCGGGCACCGGCCCGACCATCACCACCTTCATTGCCTATGCGCTGGAACAGAAGATCTCCCGTACGCCCGAAAAATTCGGCACCGGCATGATCGCCGGCGTCGCGGCGCCGGAAGCGGCTTCGCACTCCAAGACCCAGGTCGACTTCATCCCGACCATGAGCCTCGGCATCCCCGGCGACGCCGTCATGGCGCTGCTGCTGGGCGCGCTGCTGATCCACGGCATCCAGCCGGGGCCCCGCCTGCTGACCGAACACCCCGACATCTTCTGGGGCCTGATCGCCAGCTTCTGGGTCGGCAACGTGATGCTGATGGTGCTCAACGTCCCGATGATCGGCGTCTGGGTGAAGCTGTTGCAGGTGCCTTACCGCTTCCTGTTCCCGTCCGCGGTCTTCTTCATCGCGATCGGCGCCTATTCGGTGAACAACGACATCTTCGCGGTCTATGAGGTGCTGGCCTTCGGCATCTTCGGCGCGGTCTTCATGGCGCTGGATTTCCCGATCGCCCCGATCCTGCTGGGCTATGTGCTGGGCCCGATGGTGGAAGAGAATTTCCGCCGTGCCCTGCTGCTGTCCCGCGGGCATATGTCGACCTTCATCGAACGGCCGATCAGCGGGTCGATCATGGCCGCCATCGTGCTGCTGGTGGCTGCCCAGGTCTTCTTCGCGGTGCGGGCCCGCATGGGCAAGGGCACCCGGTTGCCGGTGCCGCCGTCCGACGTGACCGCCTGAGCCTTCCCCGGGGGAGGCGAAAACCTCCCCCGGCGTCTTTCCCGCTGAAGCGGGACCGCTTCAAGATCCTCGGCTGGCCGCGTGATGCGCGGTTCAGCGCCGGTCGCGGGCCGCGGTGCGCCGCAGGCGCCGGGCCAGCCGGCCGATCACGGCGCCGCGCCGGTCCAGCTGCGACGCGGCGACATCGCTCGGCACATAGGAATCCCGCTCCCAGCGGAAGCCGCGCCGCAGCAGGGCCAGGCAGTGCCCCGCGCGATCCAGCAGCGGCCAGCGCCGATGCGCCAGGCAGCGCGCTAGGTGCAGCCGCGCCCGCCAGCCCGGCTCGAAGCCCGGCGGCAGCGGCGCCGCCAGCAGCTGCCCGGCCAGCAGCAGGCTGCCCCGCAGCGCCGCGCGCAGCCGCGGTGACCGCGCCTCTGCCGCCCAGGTTTCCACGCCGTCCGATTGCATCAGCCGCGCGAGGTCGAGCAGGTCGCGGATCGCGACCTCGGCGCCGATATGGCCGGCATTCTCGATCTCGGCGTGCAGCACATTGTGCAGGGCGCGGTGCGCGGTGCTGGGGATGCAGAGGCCGGGCGCGACCGCGACGGCATCGGCCAGCACGGCCTCGGCCGGCAGGTCGTGGATGCCATAGCCCAGGTCCCGATGCAGCTCGATCGCGGCTTCGCCCACCCCGGCTTCGGGGATCAGCGGCGCGTGGTGGAAATGCTCGCGCTCGGCGAAGGTCTCGGTGCTGTCGCGATAGCCCTGCGCCTGCAGGATGGCGACCGCGCACGGCAGGTCGGCGCGCGGTACCAGCAGGTCGATGTCGCGCAGCATGCGGTCTTCCGCCGCATCGGCATGGCCATCGAACAGCCAGGCAGCGCCCTTCAGCAGCACGACCTTGATGCCCTGGGCCGCGAGCAGGCCGCCGGCGGCTGCGCATTGCGCCCGGATGCGGGCGTTGCGGGCGGCATTCTGGCGGTGCAGCAGCGTGAGATAGGCGTGCAGATCGGCGGGGACCCGCTCCTCCAGCCCCTTGCGGCGCAGGGCGGTGCGGAGGGCGGGGGCGGTGAGTTCGGCATTCGCCGCCGCTGCCAGGGCCATGGCATCGAAGCCGGGGCCGGCCAGGTCGGCGGCAAGCGGCTGTTCCCCCCGTGCCGGGCCGAGGGCAAGGCAGCGGCAGAGCAGCAACCAATGCATGTGACGGGAGGAAGTCAAAGGCGTGGCCTGCGCTGCCGGATCGGAGGGAATATCCCCTGCCGTCGGCGAAGCAACAAGGTTTCATGGGGACATCGACAAAGTCGCGCACCAAGCCAATCATGGCTAAGTCCGCAACAATTTCGAAAAATTATTCGCAACAGAAAAATATATATAGGCATGACTATTTCATAAGAATGGTGCTGCGATTAGTGTTTGACTCAAATCTAGTTGGCAGGAACAAATCAACCCACATCACATAGCCGCGACCGGGATCTGGATGATCCCGTGGCGGTCATGCGATTTCAGGAAGGAGTTCCGCGTGGCCAATTCGCTCGTACCCGACCAGGATCGGGGGCCTGACCAGGTCCAGCCGCAGGATCAGCAGGATGCCCGCCGCAATTTCCTGGCGCAGTGCGGCCGTTTCGCGGTCGTGACCCCGCCGGCGGTCGCGCTGATGCTGTCGGCATCCGGGAAGGCCAATGCCCAGGTCGTCACCTCGGGCGCGAGCGGCTTTGGCGCACCGGCATCCGCCGGCCAGCCCGGTGCGGCTGGCCGGGACGGCGCGCCTGGCAGGGACGGTGCGCCTGGCCAACCCGGCGCACCAGGGGCTCCTGGCCCGGCTGGTCCGGCCGGCCCGGCTGGTCCGGCCGGCACGCCTGGTCCGACCGGCCCGGTCGGGCCGGCAGGCCCGGCCGGTCCGAGCGGCACGCCTGGTGCGGACGGCACGCCTGGTTCGCCTGGCGAGACCGGCCCGGCCGGTCCGGCCGGTCCGGCCGGTCCGTCTGGCACGCCCGGCGTCGCCGCTTAGCTTGCGCCCCTGGTCCACCCTGCCGATCGACCCGGCCCAGGCCAGCTAATCTGCGCCGTCCCGGTCCGGCGTTTCGGAACCCGCCCGCACGCCATCCCGCCGCGTGCGGGGTGGCGTTGCGGTCAAGCGACCCGCGCCGCATGGCCGTGACGTCGGCCGGCGGTGACGCTTCCCGCTCCCTTCCAGCCGCAGGCTTTTCCGATGACGGCAACCGCCAAGCTCCGTGTCCGCCTGCTGATGGGCGCCGGCCATGTCCGCGAATGGACCTGCGATGCCGGGGATCCGCTGATCCACGGCCTGCTCTCCGCCCTGCCGGGCGCCAGCCTCGACCCCGGCTTGCCGCCTGACGGGCTGATCCAGATCAATGCCGGCGCCGGCCAGCGGCTGTTCATCACCCGCAGCTCCCTGGTCGCGATCGAGATCGATGACATCGATCCGCCGCCGGCCGCCGAACCGGTGCCCATCATCATCCACCGCGACTTCCTGGACGCGGCCCTGGCCGCCGAACTGCTGGCGGACGCCATCGCGCTGGAGCAGGAATTCAGCGGCGCCACCGTGTTCAATGCGCCCGATGATTTTCGCCAGGCCCGGGTGCTGCACGATTTCCCGAAGCGCTGGCATGTCGAACGCGCCTTGCGGGTCCGCATGGCGCAGGCGTTGCGCGACCTCAAGCTGCCGCAATCGCCGCGCGGCAAGATGGAGATCCAGCTGACCGCCAGCGGCGACGGCAACTACTACAAGCCGCATAGCGACAGCGGCGCCGGCGAGGTCAGCGGCCGCATGTGCACCTTCGTCTATTACCTGCACCGCCAGCCCAGGCCCTATGGCGGCGGCGAGTTGCGCATGTTCGACCGCCAGCCGGAGAAGGGCGGCTTCGTCGCCGCCGAGAGCTTCGTGGATGTCGAGCCCGAGCATAACATGCTGGTCCTCTTCCCCAGCGAGCAGCGGCATGAGGTGCGCAAGGTCAGCGTGCCGAGCCTGCAATTCGGCGACGGCCGCTTCACGATCAACGGCTGGCTGCACCGCGCTCCGAAGAGCTGATGCGCCCGGCCACGGCGCTGGGCGTCAGCTTCCACCCGGTCACCGGCGGCGGGGTTGTCTTTTCCGCCCGCGACCAGCAGCTCTATGCCCTGGACCAGGCCTCTGGCCTCTGCTGGCTGTCGCTCGATGCGCCGGATGCGGAGCGGGAAGCGGTCACCCTGCTGCGGCAGGCGACCGGCGTCGACACCGCGACCGCCGCGGGCTGGTTCCAGTCCTGCCTGGCGCAGTTCCGCGGCCTGGGCCTGCTGCAAGGCAGTGAGAGGCCGGCGGAAGACGTCGCGCCGCCGGCGCCATCCGCCATCCCGCCCGGCCCGTCGCGGCCGGTGCCACATCCGGTATCCGGCTTCTGCTGCCGGCTGCCGGGTGTCGATATCCTGGTCCGGGTATCGGCCGGGCTGCGGGACCGGCTCGCCGGCATGCTCTCCGCCACGCTGGTGCCCGGCCTCGCCCGCGTGGATGCCGTGCTCGACATCGTCCGGACCGAAGCCGGCTTCAGCGCCCGGTCGGATGGCGTGCCGCTGGGCGAGGCGGCGCGGGAAGCCGGGCTCGCCGTCATGGTCGAGACCATCCTGGTCAACCTCGCCGTCCACCGGACGCCGCATCTGGCGGCGCTGCATGCCGCGCTGGTCGCCAGGGATGGCCGCGGCCTGCTGCTTTCCGGCGAATCGGGTGCGGGCAAGAGCACGCTGGTCACCGCCCTGCTGTCACAGGGCTGGGATTACGGCACCGATGAACTGGTGATGCTGACGGCGGACCGGCTGGTGCCGATGCCGATCGCCCCCTGCATCAAGGAAGGCAGCCAGGCCGAAGCATCCCGCCGCTTCCCGGCCCTGGCGCTGGAGCCGGCGCAGGATCGTTACGGCCGCCGGGTGCGCTATCTGCCGCTGCGGCGTCCGGCCCTGGCCGGCGCCACCGCCGATTGCGTCGTCTTTCCGCGCTGGGACGCGGCGGCGACGCCGGGCCTGACCCGGCTGGCCCCGATCGAAGGCCTGACCCGGCTGCTGGCGCAATGCATCCGGGTCTCGGGCCGGATGGACGCGGCCGGCGTCGACCGGCTGCTCGCCTGGCATGCCGGCCTCCGCTACGTCGCCATCACCTATGCCGGATCGGATCAGGCGACGGCGCTGCTGGAGCAGGCGCTGGCGGGCTGAGCCGAGGGCGCTTCAGGCTTGCGGGCCGATCATCCCGCGGGCTGCTCTTGGCGGTCCGGCCCGCTGGCCAGCAGGTCCTGGCGCGCGACGTAGAGAAAGGCGCCGAGCAGCCCGAGATGCTCGAAGAACGCATTCGCGGTCATGAAGCGCTCATGCCCTGGCGGCAATTCCCAGAAGCGGTTGGCGACGAAGGTCGCGACCAGGGTGAAGCCCGCCAGCCAGAGGGCACCGAACCAGCGCAACCGGCCGGAGATCACCAGGGCGGAGCCCAGCAGCTCCGTCACGATGGTCGCCGCCGCCACCGCCGCCGGCAGCGGCAGGCCGAAATGCACGCCCTCCGCCACCGCGCCCGGCCAGTCGAGCAGCTTGTTCAGCCCGCCCTGGATATAGGCGGCGCAAAGGCCGACCAGGGCGAGGCGGCCGATCCAGGGCGCGCCGAGCGCGCCACGCAGCAAGCCCACCATGTCAGACCGCCCAGCAGGCGCAGCCGAGCCCGCCCCAGAAGCTGGCGAGGTCGGAGACCGGCAGCGATGCGCCCCAGGCGCGGGCATGGTCATGGCCATGCACGCCGCAATCCGTGGCGCAGCCGCAGGCGCCGCGGGTCGCGGTGGTGACCGCTTCCGCCGCGAAGCGCTGCGCGCCGGCCTCGGCCCGGCGCTGGTAGCCGCCGAAGGTCTTCACCGGCGACCAGTCCGGCAGCACCGGCGGGGCCGGCGGCGCCAGGCCGGCGAAATCCCCGGCGCCGAAGACGGGCTTGCCGCCGAGCAGGGTCAGCACCGCCTCGATATCCTGGATGCGGTCCTCCGGCACGCCGAAGTAGTCGTCGGAGAGCACGGCGAGGTCCGCGAGCTGGCCGACCTTGATCTGCCCCTTCTTGCCCTCCTCCGTGGAGAACCAGGTATTGCCTTCGGTCCAGAGGCGGAGCGCCTCCTCGCGGTCGAGGCGATTGGCCGGCGGATAGAGGCGGAGGCCGCCGAGCGTCTGCCCGGTCACCATCCAGGCCAGTGAGACCCAGGGGTTGTAGGAGGCGACGCGCGTCGCGTCGGTGCCGCCGCCCACCTTCACGCCGGCGGCCAGCATGCGCCGGATCGGCGGCGTGCGTTCGGCCGCGCGGGCGCCGTAGCGCTCGACGAAATACTCGCCCTGGTAGGTCATGCGGTGCTGCACGGCGATGCCGCCGCCGAGGGCCGCGATGCGATCGATATTGCGGTCGGAGATGGTCTCCGCGTGGTCGAAGAACCAGTGCAGGTCGCCGATCGGCTGGTCGCGGTTGACCTTCTCGAAGATATCGAGGGCGCGGCCGATGGTCTCGTCATAGGTGGCGTGCAGGCGCCAGGGCCAGCGATTGGCGATCAGGCGGCGGATCACCGGCTCGAGCTGCGCTTCCATCTGCGGCGGCATCTCCGGCCGCGGCTCGCGGAAATCCTCGAAGTCGGCGGCGGAATAGACCAGCATCTCGCCGGCGCCATTGTGCCGCAGGCTGTCATCGCCCTGGCCCGGCCGCACCGAGCCGCCCCAGCGGGTGAAATCCTCCAGCTCCTCGCCCGGCTTCTGGGTGAAGAGGTTGTAGGCGATGCGCAGCGTCAGCTGGTCGTCGGTGTGCAGCTTCTGGATGATCTCGTAATCCTCGGGGTAGTTCTGGAAGCCGCCGCCCGCATCGATGACGCCGGTGACGGCGAGGCGGTTCATCTCCCGCATGAAGTGGCGGGTGGAATTGAGCTGCTGCTCGGGCGGCAGCTTCGGGCCGCGCGCCAGGGTGGCGTAGAGGATCGCGGCATTGGGCCGGGCCAGCAGCAGGCCGGTGGGCTCGCCGCCCGCATCATGCTGGATCTCGCCGCCCGGCGGGTTCGGCGTGTCCTTCGTGTAGCCGACGGCGCGGAGCGCGGCGCGGTTCAGCAGCGCGCGGTCATAGAGATGCAGGATGAAGACCGGGGTGTCGGGTGCCGCGGCGTTCAGCTCATCGAGCGTCGGCAGGCGCTTCTCGGCGAATTGCTGCTCGGTGAAGCCGCCCACCACGCGCACCCATTGCGGCGGCGGCGTCACCTGCGCCTGGCGGCGCAGCATGGCCATGGCGTCGGCGAGCGAGCGCACGCCGTCCCAGCGCAGCTCCATGTTGTAGTTCAGGCCGCCGCGGATGATGTGCATGTGGCTGTCGATCAGCCCGGGGATGGCGCGGCGACCCCGCAGATCCACGACCTGGGTCGTGGGACCCGCCAGCGGCAGGACCTCCCGCGTTTCACCGACCGCGGAGAAGCGGCCGGCCGTGATCGCGACCGCTTCGGGTGCCGGGTTGCCGCGGTCGAGCGTGGTGAAGCGCCCATTGGTCAGGATCAGGTCGGGGGCCGACTGGGCCATGGCGGCGGGGCTCCGGGTCAGGGATGCGATACCGAGGGTCGCGGCGGCGGCCTTGCGGCGGGTGATCGGGAACATGCCGGCAGCTCCTGGTTCGGGGCGGTCGGGGCAGTGTGCGGGTTCGGGCGCGGGCCGGGAAGCGTGCCGAACGGCTGTTCCGCGCAATCCACATGGATCGCGGCGAGCGGGCTGCCGAAGGGCAGGCTGCCGCGCGGCGACGACACCGGACGCTGAGCGAGAATTACAATAAATTTAGAACAGAGCCGGGCGAAGTTTAAATACGCTCGCCTATCGGGCTGCTCTGCTTAATCGCTTCGGCCCGCGAAATAACGTGCACCTGCCGCCACAGCGGCTGGCTTATGGAAGATCAGAATGAAGAAAGACAGACCTTCTGCAGCCCTGTGGCTCCTGGTATTGCCATATCTGGGGCTATTGTTCCCTCCACTGTACAACAGGCATGATCCGGAGCTTTTCGGATTTCCCTTCTTCTACTGGTACCAGCTGGCCTGGGTTCCGCTGACGTCCTTCATCATTTGGCTCGCTTACCGGAGTGTGCGTGATGCGGAGTGATATCGATGTCACCGCGCTGGTGATTTTCATCGGCTTCTTCGCCCTGGTCACCATCATGGGCTTCGTCGCGGCCCGCTGGCGCAAGCCGGAAACGCTGGCGCATATCGACGAATGGGGCCTCGGCGGCCGCCAGTTCGGCACCTGGATCACCTGGTTCCTGGTCGGCGGCGATTTTTACACCGCCTATACCGTCATCGCGGTGCCAGCGCTGGTCTATGCGGTCGGCGCCTACGGCTTCTTCGCGCTGCCCTACACGATCATCGTCTACCCCTTCGTCTTCGCCGTCATGCCGATCCTGTGGCGGCGCGCGAAGGAGCATGGCTATGTCACCGCGGCCGATGTGGTGCATGGCCAGTACCGCTCGCGGCCGCTGGAACTGGCGGTCGCGGTCACCGGCGTGCTGGCCACCATGCCCTATATCGCGCTGCAGCTCGTCGGCATGGAAGTCGTCATCAAGGCGCTCGGCCTGACCGGGGAACTGCCGCTGGCGGCCGCCTTCATCATCCTGGCGCTCTATACCTATTCCTCCGGGCTGCGGGCGCCGGCACTGATCGCCTTCGTCAAGGACATCATGATCTACATCGTGGTCATCGCCGCGGTGGCGCTGATCCCGTCGAAGCTCGGCGGCTATGCCAATGTCTTCGCCGCGGCCGATGCCGATTTCCATGCCCGCGGCGCCGGCAGCATCCTGCTCGGTGGCAACCAGTATGTCGCCTATGCGACGTTGGCGCTGGGCTCCGCGCTCGCGGCCTTCATGTATCCGCACACGCTGACCGGCATCTTCGCGTCCAAAAGCGGCAACACCATCCGCAAGAACGCCGTGCTGCTGCCGGCCTATACCCTGCTGCTCGGCCTGCTGGCCCTGCTCGGCTACATGGGCCATGCGGCGCATCTGCAGGTCAGCAGCCCGAACGAAGTGGTGCCGGCGCTGTTCCAGACCCTGTTCCCGAGCTGGTTCGCGGGCTTCGCCTTCGCCGCGATCGGCATCGGCGCGCTGGTGCCGGCGGCGGTGATGAGCATCGGCGCCGCCAACCTCTTCACCCGCAATTTCTGGAAGGCCTATGTCGATCCCGCCGTCACCCCGGCGGGGGAGGCGCAGGTCGCCAAGGTCGCGTCGCTGGTGGTGAAGATCGGCGCGCTGCTGGTGATCCTGTTCCTGCCGACCCAGTTCGCGCTGGATCTGCAGCTGCTCGGCGGCGTCTGGATCCTGCAGACCCTGCCGGCGCTGGTCTTCGGGCTGTTCTCCGGCTGGTTCCGCGCGCCGGGGCTGCTGCTCGGCTGGATCGCCGGCTTCTGCGGCGGCACCTACATGGCCTGGATCAACGGGCTGAAGCCGCTGCAGGCGGTCACGCTCGGCGATACCACGGTCACCGTCTATATCGGGCTGCTCGCGCTGGCGCTGAACATCGTCGTGGCGGTCGTGGTCAACCTCTTCGCCGGATCGCGCAGCACGGTCCAGGCGTAGGGCGGCCTGCGTGCCGGCGGCGTCGCCGCCGGCACGCACCTTCATTCACGTGCCGGGCGCCAGCCAGACATCGGCCAGGTCCTGGTAGATCATGTGCGTCGGCGACATCGACCAGCCGCGCACCCGTGCATTCATCACCACGATGCGCTGCAGCCAGAACACCGGCACCAGATGCGCCTGCTCGAAGGCGCGCGTTTCGAATTCGCGCACCATCTGCTTGCGTTTCACCCTGTCGCCTTCCTGGGCCTGGGCGTCGAACAGGCGGTCGAGCTCGCGATCGGTCGCGCGCGCCGTCGCCACCTCGGTGCGGTCGCGGGAGATGTACTTCACCAGCACATTGGTCGGGTCGTCGCTGAACTGGGTGAAGCTGTCGATCATCGCCTCGAAATTGCCGCTGCCCTGATTGGCGAACCAGGTCGCCAGCTCGACCTGCTGGTGCTCGACGCGGACACCGATCTGGCGGAGCTGGTCGATGACGAAGATGCCGAGGGTGACGAAGGGCTGGATGTTGCGGTTCATCAGGGTGAAGGAGAGATTCTCCTGCCCCGCTTCCCGCAGCAGCCGGCGCGCTTCGGCGCGGCTCGCCGCGATGTCGCGGCCATAGCCGGGCCAGCGCTGCATCTCCTCCGGCGTCGCCGCCCATTCGCTGCCCGGCCGCACCAGCCCGCCGACCGGTCCCAGCTGGGAGATGCGCGAGATCGCGGCCGACCCGCCCCAGCGATCGAGCGCCAGCGACAGCGCCCGCCGCACCCGGACATCGTTGAAGGGCGGCTTCTCGTTGTTGAAGGTCAGCAGCAGGTGCAGCATCCAGCTGCTCTCGTAGGTCTTGGCGTCATTGCCGAGCGCGCGCACGATGCGGTCGCGTTCGTTCGGCGTGAAGCCGCGGAACTCGGCCTGGATCTGGCGCCCCGACAGTGCATTGACCATGGCCGTCGGCGACATGGTGATGGCGCGGAAGCCGTCGAGATAGGGCTTGCCCTGCTTGAAATAGCCGTCGAAACGCTCGCCGACCCAGTGCGAGCCGGCGACATGCTCGACGAAGCGGAAAGGGCCGGTGCCCATGATGTTGCGTACCGGAAAGCTCGCATCCTGGCGCAGCCGCGCCGCGCTGTAGATCGAGTTCCAGGGCGAGGCGAAGGTGTCCATGATCGACGCGTCCACCTTCTTCATCCTGAAGACGATGGTCAGCGGATCCGGTGTCTCGATGCTGGCGATCTGCGCGAAGGCGAGCTGCCGGCCGGAGGTGACGCCGGGCGGCGGGGCGCGCATGCGGTCATAGGTGGCGCGCACATCCTCCGAGGTCAGGATGGTGCCGTCGTGGAAGGCGATATTGGGGCGCAGCTTGAAGCTGTAGGTCAGCTTGTCCGGCGCCTCGGTCCAGCTTTCGGCGACGTCGCCGACGATGTTCGGATAGTTGTGCGGCTCATAGCAGAGCAGGGTGGAGTAGTGCGGCGCGACCCGGTGCATCACCGCGAAGGTGCTGGACTGGTGCAGGTCGTAGGTCGGCGGCTCGGCCGCGATCGCGAAGACCAGCGTGCCGCCGCGCTGCGGCGTCTCCGCCGCCGGTGTCTGCGCCAGCGCCGCGCCGCTGAATGCCAATCCCGGCAATGCCAATACCGCACGGCGCGATACGCCGGCCATGTCCTGGGTCATGCGTTCCCTCCCTCTTCCCTTGTCCCGCCGCTTGATGCGGCTTGGATGATGAGTCGGTCGCGCAGCGGGTCAGCGCGGAAACGACGACGCACCTTGTTTATAGAATATAAGATGCATCTGCCGGGCTGTGTACAGGGTGGGCAGGGCGCGTGCGAAGGCGCCCTTGCCGCCCCGCTTAGGCTGCCTAAGCCGACGGCACCAGGTTGATCGGCTTGCCCGCCGCGAAGGCCAGCAGCTGTTCGATCGCGACACCGAAGATCGCGGCATAGGCGCCCTCCTCCACATAGCCGAGATGCGGCGTGCAGAGCGTATTGGGCAGCCCGATCAGCGGATCCGACGCGCCCAGCACCGGTTCGCTGTCGAAGACGTCGATCGCGGCGCGGCCCGGCCGGCCGGCCCGCAGCGCGGCCTCCAGCGCGCCGGGCGCGATGATTGGCGCCCGGCTGGTGTTCACCAGCAGCGCGTCGGGCTTCATCCCGGACAGATCCGCGGCGGTGACGATGCCGCGGGTCGCGGGGTTCAGCGGGATATGCAGGGTCAGCACATCGGCCGCGGCGAAGAAGGCCTCGCGGCTGGCGGCCACCGCGAAGCCGTCCTGCTGCGCGCGGCCGAGCGATGCCGCGCGGCCCCAGCACAGCACCTGCATGCCGAAGGCCTGGCCGACCCGCGCGACCAGGCTGCCGATGCGGCCATAGGCATAGACGCCGAGGGTGCGGCCCTTGAGCCCGGTGCCGAGGGTGTGCTGCCAGAGCCCCTGCCGCAGCCGCCCCACCTCCTCCGGAATATGGCGGAGGGAAGCGAGGATCAGCGCCCAGCAGAGCTCCGCCGTCGCTTCCGGTCCGCCGCCGCCGCCGGCGGAGACGATGATGCCGCGCTCGGCGCAGGCGGCCAGGTCGATATGGGCGGCATTGCGTCCGGTCTGGCTGATCATGCGCAGCGCCGGCATGCGGTCCAGCGCCGCGCGCGGCAAGGCGCTGCGCTGCTGGGTCAGCACCACCGCCTCGGCATCGGCCAGGCGGTCGCCGAGCGCCGCCGGGTCCTTCACCGTGTCGGTGAAGACCGTGACCTCATGCCCCGCCAGGCCCGCGAAGCCGGGCTGGCGGCGGAAGGCATCCTGGTAGTCGTCGATGACCGCGATCTTCATGGCGTCGTTCCCCTTACCTCGGCCAGCAGGCCCAGTTGCACCAGGCCGCTGCGCAGCGCGGCCTCTTCCTCCGTCAGATAGCGCGCCAGCGCTTCGCCGTAGAGGGGCAGGGACGTCCAGCTCTGCTGCCGGAGCGCCGCCTGCCAGGCCGCCGTGCGGGTCGCGGCGGCGATGGCGCCGGACCAGAAGGCGATGGCCGCTGCCGGCATGCCGGGCGGGCCGCTCACGCCGCGCCAGGCGCCGATCGTGCAGGGCACCCCCTGCTCGCGCCAGGTCGGCACCGCCGCCAGCGGGCCGGGCAGGCGCCCCGGCGCGGATACCGCGAGCACGCGGAGGCTGCCATCGCGCAGCGCCGGCGCGGTGCTGGCGGCGGAGACGGCGCAGATCTGCGCCGTTCCGGCCAGAACCGCCGCTACCGCCTGCGGCGCGCCATCGACGGCATGGACATCGATCGTGGCGGGATCGACCCCGGCATGCCGCGCGAGCTGCGCCAGCGCGATATGGTTCGGGTTGCCGAGCGCGGTCGCCAGCACGATCCGGAGCCCGGCCGGACCGGCGCCGAGACGCCGCAGCAGATCGGTGCCGTCGCGCAGCGGGGACGCCGCGGGCACGCCGAAGGCGATCGCCTCGCTCACCAGGATGGCGGCCGGGGTGATCTCGGCATGGCCGAAATCGGCAAGGCCGAGCAGCCGGTCGGTGGTGAGGTTGGTCGAGCTGATGCTGAGCAGATGCGGATCGCCGAGGCGATCCAGCACGCCGCGCCAGACCAGGCGGGCGCCGTCGCCCGGGATGTTGACCACCTCGGCGGGCGTATCCAGCATCCCGGTCTCCGCCAGGGCGCCAGCCAGCGCCCGCGCCACGCGGTCGAGCCCGCCGCCCGGCGGCGTGCCGGCCAGCAGCCGCAGCGGCGCCGTCGGCCGCCATCCCGTGTTCATGCCGCGCGGCTCAATCGAGCGAGACGCCGGCGGCGCGGACCACTTCGGCCCAGCGGTTCCGCTCCGCCTCGATATAGGCGCCGAATTCCCGCGGCGTGGTGGTCCAGGGCTCGGCGCCCTGGTCCAGCACGGTGCGCCGCAGCCCATCCTCGCCCATCAGCTTCACCACGGCGGCATTCAACCGGGTGAGGAGAGGCTCCGGGGCTCCGGCCGGGGCGACCAGGCCGTTCCAGCCCAGCACCTCGAAATCCGGCACGCCGGCTTCGGCCGCGGTCGGCACGTCGGGCAGCGCCGCGATGCGGTGCGCGCTGGTGACCGCCAGCGCCCGCAGCGCGCCGGCGCGCACATGCGGCACGGCGGAAGGGGAGGTGGCGAAGGTGACGGCGACCTCGTTCGCCAGAATCGCCGTCATCGCCTCCGCCGCGCCGCGATAGGGCACATGCGTCATGCGGATGCCGGTCCTGGAGCAGAACAGCGCGGTCGCGAGGTGCGGCTGGCTGCCGGCGCCGACGGTGCTGTAGTTCAGCCGGTCCGGATTGGCGCGGGCATGGGCGATCAGCTCGGGCAGCGACCGCACCGGCAGCGACGGATGCACCACGATCACCTGCGCGGTCGCGGCGATCATGGAAACCGGCGCGAAGCTGCGCACCGGATCATAGCCGAGGTTGCGATAGAGGCTCGGGTTGATCGCGTGCACGGTCGACAGCAGCAGCAGGGTATAGGCGTCCGGCGCGGCGCGCGCGACGTAGTCGGCGCCGAGATTGGCGGCGGCGCCCGGCCGGTTCTCCACCACGAAGGGCTGGCCGAATTCGGGGCCGAGCTTCTGGCTGACCAGGCGCGCGAAGATGTCGGACGCGCCGCCCGGCGTGAAGGGTACGACGATGCGCACGGGGCGCGCGGGCCAGGCCTCGCCCTGGGCCGCGGCCGGCCGCGCCAGCGCGGCGCCCAGCCCGAATGCGGCGCCACCGGCGAGGATGCCGCGGCGATGGATGGTGTTCATGATCTCCCCCCTGTCCTTGCCGCGGTCAGCGCACGAGGCCGAGCGCCCTGAGCGCATCACCGATCAGCTGGCGCTGCGCGTCGAGGAATTCGGCGGTGGCGGCGCTGCCGAGATAGGTCCCGCTCCAGTGATGGCGGTCGAGCTCGGCCTTCCAGGCCGGGCTCGCCGTGGCGGCGGCCAGCGCGCGATCCCAGAAGGCGATGGCGGCGGCATCGAGCCCGGCTGGGCCGATCACGCCGCGCCAGGTGCCGACGACGCAGTCGACGCCGGCCTCCCGCCAGGTCGGCGCCGCGGCGAAGGGGCCGGAGAGTCGCGCGGGGGCGGAGAGCACGATGGCCCGCAGCGTCCCGGCCTGCAGTTCCGGCACCGCGCTGGTGGCGGTGACGACCGCCATCTCCGCCTTGCCGTCGACCACATGGGCGCAGGCGTGGCGCGCGGAATCGAAGACGGTGGCGTTCAGCGCGCCGACCGCGCCGCCGGCATGGGTGATCACCTGCGCCAGCGCGATATGGTTCATGTTGCCGACCGCGGTCGCATAGGCGATGCGCAGTGCCGCGGTATCGGCGGCGAAGCGGGCCAGGATGTCGGCCGGCGTGGCGATGGCGGAATCGGCGCGCACCGCGAAGACCAGGTATTCGGTGTAGAGATTGGCCAGCGGCGTCAGCGCCGCGTGGTCGTAATCGGCGACGCCGAGCAGCCGGTTGGTGATCACCGTCGGCGAATTGATGGCGATGATGTGCGGGTCGCCGGGATGGTCCCGCAGCAGGTCCCAGGCCTTGCCGCCGCCCTTGCCGGCGACGTTCACCAGCCGCAGCGGCGCCGTCACCAGCCCCTGCGATTCCAGGATGCCGATCAGCGCCCGCGCCGGCCGGTCCTGTCCGCCGCCCGGCGGCGTGCCGGCGACCAGTTGGACCTCTCGTCCGGGTTGCCAGTCTTCAAGCATGCGGGGCCTCGTCTTCCATGGCGGCGGCGATGTTCTCGGGCGTGAAGGGCATGCGGCGCGGCCGCACGCCCAGCGCATCGGTGATGGCATTGGCGATGGCGGCGATGGTCGGACCGGTCGAGCATTCGCCGGCGCCCATCGGCGGCAGCTCCGGCCGCGGCAGCAGTCGCACCGCCACCTCCGGCACTTCGGAGAAGCGCAGGATCGGGTAGGCCTCCCAGCTTGCGCTGGTGATGCCGCGCCGGTCGAAGCGCACCTCTTCCTTCAGCGCCAGGCTGCAGGCCTGCACGGCGCCGCCTTCGATCTGGTGCGCGGCACCTTCAGGGTTGATGACTTCGCCGATATCGGCCGCGATCCACAGCCGGCGGACGCGAACGGTCTCGGCGGCGTCGATCTCGGCCGCGACCGCGCACCAGGCGCCGATCTCCTTGTAGCGGGCGAGCGCGATGCCGAGGCCGCGGCCTTCCGGGCGCGGGCCGCCGGGCCAGCCGCACATCGCGGCGGCTTCCTGCAGCACTGCCCGCGCGCGCGGGTCGCGCAGATGCTCCAGGCGATAGGCGACGCCGTCCCGGCCGGCAGCGGCGGCCAGCTCCTCCATCACGCTCTCGATCGCCAGCACATTGGCGTTGGCGCCGAGGGCCCGGAAGGAGGAGACGCGGATCGGCATCTCCAGCAGGCGGTGCACCGCGACATGGGTGGCGCCGGTCGCGTAGATCGGCACCGCGTTGCGGTCGGCGCCGCCACCGCCGGCATGCGGCGGGTTGCCCGCCAGCGGCATCGGGAAGGGATCTTCGATCTGGGTCGCGGCGAGCAGGGAAGGGGCGGGCGCGAAGCCGGGCCGCCCGAGATGGCCGTTGCCGGTCACCTCCTGCCGCCACTGCGTGATGCGCCCTTCGGCATCGGTGCCGACCGCCACATCCACCAGCATGGCGGCGCTGAAGGGCGCCCAGCCGAGCTCCTCCTCCCGGCTCCATTGCACGCGCACCGGCGTGCCGGGCACGGCGCGGGCGGCCAGCGCGGCATCGAGCGCGACATCGTCGGCGCCGTTGTGGCCATAGCAGCCGGCGCCTTCGCGATGGTGCACGACGACGTCGTCCTGGGCGATGCGCAGGGTCAGCGCCAGATCCCGGCGCAGCCCGTAGATGCTCTGCGATTGCGACCAGACTTCGAGCCTGCCGTCCTGCCACCGGGCCAGGGCGCAGACGGTGCCGATCGAGGCATGCGCGGTATAGGGGCGGAAGAAGCTGCGCCTGAGGTGCCGCACGGTGGCGCCGCCGGCGTCGTCGGGGCGATCGAGAATGATCGTGGTCTCATGCGGCATGGCGCGCATCGCCGCCGGCAGCAGCGCCTGTTCGGGCAGGCTGTCGCGCTCCTCCCAGCGCAGTTTCGCGGCGAGGCGCGCAGCGGCGGCGTTGGCGGCCCATTCCTCGGCGCAGATCACCGCCAGGAAATCCCCATCCCGCGCCAGCGTGACGCCGGCGGGGGCTTCGGGGACGGAGAGCAGCCGGGCACCGCGCGAGGGCGGCCGCAGGATGCGGGCGAAGCGCAGCCCGGGCAGCCGCAGGTCCTGGATGAAGCGCGGCGCGCCGGAGAGTTTGTCGGCCAGGTCGATGCGCGGCGCGGCGGTGCCGGCCAGGCGCCGCGCGCCGGGCGGCTTCGGCCTGGCCGAAAGCGGCGCGTCGATCTCCAGCAAGGCATCATCGGCCTGTGCCCAGTAGGAGCCGATCTCGCCGGCGGGGCCGAGGAAGCGGCCATCCTCGATCCGGATCGCCTCGATCGGCACTCCGGTCCGCTGCGCCGCGACCGAGAGATAGAGGCCGCGCACGGCGGCGCAGACATGGCGGATCGCCATGCCGCTATCCTGGATCGAACGGCTGCCGGAGGTGACGCCTTCATCCGGGCTGCTGGGCGCCGAGGCCGGCACCAGCCGCAGCCGGTTAGGTGCGACATCGAGCTCGTCGGCGGCGATCTGCGCCAGCGCGGTCAGGATGCCCTGGCCGATCTCGACCTTGCCGGGACGGAGCGTGACATGGCCTTCCGGATGGATGCGGATCCAGCGCGACAGGCGGGGATTGGCGGCCAGGCTGCCGGGCAGGCGCGGCGGCGTGCTCATGCCGCCGCGTCCCGCAGCTCGGCGGCGGCGCGGCGCACCGCGCGCAGGATGCGGTTATGCGCGCCGCAGCGGCAGAGATGCGGCTCCAGCGCCGCGCGGATCGAGGCCGCATCCGGATCGGCCTGGCGCGCCAGCAGCGCCGTGGCGCTGACCAGCATGCCGGACAGGCAGTAGCCGCATTGCCCGGCCTGCTCGGCCAGGAACGCCCGTTGCAGGGCATGGGCGATCGGCAGGCCTTCGACGGTCTGCACCGCCCGCCCGGCGGCGGCGCCGAGGCTGAGGGTGCAGGACGGGGTCGGCTGGCCATCGAGCAGGATCATGCAGGCGCCGCATTGCTCGGCACCGCAGCCGAAGCGTGTGCCGAACAGGCCGAGCCCATCCCGCAGCGCATGGATCAGCGGCACCTCCTCCGGCAGCTCGAAGGTCACGGCAGCGCCGTTGACGGTGCAATGCATGGCGCCGTTCCCCCTCCGGGCACCGCTTTGGCGGGCGCCCTGGTGCATGGATGATTGGAAGTCTGAGACAACTGGGTATCCCAGTTGCCCGATATTGATATCGGCGGCCGCTTCTGGTCAATAGACCGGATGCGGATACCAACGGCGCCCGAGCTGCGATTCTGCCCATGAGCGGGGAGATGCCGCCCTATGCGCCGATCCGCAGCCTGCGGCTGTCCGAGCACATCATCGCCCAGATCGCGAAGCTGGTGGAGGATGGGCATCTGCGGGTGAACGACCGCTTCCCGAGCGAGCGGGCGCTGCAGCAGCACTGGCAGGTCAGCCGACCGGTGCTGCGCGAGGCGTTCCGGGCGCTGGAGGTGCAGGGGCTGGTGGAAAGCCGCCCCGGCGGCGGGCGCTACCTGCGCGCCGACCGCATCCCCGATCCGGCACGGCTGCGCCGCAGCCGGCTGCAGGCGAGCCGGGCGGAGCTGCTGCAGATCTGGGACGCGCGGGAAGCGGTGGAGACCAAGGCGGCGGAGCTGGCGGCGCTGCGCGCCACGCCCGCGCAGATCGAGGCGCTGGGCCGCCCGCTGCGGCTGATCGAGACCCTGGCGCCCGAGGATTGGCGGGAGCTGGACTTCAACCGGGATTTCCACCTCGTCATCGGCCAGGCCTCCGGCAATCCGCTGATCGAGGAGATGGTGGCCGCCCTGGTCGCGCGGGTCCGGGCGATGAGCGTGCGCGACCTGCTGGACGCGGCGGAATGGGCACGGCTGCAATACGCCCACCAGCCGATCTATGACGCGATCGCGGCGCGCGACCCGGCCGCCGCGCGCCAGGCCATCGTGCAGCATTACGAGAACCTGCGCCGCAGCGTGCGGGATGCCGACGGCAAGGTGGCGCCGGGAGAGTAGTGCTCAGGGATCCGCGCGGGTCGCCCGGAAGGCCGGCAGCCCATCGGCGAGCGCCACCCAGCCCAGCTTCGCCGCCACATGGCTGTGATCACCGGGCGGCATCGCCTCCGGATCGTCCAGGCTCAGGGTGGTGATGTCGATTTCGTCCGGGCAGTAATCACCCTCGAAGGTCAGCGGCGTGCCGCAGCGGGGGCAGAAGCTGCGCATCGCCCGGTCGCTGGAGGCGAAGCGGGTCGGGGTGCCGGCGGTAACCCGGTATGCCGCGCGCGGCACCGAGAACCAGGCCACCATGGGCGCGCCGGCGACCCGGCGGCACATGGAGCAATGGCAGATGGTGGGGTGGAATGGCGTGCCGCCGGCCTCGTAGCGGACATGGCCGCAGAAACACCCGCCCGTGAGCATGCTGGCTCCTCCCGTCGCACCGGATTCTTCGCATGACCGGTGGCCCGGCGGCAGGATAGCCTCGGGCGCGCCGGGAAGGAGAAGCCGCGATGCGTCACCTGCGCGCGATGGGCATGGTTACCGGGCTGCTGCTGGCGGGGCCGGCCATGGCCGGCGATGACCCCCTGGAAGGCGTGAACCGCCGCGTGCACGGCTTCAACCGCATGATCGCGGCGCATCTGCTGGGCCCGGTCGTGGAGCTCTATCAATCGGCGACCTCGCCGGGCTTCCGCCTGGGCGTCAGCAACGCCGTCGCCAATCTCAGCGAGCCGATCAGCGCCGTCAGCGGCCTGATGGCGGGCGATCCCGGTCTCGCCTGGAACGCGGCGGCGCGGTTCGGCATCAACACCACGCTCGGTCTCGGCGGCGTCCGCGACGCAGCCGCGGCGATGGGCTATGCGCGCCACCCGGCGGCGGTCGCCGATGCGCTCTGCGCCTGGGGCGTGCCCAGCGGACCCTTCCTGGTGCTACCGCTGCTGGGCCCGACCACGCTTCGCGACGCCGGCGCCGCGCTGGCGACGACCGCCACCCTGTCGCAGGCTATCAGCCCGGACGCCATCCTTGCCTGGAACGCGGGCGACGGCCTGATCACCTATGCCGATGCGCGCGACACGCTGAACAGCATCGAGGCGCAGTCCCTCGATGCCTATGCCGTCTACCGCAGCGCCTATCTGCAACGCCGCGCCGCGCGCTGCGCCACCGACCGGGATGCGGAGGCGGGCGCGGACTGACCGATCGGCGCGGCGTGAGCCTGCCGCCCGCCCGGCCTCAATCCACCGGGTTGGCGACCGCGCCGGTCTGCGGCGTGGCCAGCGCCGGTCGCGGGTCCATCGCCGCATGCAGCTTCTTGCTGTCCAGCTCACCTTCCCAGCGGGAGACGGCGAGGCACGCGACGCCGTTGCCGACCAGGTTGGTCAGCGCGCGCACCTCGCTCATGAACTTGTCGATGCCGATCAGCACCGCCAGCGCCGCGATCGGGATGTCCGGAATGACGGAAAGGGTCGCGGCCAGGGTGATGAAGCCGGCGCCGGTGACGCCCGATGCACCCTTCGAGGTCAGCATGGCGACCAGCAGGATGGTCAGCTCCTGCCCCAGGGTCAGATGGGTGTTCGTGGCGTAGGCCAGGAACATGGTGGACAGCGTCATGTAGATGTTGGTGCCGTCCAGGTTGAAGGAATAGCCGAGCGGCACCGTGATGCCGACCACCTTGGGGGAGGCGCCGAGCTTTTCCATCTTGCGCATGAGCTGCACGAGAACGCTCTCGGAGGAGGAGGTGCCGAGCACGATCAGCAGCTCCTCCTTGATGTAGCCGATGAAGCAGAGGATGGAGAAACCGCAGAAGCGCGCGATGGCGCCGAGCACGATGAGCACGAAGAACAGGGCGGTCAGGTAGAAGGTCGCCACCAGCTCGGCCAGCCGCGCCAGCGACCCGAAGCCATAGGCGCCGATGGTGAAGGCCATGGCGCCGAAGGCGCCGAGCGGGGCGACCTTCACCACGATGCCGACGATGCCGAAGAACACCGCCCCGATCGCGTCGACGGCCTGGTTGATCGGGTCGCGCACCTTCTCCGGCATGGCATTGATGGCGAAGCCGGCGAGGACGGCCAGCAGCAGCACCTGCAACAGGTCGCCGCCGGCGAAGGCGCTGACGAAGGTGTCCGGGATGATCGCCATCAGATGCGCGGTCACGCTGTCATGCGCCGCGCGCTGGGCGAAGCCCTGGACGGCATTGGCGTTCATCTGGCTGGGGTCGATGTTGAAGCCTTCCCCGGTGCGGAAGATCTTGGCGACGATCAGGCCGATGACCAGCGCGAAGCTGGAGACCACTTCGAAGTAGACCAGCGCCTTCACACCGACCCGGCCCACGCTCTTCGCGTCGCGGACGGAGGCAATGCCATGCACGATGGTGAAGAACACCACCGGGGCGATGATCATGCGGATCAGCTTGACGAAGCCGTCGCCGAGCGGCCGCAGCGCTTCGCCGGTCTGTGGCCAGAACACGCCGACGATGATGCCGAGCACGATGGCGATGAGGACCTGGACATAGAGGATCGAGAGGTAGCGCCGGAGCATGCTGTGAATCCCATGCATGGGGATGCCGGCACGGAAAACCGCCGATCCGCCAAGATGGAAAGTGTTATGACACCTGTCTTAAGTCGGGCAATGGCTGAGTTGGGCACAGCGCCTTCGCGCAGGCAGCATGGCCGGCCGCATTCGATGCATTCGCGCGACGAAGCCAGCGCTGCCGGCGAGAAATATAACAGCCATGTAATCCGATGCTTGCCAGGATCGCCCCAGGGCTCAAGATCGGCCCTGTCCGGCTGGACGGCACGCGCGAATGCGCGCCGCGGGAGGGGGAGCGAGCATGGATCAGGTCAATGCGATGGCCGAGGTCTTCGGCAGCGGCGCGTATCGCTACGCGGTGACCGAGCCCTGGGCGAAGCTGCCGGATGGCATCGTGCTGGGCGAGGTCGGCGGCGTGGCGGTGGATGAGCGAGACCAGGTCTATGTCTTCAACCGCAGCCCCGACCCGATGCTGGTCTTCGACCGGCACGGCAATTTCCTGCGCGCCTGGGGGCAGGGCGTCTTCCCGCATCCGCATGGCGTGCATGTCGGGCCCGACGGCACGCTCTGGTGCAGCGACGATCGCGACCACACGGTCCGGCAATGCACGCCAGACGGGAAGGTGCTGCTGCAGATCGGCACCCCGGGCAAGCCCGCGCCCTACATGAGCGGCAAGCCGTTCTGCCGGTGCACCCACACCGCGCATGCGCCGAATGGCGACATCTTCGTCAGCGACGGCTACGGCAATCCCTGCGTGCACAAATTCAGCCCCGACGGCCGGCATCTGCTGAGCTGGGGCCGGTCGGGCACCGGCGAGGGCGAGTTCAACCTGCCGCACAACATCACCTGCGATGCCGATGGCTGGGTCTATGTCGCGGATCGCGAAAGCCATCGCATCCAGGTCTTCGACAGCAACGGCCGCTACGAGACCCAATGGAACAACCTGCATCGGCCGAGCGCGCTGTTCATGCCGAAGGGATCCTGCCCGATCTGCTATGTCGGCGAATGCGGCCCCGGCCTGAACGTCAACCGCGCGGCGCCGAATCTGGGGCCGCGGGTCAGCATCCTCGACAACAAGGGCAAGCTGCTGGCGCGCATCGGCGGTGAGCGCTGGGGCCTCGGCGGCGGCGCGTTCATATCGCCGCATGGCATCGCCGTGGATTCGCATGGCGACATCTATGTCGGCGAGGTGGCCTATACCGGCTGGGGCAACCTCAACCCGGACCTGCCGCGCCCGGAACGGCTGCCCTATCTGCGCAAGCTGACCCGCCAGCACTGACGTGAAATCCCAGGAGCCCGCCATGATCGATCTGCGCAGCGACACCGTCACCCGCCCCACGCCCGCCATGCGGGAGGCGATGCGGCATGCCGAGGTGGGCGATGACGGCTATTCCGACGATCCCACCGTCAACCGGCTGGAACAGCAGGCGGCATCCATGCTGGGCAAGCAGGCCGCGGTGCTGATGCCGACCGGCACCATGGGTAACCTGGTCGCGATCATGGCGCAGACCGGGCGCGGCGATGACGTGATCCTGGAAGCCTCCGCCCATATCTACCGGACGGAGCAGGGTGGCATCGCCTCCATCGCCGGCGTTCCCTACCGCGTGCTGCCGGGCCTCC
>DASYDR010000272.1:0-13866 GCA_036499545.1 Roseomonas sp. | reverse complement strand
TCGGCCGCCGGGCGCCGCGCCGGCGCCCGGGGACGCGGCGTCCCCTTGGTATCGGCCCCGCTCAGGCCGGCCGTCCGAGCATGGTCATGAATTCCCGCCATTCGCGCTTCGACAGGCCGCTGCCCGCCTGCTCCACCGCTTCGCCATCCAGCATGCGCTTCACCACCACGAGCATCTGCGCCGAGAGGTTCACCGCGCCGACCCGGTAGTCGGAGAACGCCTCGTAGCAATGCGGCACCCAGGCCCGCACCGTGTCCAGCATCGCCTCGGCATAGACGCGGATCTCATGCTGGGCATGCGGGTCGGCGCGCAGGCTGAGGAAGTGCATCAGGTTGTAGAGATCGGTCTTCCAGTACCATTGCGTGTAGGTGTTGAGCGTCAGGTTCATGCGCGCCAGCTCCCGCGCCAGGCCCTGCCGGGCGGGGTCCAGCACGCGGCCGGCCTCATCCGCGTTCAGCATCCAGGCATAATGGTCATAGTTGCGCTGCGCATCCTCGCGCAGCAATTCCAGCACCCGCGCCGCCTCGGCGCCTTCCAGCACGCCGCCGCGGCCCTGGCGATTGACGTCGGACTGGGCCGCCAGCGCCTCGGCGGACGGGATGTAGAATTCCCGGTCCAGGATCGAGTAGCGCGCGGAATATTCGTTCACATTGGCGGTACGGTGCCGGATCCACTGCCGGGCCACGAAGATCGGCAGCTTCACGTGGTACTTGATCTCGCACATCTCGAACGGGGTCGAGTGGCGGTGCCGCATCAGATAGCGGATCAGCCCGCGATCCTCATTGGCCGCCTTGGTGCCGCGGCCGTAGGAGACGCGGGCAGCCTGCACCACTGCGGCATCGTCGCCCATGTAGTCGACGACCCGGACGAAGCCGTGATCCAGCACCGGCATGGCCTGGAACAGCATGGCTTCCAGCGCGGGAACCGTCGGGCGCAGGGTGCGGCCGGCTTCGCCGCGGGCCGCGGCGATCTCAGCCTGTTGCTCGTCCGTCAGGGCCATGCGCGACTCCAGTTCCGTCTGTCTTGAGCCGTCCCGCATAACCGCCCGCAAGGCCCCTCGCAAAGCCCGACGTGATCGCCTATGTTGGGGGTGCCGCTTGCGGCTATGGCGATAAACGTTACGTGGAATAAGCGTTACGGACCCGGGGGCAGTGCCCGGCGTCTCCACCATTTCACCCCATCCCTTTGTCGGGGGATGGCGGATGGGGACGAAACAGTCTCGACGTGCGCGGTAAAGACGTAGCTTTTGCCCGGCATGGTACCGCCGTCATCGGACCAAATCACAAGTGCCAACGATAACAGCCGCGAGGCTGTGGCGCTCGCTGCCTAATAGGTAAGCGCGGTTCGGGGGGCACCGGGCAACAGAAGCCCCCCACTCTTTTTTAGGCCTCAGCCGCCGGTGCCGGCATTCGCCGGCTTGGCTTTCGCGCTGTCAGGGTGCGTTGGCGGCGGCTGATGGTCGCGCGCGGGGCCGCTTTCGCGGCCCCGGTCTGCATCGGCTGGCGCCTCGCAGCCCGCTGAAACTGGTGGCGGCCTGCGGCCGTGTAGCGGGAGCGGTTGGGCGGGTTTGGGGCGCCCTTTCCCGCTCGGCCGGGACGCCGTATGCTTCGGGACGCGCCGAGCGCGAATATCAGCGCCGAACCGGCGCCGGGAACAGGGGTTCGCATGAACGACGACGCGCAGCCGCCCGAAAGCCTTCTGCCCTATGACCGCTGGACGGAAGAAGCCCTCCGCGAGGTGGTCGTCCGTGCGCTGGAACATGCCGGCGAGCATGGGCTGCCCGGCGAGCACCATTTCTACATCACCTTCCGCACCGACCATCCGGGCGTGGAGATGCCGGGCCATCTGCGCGCCCGCTACCCGCAGGAAATGACCATCGTCCTGCAGCACCGCTTCTGGGACCTGACGGTCGACCGGGTGCAGCAGCGCTTTTCCGTCGGCCTGTCCTTCGGCGGGGTGCCGTCGCTGCTGGTCATTCCCTTCGCGGCACTGACCGCCTTCGCCGATCCGCATATCCGCTACGGCCTGCGCTTCCAGCAGCCCGTCGCCGAGGAAGCCCCGGTGGAACCGCCGGTGCCGGAATTCCCCGACGAGCCGGAGGAAGCGACGCCGGCCCAGGTGGTCAGCCTGGACGCCTTCCGCCGCCGCCCCGCCAAGGAAGGCTGAGCGGCCGGGCCGGTGCGGCGCGAGGTTGGCGCGCCCGGGCCGCTGCGCTAAGCCAGGATCCAGGCGGCGCCCCTCCCCGCGCCGCGGAGGGATCCTTGCACCATGACACCGCCTCTCGATGCAGCCAGCGACCAGCCAGCACGCCCCGAGGGTTTTCTCTACAGCCCGATGTTCCCGACGGGCGAGGACAAGACCACCTGGCGGAAGCTCGACATCGGCGGCGTTTCCACCATCGAGGTGGAGGGCAAGCGCGTCCTGAAGGTGAAGCCGGAGGTTCTCGAGCAGATCGCCTTCGCCGCCTGCCACGACGTTTCCCACCTGTTGCGCCCGGCGCATCTGCAGCAGCTCGCGAAGATCCTGCAGGATCCGGAAGCCAGCGCGAATGACCGCTTCGTGGCACTCGACCTGCTGAAGAACGCCAATATCGCGGCCGGCGGCGTGCTGCCGATGTGCCAGGACACCGGCACCGCCATCGTGCACGGCAAGAAGGGCCAGCGCGTCTGGATCGAAGGCGATGAGGAGGAGGCGCTGAGCTACGGCGTCCACCGCACCTATACCGAGACCAACCTGCGCTATTCGCAGATGGCGCCGATCTCCATGTACGAGGAGGTCAATACCGGCAACAACCTGCCGGTCCAGTTCGACATCTATGCGAGCCCCGGCGAGCACCACGCCGAGGAATTCCACCTGATGTTCGTCCTGAAGGGCGGCGGCTCGGCCAACAAGACCTTCCTCTACCAGCAGACCCGCGCGGTGCTGAACAAGGCGAAGCTGCTGGCCTTCATCGAGGAGAAGGTGAAGACGCTCGGCACCTCCGCCTGCCCGCCCTATCACCTGGCGATCGTCATCGGCGGCACCAGCGCCGAGACCACGCTGAAGACGGTGAAGCTCGCCAGCACCAAGTATCTCGACGGGCTGCCGAGCAAGGGCGACAAGTCCGGCCATGCGATCCGCGATCCCGAGCTGGAGGCGGAGGTGCACAAGCTGACCCAGAATCTCGGGATCGGCGCGCAGTTCGGCGGCAAGTATTTCTGCCACGACGTGCGCGTGGTGCGGCTGCCGCGGCACGGTGCCAGCCTGCCGATCGGTATCGGCGTCTCCTGCTCCGCCGACCGGCAGATCAAGGCGAAGATCACCGCCGACGGCGTCTTCATCGAGCAGCTCGAGCATGATCCGGCGCAGTACCTGCCCGAGCACACCGACGACATCCTGGGCGGCGAGGTCGTGCAGATCGACCTGAACCGGCCGATGGAGGAGATCCGCGCGACGCTGTCGCAGTACCCGGTCAAGACCCGCGTCTCGCTCACCGGCACCATCGTGGTCGCGCGCGACATCGCGCATGCCAAGCTGCAGGAGCGGCTGGACGCCGGCCAGGGCCTGCCGGACTACATCAAGAACCACCCGGTCTATTACGCCGGCCCGGCCAAGACCCCGGCCGGCTTCGCCACCGGCAGCTTCGGCCCCACCACCGCCGGCCGCATGGACAGCTATGTCGCGGGGTTCCAGGCTGCCGGCGGCAGCCTGGTGATGCTGGCCAAGGGCAACCGCAGCAAGGCGGTGCTGAACGCCTGCAAGACCTATGGCGGCTTCTACCTCGGCAGCGTCGGCGGCCCGGCGGCGCGCCTCGCGCAGGACTGCATCACCAAGGTCGAGGTGCTGGAATATCCGGAGCTCGGCATGGAAGCGGTGTGGCGCGTCGAGGTGAAGGATTTTCCGGCCTTCATCGTCGTCGACGACAAGGGCAATGATTTCTACGAGGGGCTGGAGTAACACTGGCGGATCGGTCGCCTGACCGATCCGAGGCCGCGAATGCGGCCCGCCGGCAGTCCGGCGCGCCAAGGGCGGCGAATGCTGGCCGCCCGGCGTCCGAGGGCATAAGCAAGGGAGGCAGGCCGATGCTCGCACTTCGACCCAACTGCGAATGCTGCGATCGCGACCTGCCGCCCGACAGCGCCGAGGCGCTGATCTGTTCCTTCGAATGCACCTGGTGCCGCGACTGCGCCGAGACCCGCCTCGGCGGCATCTGCCCGAATTGCAGCGGCGAACTGGTGCGCCGCCCGGTGCGGCCGACGGCGAAGCTGGCCGCCTTCCCCGCCAGCAGCGAACGCAAGCATCGCCCCGAACGCTGCGCGGGAGAGGCTGCATGACGCGCATCCGCATCTCCTCCGGCTCGCGCTTCGAGGAGGAGATCGGCTATTCGCGCGCCGTCATCGATGGCGACCATGTCTGGGTCTCCGGCACCACCGGCTACGACTACGCGACGATGAGCATCGCCGATGACGTCGTTGCCCAGGCGCGCCAGGCCTTCGAGAACATCGCCGCCGCGCTGGCTGAGGCGGACTGCAGCCTGGACGATGTGGTGCGAGTGCTGTTCATCGTGCCGCGGCGGGAGGATTGGGCGCCCTGCTGGCCGGTGGTGAAGCAGTATCTTGGCCGCGCGGAGCCGGCCGCGACGCTGATCCATGCCGGGCTGCAGACCGATGCCATGCGCATCGAGATCGAGGTCACGGCGCGCCTGGCCCGAGATTAACGGGCGGTTGGAATCCGCCCGATTTCGTTACTGTTTGCCGCCGCCGCCGCCACGCGGCCGCCACATCGTGGCGACTAGATTGGCTCCGCTCAGAAAGGAGCCTGACCATGCTTGAACGTCGATCGCTGTTGCTGCTCGCCGGCGGTCTCGTCGCCGGCACTGCCGGCCTCGTTGCGACCTCCGCCGAGGCGCAGCCCATTTTCGTCGAACGCGCCCCGCCGCCGCCCCGCGTGGTGCGTGAGCCGCCGCCGCGCCGCGGCTTCACCTGGGCGCCGGGCTACTGGCGCTGGAACGGCCGCGCCCATGTCTGGAACGAAGGCCATTGGGAGCGTGAGCGTCGCGGCTATGCCTATGCCGCGCCGCGCTGGGAACAGGATGGCAGCCGCTGGCGCTACGTGCCGGGTGGCTGGGCCCGCAACTGAGCAGGCCCTCTCTGCGATAAAAAAAGGGCGGCGCGGTTCACACCGCGCCGCCCTTTCTCGTTGCGGGTGTCGATCAGCCGGCGTTGGCGACCGCCCGCTTGGCCATCACGGTGACGAGGTGGGCGCGGTATTCGGCGCTGCCATGGATATCGCTGTTGAGGTCGTCGGCGGCCTGCTTGATGCCGGCGACCGCATCCGCGGACCAATCGGCGGCCAGCGCCGCTTCCATCTCGGCCTGGCGGAAGACGCAGGGCCCGGCGCCATTGACCACGGCCCGCACGCCCTGCGGCCCCTTCGAGACGAAGACGCCCGCCATCACATAGCGGCTGGCGGGGTTCTTCATCTTGGCATAGCCGGCCTTCTCCGGGATCGGGAAGGCGATCGCCGTCAGGATCTCGTCCGCTTCCAGCGCCGTCGTGAACAAGCCGAGGAAGAAATCGTCGGCCGCGATCTCCCGCTTGCTGGTGCGGATGGTCGCGCCAAGGCCGAGCACCGCGCCCGGGTAATCCGCCGCCGGATCGTTGTTGGACACCGAGCCGCCGATGGTGCCGCGGTTGCGCACCTGGGTATCGCCGATATGGCCCGCCATATAGGCCAGCGCCGGGATCGCCGCCGCCACCTCGGCGCTGCCCGCGACCTCGGCGTGCCGGGTCAGGGCGCCGATCACCAGCGCATCGCCTTCCCGCCTGATGCCGCGCATCTCGGCGATGCCGGACAGGTCGACCAGCGCGGAGGGCTTGTTGAGGCGATGCTTGAGTGCCGGCAGCAGCGTATGGCCGCCGGAAATCGCCTTGGCGTCCGGATCGGCCAGCAGCTTCACCGCGTCGGCGATGGTGGAGGGCTTGTGATAGGCGAAATCATACATGGTGCTCTCCTCGTAAGTGGATCGTCCGATTCAGACCTCCGGGCCCTTCGGCCCTCCGGTCATCGGACGCTCAAGCCGCCGCCTTGCCGTGGCCGCCATTGATGATCCGCCAGATCTTCGCCGGCGTGGCCGGCATCTCGATATGGCGGACGTCGAAGTCGCGCAGCGCATCCACCACCGCGTTGATGACCGCGGGCGGCGAACCGATCGCACCCACCTCGCCGCAGCCTTTGACGCCGAGCGGATTGTGGGTGCAGAGCGTGGTGTGGGTCGCGACGCCGACCGATGGCAGGTCGTCGGCGCGCGGCATGGTGTAGTCCATCATCGAGCCGGAGACGAGTTGCCCTTCCGCGTCATAGACGCAGGCCTCCAGCAGCGCCTGGCCGACGCCCTGCGCGACGCCGCCCTGCACCTGGCCTTCGACGATCATCGGGTTGATCACCCGACCGACATCGTCGACGGCGGTGAAGTTCACCATCTCGACCTTGCCGGTATCGCGGTCGATCTCGACCTCGGCGATGTGGCAGCCGCCGGGATAGGTGAAATTCTTCGGGTCGTAGAAAGCGGTCTCCTCCAGCCCCGGCTCCAGCTCCTCGATCGGGTAGTTGTGCGGCACGTAGGCGGCGACCGAGATGTCGACCAGCGCCTTGGTCCGGTCGGTGCCGGTGACGCGGAAGATGCCGCGCTCGAACTCGATATCCTCGACGCTCGCTTCCATCAGATGGGCGGCGATGCGCTTGCCCTTGGCGATGATCTTGTCCATCGCCTTCATCATCGCGGAGCCGCCGACCGCCAGGCTGCGGCTGCCATAGGTGCCCATGCCGAAGGGCACCTTGGCGGTGTCGCCATGCACGATGTCGACCTGCGCCACCGGCACGCCGAGCTTGTCGGAGACGAGCTGGGCGAAGGTGGTCTCATGCCCTTGGCCATGGCTGTGCGAGCCGGTCAGCACAGTGACGCTGCCGGTCGGATGCACGCGGATGGTCCCGACCTCATAGAGGCCGGCCCGCGCGCCGAGGCTGCCCACCACCGCCGAAGGCGCGATGCCGCAGGCTTCGAGATAGGTGGAGATGCCGATGCCGCGCAGCTTGCCGCGCGACGCCGCCTCCGCCCGCCGCGCCTCGAACCCGGCCCAGCCGGCGGTGCGGAGGCATTCTTCCAAGGTCGACTGGTAGTCGCCGCTGTCATATTGCAGCGCCACCGGCGTCTGGTAGGGGAAGGCATCGGCCGGGATGAAGTTCCGGCGCCGGAGTTCCACCCGGTCGATGCCGAGTTCCCGCGCCGCGACATCCATCAGCCGTTCCAGCAGATAGGTCGCCTCCGGCCGGCCGGCGCCGCGATAGGCGTCGACGGGAACGGTATTGGTGAAGACCGCCTTCACCTCCGCATAGATCACCGGCGTCGCGTAGACGCCGGCCAGCAGCGTCGCATAGAGATAGGTCGGCACGCAGGGCGCGAAGGTCGAGAGATAGGCGCCCATATTGGCCTGGGTCGCGACCCGCAGCGCCAGGATCCGGCCATCCTTGTCGAAGGCGAATTCGGCCCGGCTGATGTGGTCCCGCCCATGCGCATCCGACATGAAGGCCTCGGTGCGGTCCGAGGTCCATTTCACCGGCCGCCCGATCTGGGCGGAAGCCCAGGTGACCAGCGCCTCCTCGGCGTAGTGGTAGATCTTGGACCCGAAGCCGCCGCCGACATCGGGCGCCACGACGCGCACCTTCGATTCCGGCAGCTTCAGCACATTGGCCGACATCAGCAGCCGGATGACATGCGGGTTCTGGCTGGTGGTGTAGAGTGTGTAGTCGCCCGTGAAGCGGTCGAACTCGCCGACCGCCGCGCGCGGCTCCATCGCATTCGGCACCAGGCGGTTGTTCACCAGGTCCAGCGCCACGGCCCGGTGCGCCACGGCGAAGGCGGCATCGACCACCGCCTTGTCGCCGATATGCCAGTCGTAGCAGATATTCCCGGCCACGCCGTCATGGATCGGCGTCGCGCCCGGGGCCTGTGCCTGCTCCAGCCCCGCCGCGGCGGGTAGCGGCTGATAATCGACGGAGATCGCCTCGGCCGCGTCGCGCGCCTGGGCGCGCGTCTCCGCCACCACGATCGCCACCGGGTCGCCGACATGGCGCACCCGTTCGAAGGCCAGCACCGGGTGCGGCGGCTCCGCCATCGGGGAGCCGTCCTTGCTGTGGATCTGCCAGCCACAGGGCAGGCCGCCGAGGCCCGCCGCTTCCGTATCCGCACCGGTGAAGATGCCGATCACCCCCGGCATCGCCTTTGCGGCCGCGACGTCCACCGCCCCGATCCTCGCATGCGCATGCGGGCTGCGCAGGATCCAGGCATGGCCCTGGCCGGGCCGGTTCAGGTCGTCGGTGTAATTGCCCCTGCCCTGGAGGAAGCGCAGATCCTCCTTGCGGCGCACGCTGGCGCCGATGCCTTCGAATGGCGTCACCACGTTCATGTCACATCGTCTCCCCCGGTCATTGCCGAAGTCAGGACCGCTTTGCGCGGCCTTGCTTATTCAGCCGCGCGCGCGATCTCGCTGCGCTTGCCGTGCATGACGTCCTGCGCGGCGGCGATGGCCTTGACGATGTTGTGGTAGCCGGTGCAGCGGCAGAGATTGCCTTCCAGCCCCTCGCGGATCTCCTTCTCGGAGAGGCCCTGCGGGTTGCGCTGCACCAGGTCGATGGCGCTCATCACCATGCCCGGGGTGCAGAAGCCGCATTGCAGCGCGTGGTATTCGCGGAAGGCTTCCTGCATCGGATGCAGGGTGCCGTCGGCCGCGGCCAGGCCTTCGATGGTGGTCACCGAGGCGCCGTCGACCGCCACCGCCAGGGTGGTGCAGGACTTCACGCTGTCGCCGTTCACATGCACGACGCAGGCGCCGCACTGGCTCGTGTCGCAACCGACATGGGTGCCGGTCAGGCGCAGCGTCTCGCGCAGCAGCTCCACCAGCAGCGTGCGGCCTTCGACCTCCGCGCCGTGCGTTTTTCCGTTCACCGTCAGCGTGACGTGCGGCATGCGCCGTCTCCCCCGGATTGCTGGAGCAGGTCGCGGCGGGCGGGATCGCCCGGACGCGTGGCTCTGCTCGCCATGACAAGATCCGCGACGCCGCCTGGCACCGCATTCGGAGCGGAGGGTCGCGCCACGCGAGGGGGCGCGTCAAGCGCCCCCTGCGCGGTGCCGCCCCGGCGGGTCAATGCGCGGCGATCAGGTCCGCACCCTTGGCGCCCGCCAGCGGATTCTCCGCCGCCGGACGGTCATGCAGGTGACACGCCGCCCAATGCCCGGCCTCGGTCTGCCGCAGTTCCGGTTCGTCCTGCCGGCAGCGGTCGAAGGCATAGGGGCAGCGGGTATGGAAGCGGCAGCCCTTGGGCGGATTGACCGGGCTCGGCACGTCGCCCTTCAGGATGATGCGTTCCCGCTGCGCGCCGGGCATCGGCACCGGCACGGCGGAGAGCAGCGCCTCGGTATACGGATGCTTCGGCGCGGAGAAGAGATCGCGCTTGGTCGCCACCTCCACGATCTTGCCGAGATACATCACGGCGACGCGGTGGGTCATATGCTCGACGATCGCCAGGTCATGGCTGATGAAGAGCATGGCGAGGCCCAGCTCCTTCTGCAGGTCCTGCAGCAGGTTCACGATCTGCGCCTTGACCGAGACGTCGAGCGCGGAGACCGCCTCGTCGCAGATGATCACGTCGGGCTCGGCCGCCAGCGCCCGGGCGATGCAGATGCGCTGCCGCTGGCCGCCGGAGAATTCATGCGGCCAACGGTTCACCGCGTCGCGCGGCAGCAGCACCTTGTCCATGAGCTGGCCGATCCGCTCATCGAGATCGGCCTTGTTCTTCGCCAGGCCGAAATTGCGGATCGGCTCCGCCAGGATGTCGCGCACCCGCATGCGCGGGTTGAGCGAGCTGAAGGGGTCCTGGAACACCACCTGGATGCGCCGCCGCATCGGCCGCAGGACGGACGGCGTCAGGGTGTCGATGCGGGTCCCGTCCAGCACCACCTGCCCGGCGGTGATGTCGAAAAGCCGCAGGATGGCCTTGCCGACGGTCGATTTGCCGCAGCCGGATTCGCCCACCAGCGACAGCGTCTCCCCCTTCGCGATGGAGAAGGACACGCCATCCACCGCATGGACCCGGGCGGTGGTGCCGCCGAAGAAGCCGCCACGGATCGGAAAATGCTTCTTGAGGTCGGAGACCTCGAGGATCGCCCCGCTCATGCCGCGACCGCCTCCCGGATTGCATAGTGACAGGCGGCGACGTGGTGCGGCGCCTTTTCCTCCAGCGCCGGCGCCACCTTGCGGCAGAGATCGGTCGCATGGCTGCAGCGGCTGGCGAAGACGCAGCCGGGGATCTTGGTCTTGAGGCTCGGCACCAGGCCGGGGATCTCGGCCAGCCGGGTCTCGGTCCCGGTCAGCGAGGAACCGAGCTTCGGCACCGAGCCGAGCAGCCCCTGGGTATAGGGATGCCGCGGCGTGCGGAAGAGCTCCCCCACCGGCGCCTCCTCCACCTTCTTGCCGGCATACATGACGATGACGCGCTCCGCGACCTCCGCCACCACGCCGAGGTCATGGGTGATCAGCACGATGGCCGCGCCCACCCGGTGCTTCAGGTCGCGCATCAGGTCCAGGATCTGGGCCTGGATGGTGACGTCGAGCGCGGTGGTCGGCTCATCGGCGATCAGCAGCTTCGGATTGCAGGCGAGTGCGATCGCGATCATCACGCGCTGGCGCATGCCGCCCGAGAGCTGGTGCGGGTATTCGCGCACCCGGCGGCCCGGTTCCGGGATGCCCACCAGGGTCAGCATCTCGACCGCCTTGGCCTCCGCCTGCTTGGCGGAGAGCCCCTGGTGCAGCCGCAGCGTCTCACCGATCTGGCGCCCGACATTGAGCACCGGGTTCAGGGAGGTCATCGGCTCCTGGAAGATCATGCTGATGTCGTTGCCGCGGATGGCGCGCATCTCGCGGTCGATCATCTTCAGCAGATCGCGGCCCTGGAAGCGGATGCTGCCGGCGATCTTGCCGGGCGGTTCCGGAATCAGGCGCAGCATCGACATCGCGGTCACGGACTTGCCGCAACCGGATTCGCCGACGATCGCGATGGTCTCGCCGGCATCGACATGAAAGGAAATGCCGTCGACCGCGCGATTGACGCCATCCGGGGTACGGAAATGCGTCTGCAGGTTCTCGACGACGAGGAGTGGTTCAGGCATCGCGGGTCAGACCCTCTTCGCCATGCGCGGGTCGAGCGCGTCGCGCAGCCCATCGCCCAGGAGGTTGACGGCCAGCACCGTGATCGAGAGGAAGATGGCCGGGAAGAACACGATATAGGGCTTCACCTGCCAGAGGGCACGGCCCTCCGCCATGATGTTGCCCCAGGACGGGATGATGGGCGGCGTGCCGGCGCCGATGAAGGACAGGATGGCTTCGGCGATCATGGCGCTGGCGCAGATATAGGTCGCCTGCACGGTCAGCGGCGCCAGGGTGTTCGGCAGGATGTGGCGCAGGATGATCACCGGCGTGCGGGTGCCGGCCGCGACCGCGGCATCGACATAGGGCTGTTCGCGCAGCGAGAGCACGACGCCGCGCACCAGCCGCGCCACGCGCGGGAAATCGGCGATGGTGATCGCCAGGATCACATTGCCGACCGAGCCGCGGGTCAGCGCCATCAGCGCGATGGCCAGCAGGATGGAGGGGATCGACATCATCCCGTCCATGATCCGCATGATCACCGCGTCGGCGGAGCGGATGAAGCCGGAGATCAGGCCGATCGTGAGGCCGATCAGGGACGCGCAGATCGCGACCGAGAAGCCGACGGTCAGCGATACCCGGGTGCCATAGAGCACGCGCGAATAGACGTCGCGCCCCAGCATGTCGGACCCGAACCAGAACTGCGCCGAGGGTTCCCGCGTGCGCAGCGCCGGCGCGAGCGCCGTCGGGTCCTTGGTGAAGAGGAAGGGCGCGAAGATCGCGATCGCGACCATCATCAGCACCAGGCCGGCGCCGATGGTGATCGTCGGGTTGCGGCGCAGGAAGCCGGTGAAGCCGCGCCGCGGCTTCACCGGTGGCAGGATGTCCGGCATCACGGCCGCAACAGCCACATTCGCTTCCGTCGGCACGTTCGTGGAGGCGGAGGCCATCAGTAACGGATCCTCGGGTCGAAGAGGGTATAGGCCAGGTCGATCAGCAGATTGACCAGCACGTAGACGAAGCTGAACAGCAGCACGACGCCCTGGATGACCGGGTAGTCACGCCGCAGGATCGCATCGACGGTCAGGCGGCCGAGGCCGGGGATGGCGAAGACGCTCTCCGTCACCACGGCGCCGCCGATCAGCAGCGCGATGCCGATGCCGATCACGGTCACGATCGGCACCGCCGCGTTCTTCAGCGCGTGCAGGAACAGCACGCCGCTCTGGCCCACGCCCTTGGCGCGGGCGGTGCGGATATAGTCCTGCTGCAGCACTTCCAGCATGGTCGCGCGGGTGATGCGGGCGATCAGCGCGATATAGACGCCGCCCAAGGCGATGGCCGGCAGGATCAAGTTCTCGAACCAGGGCCAGAAGCCGCGCGCGAAGGGCGTGTAGCCCTGGACCGGCAGCCAATCGAGCTCGAGCGCGAAGACATAGGCCAATATGTAGCCGACCACGAAGACAGGCACCGAGAAGCCCAGCACCGCGAAGCCCATCACCGCGCGATCGATCAGGGTGCCCTGCTTCCAGGCGGCGATGACGCCCATCGGGATGGCGATGCAGACCGCGAGGCAGAGCGTGATGATCATCAGCGACAAGGTCGGCTCGACGCGCTGCGCGATCATCGTGGTGACCGGCAGGTTGGTGAAGATCGAGACGCCGAGATCACCCTGGACGATGCGGAAGGCCCATTCCCCGAAGCGCACCAAATAGGGCCGGTCGAGGCCGAGGCTGGCGCGGATGCGCTCCACATCCTGCGGTGTCGCCTGGTCGCCGGCGATCACCGCGGCGGGATCGCCGGGTGCCAGGTACAGCAGGGAGAAGACGAAGAGGGCGACGATCGCCATGACGGGGATCGTGGCCAGCACACGGCGGATTGTATAAGCGAACATCGGATCAGGACTTCGTCACGCCCCAGAAGAAGGGCAGCGGCCCTTTCTGGATGCCGGAAACATTGCGCCGCCACGCAGTGTAGCCAAGGAAGAAGCCGGTCGGTGCATAGACCACGTTTTCGATCGCCTCTCTATTGATCTTGTCCATTGCAATCTTCTCCGCGTCCGCATTCGGCGCGTCGAACCATTCCGTGACACCCGCTTCGACCGACGGGATGTTGGGCCAGCCGAACCAGGCGCCGTCGCCATTGGCACGCACCGCGTTGTAGGCGGCGGGATTCACGCAGTCGGCGCCGGCATGCCAGGTGTGGAACATGCTCCAGCCGCCCTGCCCGGGCGGGGTCTTCATCGCCCGGCGCTGGCCGACGGTGCCCCAGTCCGTCGCGACGAAATCGACATTCATGCCGAGCCGCTTCAGCAGATCCGCGGTCACGTCGCCCTGCGCCTTGGTGATCGCCTGGTCCTGCGCGACGATGCAGGTGACCGGCTGGCCGGAATAGCCGCCTTCGGCCAGCAGGCGCTTCGCGCCATCGATGTTGCGCGCCCCCTTCAGGACATCGCCGCCCGCTTCGGTATAGGCCGGCGTCCCCGGCGTGAAGAAACCGGGCAGCGGCTTCCACAGTGCCGTGTCGTCGCCGACCAGGGCACGCATGTAATCCTCCTGGCTCATGGCCATCAGGATCGCCTGGCGGATCTTCTGCGAATTGAACGGCGGGTGCAGGTGGTTCATCCGGAAGCTGCCGATATTGCCGAGCGGATCGGCGATGCCGGTCAAGATGTCGCGGTTTTTCTTGA
>DASYDR010000271.1:0-3440 GCA_036499545.1 Roseomonas sp. | reverse complement strand
AGCGGGCCGGGTCAAGGCCCCAGCCGCCGCAGGCGGGGGCGCGCAGCGACCGCCTTGAGCTGCACCGATCGCCCGTAGACCATCTCTCGTCGCATCGGCCCTTGACACTCAACACAGTCGCTCAGGCGCCGGCGGCCGCATGCGCGGCCTTGGCTTGCGCGCTGTCAGGGCGCGTTGGCGGCGGCTGATGGCCCCGGTCTGCATCGGCTGACGTCTCGCAGCCCGGTGAGACCAGTGGCGGCCTGCGGCCGCGCTCTGATCGGGTGGGTCAGGTCGCGCGGCTGAGGGCGGCGACGCCGGGCAGTGTCTTGCCTTCCAGCCATTCCAGGAAGGCGCCGCCGGCGGTCGACACATAGGTCATCCGGTCGGCGACCTCGGCATGGCGCAGGGCCGCCACCGTGTCGCCGCCGCCGCCGATCGACTTCAGCCCGCCCGCCATCGTCAGCGCACCCACCATCCCGGCGACCGCGACCGTCGCGGTATCGAAGGGGGGGGTTTCGAAGGCGCCGAAGGGACCGTTCCAGACCAGCGTCGAGGCCTGGCGCAGCCGGCCTTCGACCAGCGCGACTGTCTCCGAACCGACATCGAGGGCCATCATATCCGCCGGCACGTCGGCCACCGTCACGGTCCGTGTCACCGGATTCGGCTTGAACTCGGCGGCCACGACGAGGTCGGTCGGCAGCAGGATCTCGCAGCCGGCACCCTTGGCGTCTTCCAGGATGCGGCGCGCGGTGTCGTGCATCTCGGCTTCCTGCAGCGACCGGCCCATGCCGTAGCCCTGCGCGGCCAGGAAAGTGTTGGCCATGGCGCCGCCGATCACCAGGATATCGACCTTCTTCGTCAGGTTGCCGAGCAGGTCGAGCTTGGTGCTGACCTTGGCGCCGCCCACGATCGCGGCCAGAGGCCGCGCGGGATTGCCGAGCGCCGCGTCCAGCGCCTCCAGCTCCGCCTGCATCAGCCGCCCCGCATAGGCCGGGATCAGATGCGCCACGCCTTCCGTGCTGGCATGCGCGCGATGCGCCGCGGAGAAGGCATCGTTGACGAAGGCATCCGCGAGCCTAGCGAGGCCCGCCGCCAGCGTGGGATCGTTCTTCTCCTCACCCGCATGGAAGCGGGTGTTTTCCAGCACCAGCACATCGCCATCGGTCAGCGCCGCCACCGCCGCCTCGGCCGGCGGGCCGACGCAATCCTCGGCGAAACCCACCGGCTGGCCGAGTGCCTCGGCGAGGGCTTCGGCCATCGGCCGCAGCGACATCTCCGGCACCCGCTTGCCCTTCGGGCGGTCGAAATGGCTGCACACGATGACCCGCGCGCCCTTTTCGGCCAGTTCGCGGATGGTCGGCACCAGCCGTTCGATCCGGGTGCGGTCGGTGATCCGCCCATCCTTCACCGGCAGATTCAGGTCAGCCCGCAACAGCACCCGCTTGCCACGCGGATCGAGATCATCAAGCGTCAGGAAAGCAGGCATCGCGCGTTCATCCAGAAAGAGCAGCGGGATCAGATCAGGGACTGGCCAAACGGCCGCAGGCCGTCAGCAGTTTCAGCGGAGCAAGGCGAAGCCGATGCTCCGGGGCCGCGAATGCGGCCCCGCGCGCGACCATCAGCCGCCGCCAGCGCGCCCTGACAGCGCGCAAGCCAAGCGCGCGGATGCGCGCGCCGGCGCCTGAGGCGGATCAAAGGCTCCCGAAGAGCGCCGCCGTATCGCACATCCGGTTCGAGAAGCCCCACACATTGTCGTACCAGGACATGACGCGCACGAGGCCGCCATCGACGACCTGGGTCTGGGTGGCATCGAAGGTCGACGAATGCGGGTCGTGGTTGAAGTCGATGCTCACCAGCGGCGCCGTGTTGTAGCCGAGGATACCCTTCAGCGGGCCGCTCTCGGACGCCGCCTTCATCGCGGCGTTCACCGCTTCCTTGGTCACGCCTTCGGCGCGCGGCACGAAGTCGAGCGAAACCAGCGAGACATTCGGCGTCGGGATCCGGATGGCGGTGCCGTCCAGCTTGCCCTTCAGCTCCGGCAGCACCAGGCCGACGGCCTTGGCGGCACCGGTCGAGGTCGGGATGGCGGAGACGGCGGCCGCGCGGGCGCGGTGCAGGTCCTTGTGCAGCGTGTCGACGGTGTTCTGGTCGCCGGTATAGGCGTGGATGGTGACCATGTAGCCGCGGAGGATGCCGAAGGTGTCGTGCAGCACCTTGGCGACCGGCGCCAGGCAGTTGGTGGTGCAGGAGGCGTTGGAGACCACCGTCATGTCGCGGGTCAGTGTCTGGTGGTTGACGCCATAGACGATGGTCGCGTCGGCATTGTCGCCGGGGGCGGAGATGACGACCTTGCGGGCACCGGCGGTGATCAGCGCCGAGGCCTTCTCCTTGGAGGTGAAGATGCCGGTGCATTCCAGCGCGACGTCGACGCCCTGGAAAGGCACCTTGGTCGGATCGCGCTCGGCCGAGACCTTGATCGGCGCATAGGTGCGGCCGTTGGCGGTGATCACGAGGCTGCTGCCTTCGACCGCGACCTCGCCCGGGAAGCGGCCATGCACGCTGTCGTAGCGCAGCAGATGGGCATTCGCTTCGACCGAGCCGAGATCGTTGATCGCGATGCATTCCACGTCGCGGCGCCCGCTTTCGATCATCGCGCGCAGCACCAGGCGACCGATGCGCCCGAACCCGTTGATGGCGACCTTCACGGCCATGTCGAAGAACCTTTCCCGTCCGATGCGCCGCGCATGGACACGCGGTCGCTTCGCCGCGCTAAGCGGCCTGAATGCCCGATGCCCCTAACGCCGGGACCGGGCAAAAAGATGGCGCCCCGGCGGATAATTCACAGCGTTGCGCCGGCGGATGCTTGTCCGGGGCACCGGAATCGCGGCTTTGGGCCGCGTGCGGGTCAGCCCAGCTTTTTCCGCACGGCAGCCACGACCGCATCGGCGGTGATGCCGAAATGCTTGAACAGCTGCTCGGCCGGGGCGCTGGCGCCGAAGCCGGTCATGCCGATGAAGACGCCGTCCGGACCCAGCCAGCGTTCCCAGCCGAAGCCGATCAGCGCCTCGACCCCGACCCGCAGCCCGTCGCCCAGCACCTCGGCCCGGTAGCTCTCGTCCTGCAGCGCGAACAATTCCCAGCAGGGCAGGGAGACCAGCGCGGTCGGGATGCCCTCCGCTTCCAGCGTCGCGCGCGCGGCCTGGGCCAGATGCACCTCGGACCCGGTCGCGATCAGCGTCGCGCGGCGGGGGCCGGATGCTTCCTCCAGCACATAGCCGCCGCGGGCGCAGCGATTCTCGCCGGCATCGCCGCGCAGCGCCGGCAGGTTCTGCCGCGACAGCGCGAGGAGGGAGGGGCCGTCGGCGCGCCGCACCGCCAGTTCCCAGCATTCCGCCGTCTCCATGGCGTCGGCCGGGCGGAAGACGAAGACATTCGGCATCGCGCGGAAGGACGCTACA
>DASYDR010000270.1:0-16900 GCA_036499545.1 Roseomonas sp. | reverse complement strand
TGCGTGCGCCGGCGACTGAGGCTACGCAATGACGCCACCCCCGATCTCGCGCAGCAATTTGCGCTGGATGGCGTCGGCGAAGGCCCCGTAATCCGGGCATTCCATGGCGAAGCTGCCGGGGCCGCCGATCACCTCCGCCTGGTAATGGGCCAGCAGATCCGGCTCCTCGTTCACGACCGCGAGGCCGTTGATGGTGAAGCCCGCCGCGACGCCGATATCGCGCACCGGCCCGGGCGGGCGGGCCTGGTTGTGGGCGCCATCGCCGGAGACATCCATCACGCCCCGCGCCGCCTCGGCCGGGCAGGTCGCGAGCTGGGCGAGGCCGGCGGCCATCCCTTCCCCCAGCGCCGTCGCGCCGGCCGGGACCAGGCGCGGACAGGCCTCGATCGCGTCAGCCAGCGTGGCGGCGGAGGCGGCGTCCTGCACCACGGTCCAGGCGACGCCGACCGCCTGGGCGCCAGTCCCGGACCAGAGCAGCAGGCAGACGGCGATGGCGGCCCGCGGGCCGGAGAGGATGGCGGCCTGCACGGTGTCGTCCCGGAAAGCCGCCGCATAGCCGCCCATCATCAGCCCGAATTCCTCGTAGTCGACGGAGGAGGAGGCATCGATGGCAAGGACCAGGGCGAGGTCGACGGGGCGCATATGGACAGTCTCGCACAGCCGGTTGCCAGGGGCGCGGCCGCGTCGCAGGTTTGCGGCCTGAGCCGGGACAGGGAGACAGCGATGCGGGAAGACACGGTCGGCGCCTTCGTGCCCGGCCCGCGCGCGGCCGTCGCCGGCAGCGGGCATGGGCCGCTGGCGGGGCTCTCCTTCGCGATCAAGGATCTCTACGACCTGGCCGGCTGGCCGACGACCTATGGCAATCCGGACTGGGCGCGGACGCATCCGGTACCGGGCGCGACCGCGGTCGCGGTGACGGCGCTGCTGCAGGCCGGCGCGGCGCTGGCGGGCAAGACCAGGACGGTGGAGCTCGCCTACGGGCTGACCGGGGAGAATGTCTGGCATGGCACGCCGATCAACCCGGCGGCGCCGGACCGCTTTCCGGGCGGATCGTCCTGCGGTTCGGCGGCGGCGGTGGCGGCCGGGCTGGTCGATTTCGCGATGGGATCGGATACCGGCGGCTCGGTGCGCATCCCCGCGAGCTATTGCGGCATCTTCGGCATCCGCCCCAGCTGGGGCGCGGTGAGCCTGGCGGGCGCCTGCGGCCTGGGCCCATCCTTCGACACCGCCGGCTGGTTCGCCGCCAAGGCGCCGGTGCTGCGCCGGGTGGGGGAAGTGCTGCTGCCGCCGGGCGGGGAAGCGCCACTCGGCCCGCTGCTGCAGGTGACCGAGGCCTGGACCAATGCCACGCCGGCCACGGCCGAAGCGCTGAAGCCGGCGCTGCAGGCGGCGGAGGCGCTGCTGGGCACCGCCCTGCCGGTCGGCCTGGCGCCGGAGGGGCTGCACCTTCTCTACGAACATTTCCGCTGCGCGCAGGCGGAGGAAGCCTGGGCGACGCTCGGCGCCTGGGTGGAAGCGACGCGGCCGCAATTCGGCCCCGGTGTCGGTGAACGCTTCGCCGCGGCCAAGGCCATGGACCCGGCCAAGGCGGCGGCCGGCCGGGCCTTCCGGAAACAGGCCCAGGCGCGGCTGCGGGGGCTGCTCGGCGGCGGCGCGGTGCTGGCCTGTCCGACGTCCCCCGCCGCGGCGCCGCTGCTGGCGGCAACCCTGGCGGAACAGAATGCCGTGCGGGAACGCACCATGGGGGTCACGGCGATTGCCGGGCTCGCCGGGCTCTGCGAGGTCAGCATCCCGGCCGGGCGCGTCGACGGCGCGCCGGTCGGCTTTTCCCTGGTGGCGGCGCCCGGACGCGACCGGGCGCTGCTGGCGCTGGCCGAAAAACTCGCGATCGAGCTGGAACTCTGAGGGTTTGATGATCATCCGTGACGCGACCGCCGCCGATCTGCAGGCGATCACCGCCATCTATGCCCACCACGTGCTGCACGGCACCGGCAGCTTCGAGGAGGAGCCGCCGGCGGAGGCCGAGATGGCGGGGCGCATCGCCAAGGTGCAGGACGCCGGCAGCGCCTGGCTGGTGGCGGAAACCGACGGCAGGGTCGCCGGCTACGGCTATTACTCGCAGTTCCGCGACCGCTCCGCCTATCGCTTCACGGCGGAGGATTCGATCTATGTGCGGGAGGATGTGCGCGGCCAGGGCGTCGGCAAGGCGCTGGTCGCGGCCCTGGTGGAACGGGCCGAGAAACAGGGCTTCCGGCAGATGATCGCGGTGATCGGCGATTCGGAGAATACCGGCTCGATCGGCCTGCACCTGTCGCTCGGCTTCCGCCAGGTGGGCGTGCTGCGCGCCGCCGGGCTGAAATTCGGCCGCTGGCTGGATGTGGTGCAGATGCAGCGCGCGCTCGGCGCCGGCGAGAAGGCGCCGCCGGACTGATCGCCAGCGGATGCCGGCACGTGGAACGTTTCGATTATGGGTTCATTAATCGACGCCCGGTAGAATGTTGCGGGAAAAGCAACAACCCTGGGATACATCCATGGCAGGCCTTGACGATTATCGGCGCTACACGAGCACGCCGGCCCGGCGCCGCACCTTCTACTGCTATTGCACCAAGGAATTCGTGCAGGACCAGGCGGCGTTCTTCGTCCTGGTGGAAGCGTATCGCGTCAGCCGCCGGAAGAAACAGGCGCTTTTCCTGAACGACTGGTTCATCAACGGCAATATCCCGCAAACTCTTCAGGCCGGCGGCTATCTCAGCATCGTCAATATCGCCGCGTCACTGCAGAAAAGCACCAGTGATGCGACCACGGCCGCGGTCGCGGCGGTCGGCAAGACCTTCGCCGACAAGATGGCCAACCAGGGCGGCGGCGTGGGCGGCTTCTTCGGCGCGCTGGGCAAGAAGATCTCCGGGACCGGCGTGCCGGCCGATCTCTTCGACGCCGCCCAGGGCCAGGTGGTCGGCATGCTGAACGACCGGCATGGCTTCGGCGCCCAGGGGGGCCTCGGCGCCACCTACCAGATGGATGGCAGCTATTTGCCGAACGGCATCTATGCCGGCCAGGTGGCCGCCTTCAAGTCGGCCCTGACGACCGCGGGCTTCGACCCGGACAGCCTCGGCATCTACTGAGCATCCGATGACCGGAGGGCCGAAGCCCGAAGGGCCGAATCGGACGCTCCACTGACGAGGGGCCGCTACGCCGCCTTGAAGCGGCTGCTGACGACGGGATCGAGGTCGAGCGCCCAGAGGATCGCCTCCAGCCCCTCTTCCGTCGCCGTCCGCACGGCGACAGACGCGAAGCTGCGCTCGCCCTTGACCCGGGCCAGGAAGAGCTTGTCGAAGGCCGGTGCGGCCGGGCTGCGCGGCGGGCAGCAGGCGCAGCCGATCCCGTGCCCGGTCGCCCCCAGGGCGGCCGAGACCGCAAATTCCTTGCCCTCCGTGATCAGGGCAGCGCCCTCCGGCACCGCGTCGCCGGGGGCGAGCAGATGGACAAGGGTGCGGGCATCAAGCTTCCAGGTCATGTCGCCGAGCCTTATTGCCGACCTATGCGCTGTTGCCGAGGCCGTGGAGAGACCCGGCGGTCATGGCGCGCGTCGATCAGGCGACGCCGCCCCTGGACATAAGGATATGTTTATGTCCATATCAAGCCCATCATGGATGACCTTCTTACCCAGTTGCGCGCCGTGGCCGAACCGACCCGGCTGCGGCTGCTGGCACTCTGCGCCCGCGGCGCCTGGTGCGTCTCCGATCTGGTGGCGATCCTGGGCCAGTCCCAGCCCCGGCTGTCGCGGCATCTGAAGCTGCTGAGCGAGGCCGGGCTGCTGGTCCGCACCCCGGAAGGCGCCAATGCCTGGTTCCAGGTGCCCGGCGGCGCCGACCTGGCGCGGCTGGTCCTGGCCCGGCTGCCGGAGGAGGATGCGCTGCTGGCGGCCGATCGCCGCGCCGCCGCCCGCGTCGCCGCCGACCGCGCCCGCGAGGCGTCCGAAAGCTTCCGCCGCCATGGCGCCGATTGGGATGAGTTGCGGGCGCTCGACATCCCGGCCGGCCCGGTCGAGGCCGCGCTGCTGGCCGCCCTGCCCGATCGCACCGGCGCGAAGCTGCTGGATATCGGCTGCGGCACCGGCCGGCTGCTGGAGCTGGTGGCGCCGCGCGTCGCCCAGGCGCTCGGCCTCGATGCGTCCCGCGACATGCTGGCGCTGGCCCGCACCCGGCTGGCCGAAAAGGGCCTCGCCCATTGCGCCGTGCGCCAGGCCGACTTGTACCGGCTGCCGCTGCCCGATGGCGGCTTCGACGTGGTGGCCCTGCAGATGGTGTTGCATTACGCCGAGGATCCGGCCGCGGCGCTGGCGGAAGCCGCGCGGGTGCTGAAACCCGGCGGCCGGCTGGTGCTGCTCGACCTCGCGCCGCATGCGCGGGGCGAGTTGCTGACCCGCTTCGCGCATCGTTGGCCGGGCTTCGACGATGCCGCGCTGAACGGCTGGCTCGGCGCCGCGGGCCTGGCGCCGCTGCAGCCCGCCGATCTCGGCCCGCTCCGCCTCTGGTGCGCCGAGCAGCGCGCCGACCAACACGCCCATTCCGCCTGAAAGTTCGTCATCATGTCCCGGCCCCATCTTCTCGACGCGCTCCGCGACCAGGTGCTGCTCTGCGACGGCGGCATGGGCAGCCGCGTGCAGGCGCTGACCCTCGATGTCGAAAGCGACTACTGGGGCAAGGAGAACTGCACCGAGGTGCTGAACCTCTCCCGTCCCGACCTCGTGCGTGAAATCCATCGCGGCTACTACGAGGCCGGCGCCGACATGGTGCTGACCAACAGCTTCGGCGGCAGCCCGGTGACCCTCGGCGAGTTCGAGCTGGAAGACCGTGCCTTCGAGATCAACAAGCTCTCGGTCGAGCTGGCGCGCGAAGCGGCGGACAGTTTTTCCGATGGCCGGCACCGCTGGGTGATCGGCGATATCGGCCCCGGCACCAAGCTGCCGAGCCTCGGCAACATCAGCTATGACGCGCTGGAAGCGGCGCTGGTCGAACAGTGCCGTGGCCTGATCGCCGGCGGCGCCGATGCGATCCTGACCGAGACCAACCAGGACACGCTGTTCATCAAGGCCGCGGTCAATGCCGCGAAGATCGCCCGCAAGGCGGCGCATTCCGACATCCCGATCTTCGTGCAGGTGACGGTCGAGACCACCGGCACCCTGCTGGTCGGCCCCGACATCGCCGCGGCGGCGACGGTCACGCATGCGCTCGACGTGCCGCTGATGGGCCTGAACTGCGCGACCGGCCCGCAGGAGATGGCGGAGCATGTCCGCTGGCTGTCGCAGAACTGGCCCGGCCTGCTGTCCTGCCAGCCCAATGCCGGCCTGCCGGAACTCGTCGACGGCAAGACCCATTACCCGCTCGGCGCCGAGGAACTGGCGAGCTGGATGGAACGCTTCGTCGCCGAGGACGGGCTGAACCTGATCGGCGGCTGCTGCGGCACCTCCACCCCGCATATCCAGGCGCTGGATGCGATGCTGCGCCGGCGCGGCGGCTTCCGCCCGGCGCCGGTCGCGCGCAAGCCCTTCTGGATCCCCTCGGTCTCCAGCCTCTATGGCGCCACTGCGCTGCGGCAGGAGAACAGCTATTTCTCGATCGGCGAGCGCTGCAACGCCAATGGCTCCAAGGCGTGGCGGGAGCGGCAGGCCGCCGGCGACTGGGATGGCTGCGTCGCGATGGGGCGCGAACAGGTGGGCGAAGGCTCCAACAGCCTCGACATCTGCACCGCCTTCGTCGGCCGCAATGAGCTGGTGGAGATGAGCGAGGTGATCACCCGCTTCACCAGCAGCGTGAACGCGCCGCTGGTGATCGACAGCACCGAGACGCCGATCATCGAGGCCGCGCTGAAGCTGCATGGCGGCAAGCCGATCATCAACTCGATCAATTTCGAGGAAGGCGAGAAGGCGGCGCAGGACCGCATGATCCTGGCGAAGAAGTTCGGCGCCGCGGTCATCGCGCTGACCATCGACGAGGTCGGCATGGCGAAGACCGCCGAGGACAAGCTGCGCATCGCGCGCCGCCTTGTCGATTTCGCCTGCACGCAGCACGGGCTGCCGCAGAGCGACCTGATGATCGACCCGCTGACCTTCACCATCGCCACCGGCAATGAGGACGACCGCAAGCTCGGCCTCTGGACGCTGGAGGGGATCCGCATGATCCGGGAGGAGTTCCCGGACATCCAGATCATCCTCGGCCTGTCCAACATCTCCTTCGGCCTGAATCCGGCCGCGCGGCACGTGCTGAACAGCGTCTTCCTGGATCACGCGGTGAAGGCCGGCATGACCGGCGCCATCGTGCATGTCAGCAAGATCAAGCCGTTGCACCAGATCCCGGAGGCGGAGGTGAAGGTCGCCGAGGACCTGATCTTCGACCGCCGCGCCGAAGGCTATGATCCGCTGCAGAAGCTGCTGGAGATCTTCTCCGGCCGCAAGGCGGCCGACAATGTCGCGAAGGTGAAGGCGGCGACCGTCGAAGGCCGCCTCAAGGACCGCATCGTCGATGGCGACCGCAAGGGCCTCGGCGAGGAATTGCAGGTGGCACTCGACCAGGGCGTGGCGCCGATCAGCATCATCAACGACGTGCTGCTCGACGGCATGAAGGTGGTGGGCGAGCTGTTCGGCGCCGGCAAGATGCAGCTGCCTTTCGTGCTGCAGAGCGCCGAGACGATGAAGGCCGCCGTCGCCTATCTGGAACCCTTCATGGAGAAGGTGGAGGGCCAGGAAAAGGGCACCATCGTGCTGGCGACGGTGAAGGGCGATGTGCACGACATCGGCAAGAACCTGGTCGACATCATCCTGACCAACAACGGCTACAAGGTCGTCAACCTCGGCATCAAGGTGCCGCTGGCCGACATGGTGACGGCGGCGAAGGAACACCGCGCGCATGCGATCGGCATGAGCGGGCTGCTGGTGAAGTCGACCGTGGTGATGCGCGAGAACCTGGAGGAGATGTCGCGCCAGGGCGTCGACCTGCCGATCATGCTCGGCGGCGCCGCGCTGACCCGCAACTATGTCGAGGATGATTGCGTGAAGGCCTATGCCTCGGGCCGGGTCGCCTATGCGCGCGACGCTTTCGACGGCCTGCACCTGATGGACAAGGTGATGGGCAACGGCTTCGACGATTACCTGGCGGCGCTGCAGGCCAAGCGCGTGGGCAAGTCGAGCAACACCAAGCGCACCCTCGGCACCGCCGATCCGCGCGGTTTCGCCCCGGTCGATGTGAATTATGCCCAGGCCCGCCGGCACCGTGTCGCGGCCGAAAGCCAGGTGCCGGCACCGCCCTTCTGGGGCGCCCGCGTGATCGAGGCGGCGCCGAAGGCGGTGATCCCCTTCATCAACGAGCGCAGCCTGTATCAGTTCCAATGGGGCTTCCGGAAGCAGGGCCGCTCGCTCGAGGATTTCCTCGGCTGGGCGAAGCAGGAGCTGCGGCCGGTGCTGAAGCGCATGCTGGCGATCGCGGAGGCGGACAGCATCCTCAGGCCGCAGGCGATCTACGGCTATTGGAAATGCGCGGGCCAGGGCAACGACCTGATCCTGTTCGAGGAGGATGGCGTCACCGAGGCCGCCCGCTTCACCCTGCCGCGCCAGCCGAAGGAAGACGGCGAATGCATCGCCGATTTCGTGCGCGATATCGGTGACGGGCCGGCGGCGCGGGACGTGATCGGGCTGCAGGTGGTGACCGTCGGCCAGAAGGCATCCGACATCGCGCGCGAATGGTTCGAGGACAACCGCTACCAGGACTACCTCTATCTGCACGGGTTGTCGGTCGAGATGGCCGAGGCGATGGCCGAATACGCCCACAAGCGCATCCGCGCCGAATGGGGCTTCGCCCAGGAGGATGACCGCGACATGGACAAGATGTTGAGCCAGGGCTACCGCGGCGGCCGCTATTCCTTCGGCTACCCGGCCTGCCCGCGGCTGGAGGACCAGGCGCCGCTGCTGCGGCTGCTGGGCGCGGAGCGCATCGGCGTCAGCATCTCGGACGAATGGCAGCTGCATCCGGAGCAGTCGACCAGCGCCATCGTGCTGCATCATCCGCGCGCCAAGTACTTCTCGGTCTGACAGGCGGGCCGGCGCTCCGGAATGGAGCCCGGGCTGCATCTTGCAGTGGCCGCTCCGCAATTCGGCCGCGGCGCGAGGACTTTCCGGCCCGATCCCCGGCGGCTAGAAGGCCCTTCGCGAACAACCACTGCGCCCGGGGGCGGATGGCGATGCTGCCGATGCTGATCGTGGGTCTTGCGCCCTGCATGCCGGCGGCGCGCGCATGACGCCGGCGAAGCTCGCCGCCGGCAGCGTCGCAGTCGCCATCCTCGTGCTGCTGCTGAAGGCCGGGGCCTGGTGGCTGACGGGCAGCGTCGCGCTGTTCGCCGATGCGCTGGAGAGCGTGGTGAATGTCGCGACCTCGGCCGCGGCGCTGCTGGCGGTGCGCTACAGCCAGATGCCGCCCGACGCGAACCACCCCTATGGCCATGCCAAGGCCGAGTATTTCTCCGCCGTCCTGGCCGGGGTGCTGATCATCGTCGCAGCACTGCTGATCCTGAACGAAGCCTGGGGCGCGCTGCAGAACCCGCATCGGCCGGAGGCGAGCGCGATCGGCATCGGCGTCGCCATCGCGGCCACCCTGGCCAATGCCGTCTGGGCCAGCCAGTTGCTGCGCGCCGGTCGGGCGGCACGCAGCCCGGCGCTGCTGGCCGATGGCCGCCACCTGGTCTCGGACGTGGTCACCTCCGCCGGCGTGCTCGTCGGCCTCGGCCTGGTCTTCACCACCGGCATCCTGTGGTTCGACCCGCTGCTGGCCGCGCTGACCGCGCTCAACATCCTCTGGTCCGGCTGGAGCGTGGTGCGGGAAAGCGTCGGCGGGCTGATGGACGAAGCGCTGCCGCAGGACCAGCTGGCACGGATCCGCACCATCGTCGCGGCCAAGGCGGATGGCGCGATCGAGGCGCATGACCTGCGCACCCGCCAGGCCGGCCCCGTCACCTTCGTGGAATTCCACCTGGTGGTCGGCGGCGAGACCAGCGTCAACGCCGCGCACGCCATCTGCGACCGCATCGAGGCCGCGTTGAAGGCCGAGATCGGCGATGCGGTCATCACCATCCATGTCGAGCCCGAGGGCAAGGCGAAGCACCACGGGGTCGTCGTTCTGTGATAGTGCGGACCGGTCGCTTGGCCGGCCCGAGGCCGCGAACGCGGCCCGCCGGTAGTCCGGCGTCATGCCGAAGGCGTGCTATTCGCACGAAGCCAAGCGGCCGGAGGCCGCGCCCGGCGTTTGAGGGTGAATGAATAATGGTGAAGCTTGACGTGATCACCACGCGCGGCGGCGATGGCGGGGAGACTTCGCTCGGCGACGGGACCCGCCTGCGCAAGGACGCGCTGCGGATCGAGGCGATCGGCGCGGTGGATGAAGCGAATGCGGCGCTCGGCGTGCTGCGCCTGCATCTCGGCGGCGATGCGGAGGCCATGGCGATGGTCACGCGGCAGCAAAACGACCTGTTCGACCTGGGCGCCGATCTCTGCATGCCCGGCACCGGCGACGACCGGCTGCGCGTCACCGATGCGCAATGCCTGCGGCTGGAGGCGGAGGTGGCGGCGATGAACGCCGTGATCCCGCCGCTGCGCAGCTTCGTGCTGCCCGGCGGCAGCGCCGGCGCCGCGATGGCGCATGTCGCCCGCACCGCGGCGCGCCGCGCCGAGCGCCAGGTCGTCGCGCTGGCGGCGGTGGAGCCGGTGAACCCGGCCGTGCTGCGCTACCTCAATCGCCTGTCCGACCATCTCTTCGTGCTGTCGCGGCGCCTGAATGACAATGGTGCCACGGATCTGGCCTGGGTGCCTGGCGCCACGCGCTGACCTGGTTTCGCGCCGCCTCACCGGTGCATCCGTTTGGCCCCGCCGCACGGGCCCGCCGCCAGGCGATTCCAACGCACCCGGATGCGCGTCGAACGATTCCGGGTTGCGCCCGCGGCCGGTCGGCGCGAGCGTCCTTCCCGACCAATGGGGAAAACGCGTCGTGGCGCCTCGTCAGGAGAGAGCCACGATCGCCTGATCCAACGTGACCGCTGGGATACGTGGGGGAGGACAAGCAATGACCGAGGACAGCGCGCCAGAGCCGCGCACCATGTTCGAGAAGATCTGGGCGGCACATGAGGTGCGGCGGGACGCGGATGGCGTCAGCCTGCTCTATGTCGATCGCCACTACATCCATGAAGGCTCGCGCGTGCCTTATGCGAAGCTCGCGGCGCGCGGCATTCCGATCCGCCGCCCCGAGCTCACCTTCGCGACGCCCGACCACTACGTGCCCTCCACCAGCCGCGATTTCGCCGATGTGGACGGGGAGGACCGCAAGGACCTGGTCGCGACCCTGGTGCGCAACACCGCCGCGTCCGGCGTCACCCATTTCGGCATCACCGATGCGCGGCACGGCATCATCCATGTCATGGGCCCGGAACAGGGGCTGAGCCAGCCGGGGATGCTGATCCTCTGCGGCGACAGCCATACCTCCACCCATGGCGCGGTCGGTGCCCTGGCCTTCGGCATCGGCTCGACCGAGGTGACGCATGTGTTGGCGACCCAGACGCTCTGGCAGCGCAAGCCGCGGACCATGCGCGTCACCATCGACGGCGAACTCGGCGCCGGCGTTACCGGCAAGGACATCATCCTGGCGCTGATCGCCCAGATCGGGGTCGGCGGCGCGACCGAGCATGTGATCGAATATGCCGGCCCGACGATCGAGGCATTGTCGGTCGAAGGCCGGCTGACCATCTGCAACATGTCGATCGAAGCCGGCGCGCGGGCCGGCATGGTCGCCCCCGACGAGACCACCTTCGCCTATCTCAAGGGCAAACCCTACGCGCCCGAAGGCGAGGCCTGGGACGAGGCGCTGGCGCGCTGGCGCGCCCTGCCGAGCGATCCCGGCGCGGTCTTCGACCAGGAAGTGCATCTGGATGCCGCGGCGATCGCGCCGATGGTCACCTGGGGCAACCGCCCGTCGGAGGCGCTGCCGGTGACCGGCACGGTGCCGAGCGCCGATACGGCGGCGGATCCGGACCAGCGCCGGCTGCTGCAGGCGGCACTCGACTACATGGGCCTGAAGCCGGGGACCAGGATGACCGATATCCTGGTCGATTATGTCTTCATCGGTTCCTGCACCAATGGTCGCATCGAGGATCTGCGCGCCGCCGCAGCGATCGCGCGCGGCCGCCGCGTGGCGCCCGGGGTGAAGGCGCTGGTCGTGCCGGGCTCCGGCCAGGTGCGGCAGCAGGCGGAGCAGGAAGGCCTCGACCGCATCTTCCAGGAAGCCGGGTTCGAGTGGCGCTATTCCAGCTGTTCGATGTGCCTCGCCGTCAATGGCGACACGGTGCCGGCCGGCAAGCGCAGCGCCTCGACCTCCAACCGCAACTTCGTCGGCCGGCAGGGGCCGGAGGCGCGGACGCATCTGGTCAGCCCGGCGACCGCCGCGGCGACGGCGATCGTCGGCCGCTTCGCCGACAGCCGCGCCCTTTCCCCGATCGGAGGCTGACATGGCCCAGTTCGACACGCTGGAAGCGACCGCGGCCCCGATGGACCGGGTCGACGTCAATACCGATGCCATCATCCCCGGGCGCTTCCTGCGCCGGAAGCGGGAGGAGGGCATGGCGGTCTGCATGTTCCACGACCTGCGCTTCCACCCCGATGGCAGCGAGAACGAGGAGTTCGTGCTCAACCGGGCGCAATACCGCGACGCGAAGATCATCGTGGCCAACACGAATTTCGGCTGCGGCTCCTCCCGCGAATCCGCGGTCTGGTCGCTCTACGACTACGGCATCCGGGCGGTGATCGCGCCGAGCTTCGGCGATATCTTCCGCAACAACTGCTTCAAGAACGGGCTGCTGCCGATCGTGCTGCCGGAAGCGGTGGTGGCGGGGCTGCGCGCCCAGGCCGGCACCATGCAGGGCAGCCCGTTCAGGATCGACCTGGCGGCGCAGACGGTGACCGGCGTCGACGGCGTCGCCCATCACTTCGATGTCGACCCCTTCCGCAAGCGCCTGCTTCTGGCCGGCGTGGACGAGATCGACTTCACCCTGGGCTACACCAACGACATCGACGCCTTCGAAGCGGCGCGCTGACAGCCACGCCGGATATGCGGCCACAGGCCGCCACCAGCCCCTGCGGAGCGAGCGAAGCGATGCTCCGGGGCCGCGAATGCGGCCCCGCGCGCGACCATCAGTCGAGTTCAGCGCGCCCTGACGGCGCGGTAGCCAAGCGCGCGGATGCGCGCGCCGGCGCCTGAGGCATCAAAAATCATAAAGACTCTTCGGGTTGTCCACGAGGATAGCCCGGCGCGTCGCTTCGTCAGGCGCCCAGGTGCCGAGCAGGTCGAGCAGCGGCCCGACCTCCGGCTTCGGCTCGGCCTCGTTCGGGTGCGGCCAGTTGGAGCCCCAGACCAGGCGCTCCGGCGCCGTCGCGATCAGGGCGCGGGCGATGGCGCCGACATCGGCGTAATCGGGCGGACCGCTGCGCGAGACGCCATAGGGTGAGGACAGCTTCACCCAGACGCGGCCGGTCGCCAGCAGCCGCCGCAGCGCCCGCACCGGCGGTGCTTCGGGGGGCACCGGATCATGGAAGCGGCCGACATGGTCGATCACCACCGGGCAGGGCAGGTCGCGGATCGCCGCTTCCCGCGCTTCCATCTCGCCGCCATCGAACTGCAGCTGCACATGCCAGCCGAGCGGCGCGACATGGGCGGCCAGCGCGTGCAGGTTGTCCCAGGACACGATGCCGCCCTTCAGCAGGAAAGCGCGCGCGCCGCGGGCGCCGGCGGCGTGCAGGCGTTCCAGCTCCGCGACCGGCGTCTCGGGCGTCACCACCACCACGGCGCGCGCATCGCCCAGCGCCGCGACGGCATCGAGCGTGCAGCTGTTGTCGTCGCCATAGGCGGTCGGTTGCACCACCACCGTCCGGGTCAGGCCGAGCGCCGATCGCAATGCCCGATAGGCGGACAGGTCATAGGCGAAGGGCACCGGCGTCGGATTGGTCGGCGCCACCGGGTAGCGGTCGGGCGGCCCGTAGATATGCATGTGGCAGTCGGTCGCGCCGGGCGGCACGGGCAGGCGGGGCGGGATGGTCATGGTGTCTCCTCTGCCTATCCGTGTGGCGGCTGCGGATGCGGCCGTCTATACCTGTATCCAAGGCATCACGAAGTAGGGAGGACGCGACCATGATCGGGCGCAGGAGCATCATCACGGGCGCGGCCGGCATTGCCGGCGCGGGCCTCGTCACCCGGGCCCAGGCACAGACGGCCACCCCCTGGGCGCCATCGCGGCCGATCCAGATCATCGTGGGCTTCGCGCCCGGCGGCGGCGCCGACCTGGCCGGGCGAGCGGTGGCCGAATCCTCCTCCCCGTATTTCCCGTCGCCGCTGGTGGTGGTGAACCGGCCGGGCGCCGGCGGCGCCATCGCGGCCGAATACCTCGCGGGGCTGGCGCCGGACGGGCAGAACCTGCTGGTGAGCGGCGGCAGCGACAGCACCTCGCTGCCCGCGTTCCGCGACCTGCCCTATGATCCGAAGACCTCCTTCCGCGCCATCATCCGGCTGACCCGGCAGCCGCTGCTGATCGTCGCGAAGACTGGCGGCCGCTTCACCGATATCCGCCAAGTGGTGGAGGCCGCGAAGCGGGCGCCGGAATCGGTCTCCCATGCATCCTCGGGCCTCGGGTCGATCTACCACGCGGTGGTCCTGCTCTTCGCCCGCGCCGCGGGGGTCGAACTGCTGCACGTGCCCTTCTCGGGCGGCGCGCCGGGGCTGCAGGCGCTGCTGTCCGGCACGGTCGACCTGGCGGTGCTGGCACCCGAGGAAATGGCCGGGCTGATGGCGGGCGGTGAGGTGCGGCCACTGGTCGTCGCCTCCGCCGAGCGGATCGGCGGTGCCTATCGCGAGGTCCCGACGATGCGCGAGTTGGGCTGGGATGTCGTGGTCGAGAACATGAAGGGCCTCTCCGCGCCGGCGCGGACGCCCGACGCCATCGCCACATCCCTGCATGACCGCTTTCACCGCGGGATGCAGGCGCAGGGGTGGAAGACCTTCGTGGAGCGCACCGGCGCCATGGACGGCTACCTCGACGGCCCGGCCTATCAGGCGGCCATGGACGCCGTCCTGGACGCCCTGAAGGCCGCCGTCAGGCGCTGATTCGGCCGATACAGCCGCCACAACCTCGCGGCCGCAGGCCGCCACTGGTTTCGGCGGGCTGCGAGGCGCCAGCCGATGCAGACCGGGGCCGCGAACGCGGCCCCGCGCGCGACGATCAGCAGTCGCCAGCGCCCAACCCGTCCGCGCGAAAGCCAAGCCGGCGGATGCCGGCGCTTGAGGCCAGAATTACGCCGCCGTGACGAAGGCACGGAGGTGTTCCGCTTCTTCCTCGACCTGCGAAATCCGCGCCTTCACCAGGTCGCCGATCGAGACCATGCCGACCAGCACGCCATTCTCCACCACCGGCAAATGCCGGATGCGGCGATCGGTCATCTCGGCCAGCGCCTGGTTGATGGTGGTGCCGGGCCGGACGGTATGCACATCGGCGGTCATCAGCTGCCGCGCCGTCATCGCCAGCGCCGGCGGGCCTTCCTTCGCCAGCGCGCGCACGATGTCGCGCTCCGACAGGATGCCCAGCAGGGCACCGGCGGTGTCGCGCACCAGCACGGCACCGATGCGGTGCCGCGCCAGGGTGGTGGCGATCGCCACCGCATCCTCGCCCGGTCCGACCGAGACGACGCGCGAGTCTTTATGGGCCAGAATGGACGCGATGGTCATGCGGGCCTCCCCTCCACTCACAGGGCGGCTCCGCGGCCGCGCCCGGATTGCAAGGCAGTAACGTGAGCGGATGGCGGCGGCTTTTCAAGCACGAAGCGCGACAGGAATTTCACGCATGCGAGCGGCACGATCGCAATCGCGATCACGCCCCCTCGGACGCCGGATGCGGGCCATCCGGCCCACCTGGCTTCGCCGCACGCGCGGCGGCGCCCATTCAGGCGCTCGGCACGGGTGACGTACGCGTGCCGTCGGCACCGGTCTCGTGCACCGGCATGGGCGTCAGCTGGGTGCTGACCAGCTCGGCGAAAATGCCGCCTTGCTGCACGAGCGCGGCGAAGGGCCCGCGCTCCGCGACCTGGCCCTGGGCGAAGACCAGGATCTCGTCGGCGTCGCGCACCGTCGATAGGCGATGCGCGATGATGAAGGTGGTGCGGCCGGCCATCAGCGCCGCCAGTGCCTTCTGCACCCGCGCCTCGGTCGCGGCATCCAGCGCGCTGGTCGCTTCGTCCAGGATCAGCACCGGCGGATCCTTCAGCAGGGCCCGCGCGATCGCCAGGCGCTGACGCTGCCCGCCCGAAAGCGTGCTGCCGCGTTCGCCGACCATGGTGTCGTAGCCCTGCGGCTGGCGCGTGATGAAGTCATGCGCTTCGGCCAGGCGGCAGGCGCGCTCGATCTCCTCCTGCGTCGCATCCGGGCGGCCGACCTGCAGATTTTCCCGGATGGTGCGGTTGAACAGCATGCTCTCCTGGAAGACCACGCCGATATTGCGCCGCAGCGACTGCAGGGTGAGGTCGCGCAGGTCGTGCCCATCGAGCGTGATGCGACCGTCCACCGGATCCCAGAGGCGCTGCAGCAGCGCCATGGCGGTCGATTTGCCGGCGCCGGTCTGTCCGACCAGCGCGACGGTGCGGCCAGGTGCCGCCTGGAAGCCGATATCGCGCAGGATGCGCGGGCCGCCGGGATAGGCGAAGGCCACGTTCTCGAAGGCGACGGCGCCCTCGGCACGGCCGATATCGCGGGCATCCAGCTTCTCCGGCACCGAGCTCTGCGCATCCAGAACCTGGAACAGCTCCTCCAGGCTCGGCATCTGGAACACCAGGCGGGAGACGAAGCTGACCGCGCCTTGCAGCTTGCCGATCAGCAGCGTCGCGAAGCCCATGAAGGAGACGATCTCGCCGACCGTCGCCTGGCCGTCCATGTGCAGCATGGTGCCCAGCACGAAGATCAGGATCACGGTGACGGTGGAGGAGGCCTGGGTCAGCACCGAGACCACCGCCCACCAGTTCAGCACCGGGAACTGGTGGTCCAGCACCTGCTTCATGATGTCGCCGAACATCCGCGATTCGGATGTCAGCCGCGTGAAGCTCTGCACCACGACGACGTTGGACAGCGCGTCCTGCACATTGCCGGCCAGCCGCGAATGCAGCGCTTCCACGTGTTCCTGCGCGCTCTGGGTGCGGCGGATGACATAGGCGGACATGGCGCAGAACACGACCACCAGGCCGATCAGCAGCAGCGCCAGCCGCCAGTTCATCGCCAGGGTCAGCGGCAGCAGCACCAGGGCCGCGATGAAGGTGGTCAGGTGTTCGCGGAAGAAGGAGAGCCAGAGCCCGAACAGATTGTCGGTGCCGACCAGCATCACCTTCATCAGCCGGCCCGACTGGGTGTCGCCGTGGAAGGACAGCGGCAGCGCCAGCACATGCTGGAAGTAGCGGTGCATCACCGCCAGCCGGTTGCGGTGCGCCATCCGGTCCGACAGCAGGGAGACGGCGACATTGGCGCCGATCCCGGAAAGCCCGACCGCGACCCAGAGGGTCATCAGCGACAGGGCTTCCGACCAGACCTGGGCCGGCGTCAGGCGCGCGGCCTGGGAGAGCACGTCGACCACGCGGCCGAACAGCACCGGTTCCAGGAATTGCAGCCCCGCCAGCGCCAGCGCCGCCGCGGCCAGCCCGCAGGCCACCGCGCGATCCGGCGCCAGCAGGCCGAGGACCCGCCCATAAAGCTTCAGAAACCGCATCCTGCCGCACCCCTGGCTGCCTGGCCTGCAGCTCACGGTCTTCGGCGAGGCCGCCTCGACCGATCACGCTCGGCGCCTG